>JAHBWI010000008.1 GCA_019637075.1 Nitrospiraceae bacterium | reverse complement strand
ATGGCGAAGGCGAAATTTGAGCGGCGAAAGCCCCACGTGAATATCGGGACGATCGGGCACGTGGACCATGGGAAGACGACGTTGACGGCGGCGTTGACAAAGATTTGTGCGGATCGGGGCATGGCGAAGTTCGTGAGCTACGACGAAGTGGCGAAGGCGAGCGAGAGCCAGGGGCGCCGCGATGCGACGAAGATCATGACGATCGCCATCAGCCACGTGGAGTACGAGACGGACAACCGGCACTACGCGCACGTCGACTGCCCGGGCCACGCCGATTATGTGAAGAACATGATCACCGGGGCCGCGCAGATGGATGGGGCCATTCTGGTGGTGAGCGCGGCCGATGGGCCGATGCCGCAGACGCGGGAGCACATTCTGTTGGCGCGCCAGGTGGGCGTGCCCTACATCGTGGTGTTCTTGAACAAGGCGGACAAGGTCGACGACAAGGAATTGTTGGAGTTGGTGGAACTGGAAGTGCGGGAATTGCTGTCGAAGTACGGGTTCCCGGGTGACAAGACGCCGATCATCCAGGGCAGTGCCTTGAAGGCGATGGAAGGGGATCAGGGCCCATTGGGGGTGCCGTCGATCCTGAAGTTGCTCGAGGCGGTGGATACCTACATTCCGACGCCGCAGCGGCCGATCGATAAGCCGTTCCTGATGCCGATCGAAGACGTGTTTACGATCAGCGGCCGGGGGACGGTGGTGACGGGGCGGTGCGAGCGGGGCATCGTGAAGGTGGGGGACGAAATCGAAATCGTGGGATTGCGGCCGACGCAGACCACAGTGGTCACGGGCGTGGAAATGTTCCGCAAGGTGCTCGATGAGGGGCAGGCGGGCGACAACATCGGGGTGTTGCTGCGTGGGACGAAGAAGGAAGATGTGGAGCGGGGGATGGTGCTGTCGAAGCCGAAGAGCATCACGCCGCACACGAAGTTCAAGGCGGAGATTTACGTGCTGACGAAGGAAGAAGGGGGACGGCACACGCCGTTCTTCAACGGGTATCGGCCGCAGTTCTACTTCCGGACGACGGACGTGACGGGGGTGGTGCAGCTGAATCCGGGCGTCGAGATGGTGATGCCGGGAGACAATGTGAGCGTGACGGCGGAATTGATCAGCCCGATCGCCATGGACCAGGGGCTGCGCTTCGCGGTCCGCGAGGGCGGCAAAACCGTCGGCTCCGGCGTCGTAACCGAAATTTTGGCATAGAGGCATCCCGGCCGTTGGCCGGCAGGTGAGGAGTTTCGCGTGAAAGTCGATCAACGAATTCGTATCAGGCTGCGCGGTTTTGATTACCGCGTGCTCGATCAGTCAGTCGCCGAAATTGTGGAGACCGTTCGTCGAAGCGGGGCGAAAGTGGTTGGGCCGATTCCTCTTCCGACGAAGATCGAGCGGTTTACCGTCCAGCGATCGACTCACGTGGACAAGAAGTCCCGCGAGCAATTCGAGATTCGGACCCATAAGCGATTGTTGGACATTATGGAGCCAACACCGGAAACCATGGATTCGCTGATGAAGCTGAATCTGGCGGCCGGTGTGGATGTGGAAATCAAATTATGAGGAAGGTCTGGGCTAAGGTGAGCGTCCTGGGTCGACCTTCGCCTTTTCTCAGTCTTTCGGTGAGCGAATGACAAACGGATTGCTTGGTAAAAAACTGGGGATGACCCAGGTGTATGACGAGAGCGTGCTTGAGCCGGTTACGGTCATCGAGGCTGGTCCCTGTCGCGTCGTGTCGATCAAGACGAAGGAGCGCGATGGGTATGAGGCTGTTCAGCTGTCATTTGGGGAGATCAAGGAGCGGAAACTCTCCAAGGCTGAGCTTGGTCACCTCAAGAAGAATCAGGCTCCAGCGAGCCGTTGGCTCCGGGAATTCAAGAAACTCGGGGATGTCGCGGTGGGGCAAGCGATCACCGTTGAAATGTTCAAGAAAGGTGATTGGGTCGATGTCGTGGGCGTCTCCAAGGGGAAAGGGTTTCAGGGTGTAGTGCGTCGACATAACTATTCCGGCGGTCCGGAGTCGCACGGTTCTATGTTTCACCGGGCGCCAGGTTCCATCGGTGCCAGCTCGTTTCCCTCTCGAGTGTGGAAGAACAAGACCCTGCCTGGTCATATGGGGGCGGAGCGCGTGACCGTTCAGCGGCTCAAGGTGATCGATTCCCGCCCCGAGGAAAATCTGTTGTTCGTGCGCGGAGCAGTGCCTGGTGGTGAAAATGGCCTGCTGGTCGTGCGGAAGTCGAAGAAGGCGTGATCATGCCGACCATTAATGTCGTTGATTTGAAAAAGCAAAAGGTGGGCACGGTAGATTTGCCCGTCGAAGTTTTTGGATGCAAGCCGCACGCAGCGCTGGTTCATGAGGCTGTTGTCATGCAGCAGGCCTGTGTTCGTCAGGGGACCGCGTCGACCTTGCGTCGTGGTGAGGTGAGCGGCTCCGGAAAGAAGCCCTGGAAGCAGAAGCATACGGGCCGTGCGCGGGCCGGTTCGTTACGGTCTCCCGTATGGCGACATGGTGGTAGCGTATTCGGACCGAAACCTAGAAATTATGCCTACGGCATGCCGCGCAAAAAGTATCGCGCCGCGCTACAGAGCGCATTGTCTGCCAGAGTTGCCGAGGGAAGCGTGACCGTCGTGTCGGACATTCCCTTGGATCAGGCAAAGACCAAATTCCTGGCCAAGGCATTGACTCAATTGGGCGTGAGCGGCACCGTGTTGCTTGTCATGGGCGAAGGGCGTGCTGAAATCGTCCAGGCTGCGAAGAATCTTCCGGCTGTCACGGTAGTAAGACCGGAAGATTTGAATGTCTATGATGTCGTGCGCTGTAAGTCGATCGTGATTCCTGAGCGCGAGCTGGCGCGGGTAAAGGAGGCCTGGTCATGAAAGGGGACCTCCATAAGGTGCTGTTACAGCCCCTATTGACTGAGAAACTTACTGGATTGCGCGAGCAGTCCAACACCGTTGGGTTCATGGTCCATCCGGATGCCAACAAGATTCAGATCAAGCAAGCAGTCGAATCGCTGCTCAAGGTTAAGGTTGCGCGGGTGAACGTGTTGAATGCGCGGGGCAAGGTCAAGCGCCTTGGGCGATTCGTCGGGAAGCGGTCTGACTGGAAGAAGGCGTTTGTCACTCTTAAGGAAGGCGAAAAGCTGGAATTGTACGAAAGCGTCTAGCGCTGAGTACCGAACTCCAAGCAGAGCGAGAACTTCATGGCACTGAAAGTTTACAAAGCAACGTCACCGGGTCGGCGTCAAATGTCGACCCTCAAGGATGAACAGCTGACCAAGAAGCGGCCGGAGAAGTCCTTGACAGAGTTTCATCTCCGCACCGGCGGCCGGAATAACGACGGTCGGCAGACCATTCGTTTTCGCGGAGGGGGGCATAAGCGGCTCTATCGTCAGATCGATTTCCGTCGCGACAAGACCGGTATCCCGGCGACTGTCGTCGCTCTGGAATACGATCCGAACCGTTCGTCCCGAATTGCCCTGTTGCACTATCGAGACGGCGAAAAGCGGTACATCCTTGCTCCGGTTGGTTTGAGCGTCAAGGATCAGGTTCAGTCTGGCCCAGAGGCCGAAGTGCGGCCAGGCAACGCTCTGCCGCTGGCTAACATGCCGCTTGGTACTACGATCCACAATATCGAATTGAAGCCCGGCAAGGGCGGTCAATTGATCCGTAGCGCGGGCGGATTCGCTCAGGTCATGGGTCGCGACGGAGGCTATGTCCAGATCCGACTCAAGTCGGGCGAGATGCGCAAGGTTCTGGATACCTGCATGGCCACGGTCGGGCAAGTCGGTAATGTCGACCATGAGAACGTGATGGTTGGCAAAGCCGGTCGCACTCGCTGGAAGGGGAAGCGGCCGCACGTGCGAGGCGTCGTCATGAATCCGGTCGACCACCCGCATGGCGGTGGTGAAGGTAAGTCAGGCCAGGGCAATCCTCATCCTGTGTCGCCCTGGGGTTTGCCGACCAAAGGCTACAAAACTCGCAAGAACAAGGCGACCGATAAATTCATCATCGCCAGACGGAAGTAGGAGAGCGCTATGCCCCGTTCAGTAACTAAGGGTCCATTTGTCGACGATCATCTGCAGAAGAAGGTTGAGCAGATGAACCAGACCAAGGACCGGAAAATTATCAAGACCTGGTCGCGGCGTTCGACAGTAGTGCCGGATATGATCGGGCATACTTTTGCGGTGCACAACGGGAAGAAATTCATTCCGGTGTTTGTCACGGAAAACATGGTCGGCCACAAGCTCGGTGAATTCGCACCGACTCGCTTCTTCAAGGGGCATGGTCAGGCGAAAACAGAAAAGGCAGTGGCACTAAAGTAACTGCCGGTCATGCGGAGTGACGGCGGGAAGCGGGTGGAGTGAAGTATGGCAGAAGCGACAGCACATTTACGATTCGTCCGGGTGGCGCCGCGAAAGGCGCGCGTCGTGGTGGACATGATTCGTGGTCAGCAGGTGCCCAAGGCGTTGGCTATGTTGAGGCATACCCCTCGGCATGCAGCAAAGGTGGTCGAGAAGCTTCTTCGATCTGCCGTGGCCAATGCGGAACAAAAAGAGTTGGGCGACAGCGAGGAAATGTGGATCTCCAAGGCCGTGGTCAACTGCGGGCCGATTTACAAACGGTTCCGTGCGCGGTCCATGGGGAGAGCCAATTCGATTCATAAGCGGACCAGCCATATCACCATCGTGGTTGCTGCCCCTGCCGCTGGAGAAGAAAAGTAGTTTCATCACTTCAAGACTGAGGTTAATCGTCCAATGGGCCAGAAGACACATCCAATCGGGTACCGTATCGGCTACAACTACACTTGGAGCTCGCGCTGGTATGCGGATAAGGAATATGCCAGGCTGCTTCACCAGGATATCAAGATCCGAAAGATGGTGAAGGCCAAGCTCTATCACGCCGGAGTTGCCAAGGTGGAGATCGAGCGGTCCGGTGACCAGACCCGCGTCATCATTCATACCGCGCGTCCTGGCATCATCATCGGTCGCAAGGGGGCCGAGGTTGATAAGCTCAAGGCCGCACTGGAGAAGGAATACTCGGGGCAGGTGTATATCACCGTCAAGGAAATCAAGAAGCCTGAGTTGGACGCGCAGCTTGTCAGTGAGAACGTTGCAACGCAATTGGAGAAGCGGGTCGCCTTCCGTCGAGCCATGAAGCGCAGCGTGCAGTCGGCGCTCCGTCTGGGTGCCCAGGGCATCAAGATCATGGTGGCCGGTCGGCTGGGCGGCGCTGAAATTGCTCGTACCGAATGGTATCGAGAGGGTCGTGTGCCTCTTCACACGTTGCGTGCGGAAGTGGATTACGGCTTCGCCGAAGCTCACACGACGATGGGACAGATTGGGGTCAAGACTTGGATCTACAAGGGAGAGTTGCTGCCGGCTCTCCAGTTGAAACCGGAAGCCGGACTGGGGCGGTTAGGTTAAAGTCCTCCTTCCATAAGGAAAAGGTGAGTCTGTGTTAGCGCCAAAGAAAGTCAAGTTTCGCAAAATGCAAAAAGGCCGCATGCGGGGCAAGGCCTATCGTGGCGGAGCCATCACGCTGGGCGAGTTCGGCTTGAAAGCACTTGAGCCGGGGTGGGTGACCAGCCGGCAGATCGAGGCCGCGCGTATTGCCATCACTCGGTTCGTCAAGCGCGGCGGTCAAGTTTGGACGCGGATATTCCCCGATAAGCCAATCACGAAGAAGCCGGCTGAAACTCGAATGGGTAAGGGGAAGGGGAATCCTGAATACTGGGTGGCGGTGGTCAAGCCCGGTCGGATCCTCTACGAGATGGGCGGCGTCACTCCGGATGTCGCGAAAGAGGCGCTGCGGTTGGCGTCCTACAAATTACCCATTGCGACGAAGTTTGTGGCCCGCGGCCAGTTTTAGTAACCTGTAGCCTGCAATGAGTGGTGGTGTCATGGATGTGAAAGATCTGGCCAATCTTACGGTTCAAGAATTGGCGGACAAGGAAAAGCAGTTAAGGCAAGAACTCTTCAATTTCCGGTTTCAACTCGGCACCGGACGGTTGGAGAACCCGATGCAGATCCGGAATACCAAGCGCGACATTGCGCGGATCAAAACCGTTCGACGGCAGATGGAACTGAAGCAAGCCGCCGGGACCAAGTAAGAGAGAAGAGGCATATGAACGAAGGTCAACAGCATCGGCGTGAGTGGTACGGAAACGTCGTCAGCAACAAGATGAACAAGACCGTCGTCGTCGCCGTGGAACGTTCGGTGATCCATCCGGTCTACAAGAAGGTGCTTCGTCGGGTCACAAAATTGAAGGCCCACGATGAAGGCAATGTTTGCAAGGTCGGGGATCGTGTTCAACTGATTGAAACCCGTCCGATCAGCAAGGACAAGCACTGGCGGGTCGTCCGTGTGATGGTCAAGGGCCAACCGGAACGATAGAGGCGGGACTAACTCCAACAGCTGGACGGATCGTCTCGTTCCGGCGTCGTAAGTAGGACAGGGCATGATTCAGAATTACACATACATGGACGTGGCCGATAATTCCGGCGCCAAGCAGGTCATGTGCTTTCACGTGCTTGGCGGCTCGCGGCGGCGGTACGGCTCGCTTGGCGACATCGTGGTGGTGACCGTCAAGGAGGCCATTCCTCAGGCCACCGTGAAAAAAGGGGACGTCAGCCGTGCTGTGATCGTCCGGACCACGAAAGAGGTCAGACGGGATGACGGGTCGTACATCAAGTTCGACCGCAACGCGTGCGTGCTGATCAATGCGCAGGGCGAGCCGGTGGGGACGCGTATTTTCGGTCCTGTCGCTCGTGAGCTTCGCTGGAAGAAGTTCATGAAGATCATCTCCCTCGCGCCAGAAGTTCTGTAGTTTTAGGCAAGAAAGGTTCTGGCAGGAATGGCACTCATCAAGACAAAAATTCGGAAAGGTGACACGGTTATCGTGGTTACCGGACGGGAGCGCGGGAAGTCGGGCAAGGTGCTCTCGGTCGATCGTGTGAAGGGCAAGGTTGTCGTGGAAAAGCTGAACATGATCAAGCGCCACACCAAGCCGAACCAACAGCTCAAGCAAGGTGGCATCATCGAGAGGGAGTCCCCACTGGAGATCTCGAACGTGATGTTCCTCTGTCCCGTCACCCACAAGCCGACGCGACTCGGTGTGAAGCGTCAGGACGATGGGCGTCGTGCAAGACTGAGCAAGAAGTCTAAAGAACTGGTCGAATAGTTTGGAGCAGGAAGAACGTTCATGGCTAAAGTAGAGAAAGGCAAGGGCGGCAAGGCAGCTGGCCCGCGCTCAACAAAAAAAGAAACGGCCGCTCCTGAGATCGCTCAGGATTCCGGCAACGAGTCCAGCTTCATTCCCCGGATGCGTGATGCCTATCGCGATCGTGTGGTTCCGGCCTTGATGAAGGAATTCGGATATCAGAATCCGATGCAAGTGCCGCGGCTCAATCGAATCGTACTCAACGTCGGGATGGGCGAGGCTATTCAGAACGTGAAGCTTCTGGAGAGCGCCGCGACGGAGTTGGGCATGATCACCGGGCAAAAGCCCGTCATCACCCGCGCGAAGAAGGCCATTGCCGGATTCAAGTTGCGGCAGGGGATGCCGATCGGCGCCAAGGTTACGCTGCGAAGCCGAAGAATGTGGGAGTTTCTGGACCGTCTGGTTACGCTCGCGTTGCCACGAATCCGAGATTTTCGGGGCATCTCGCCGAAGGCCTTCGATGGTCGTGGGAATTATACCCTGGGCCTCAAGGAGCAGCTGATTTTCCCTGAAATCGAATACGATGGAATCGCATCGATTCATGGGATGGACATCACGTTCGTCACCACTGCTCAAACGAATGACGAGGGAAAGGCGTTGCTCAAACATTTGGGCATGCCATTCCGGACATAAGAGTCGCAGGGGGCTTTGCGCCCTGCCTATTGCAAGGGGGATCCAGTGGCCCGTTTAGCGCTTAAGAACAAATGCGCCGCCAAGTCGAAATTCAGCACGCGAGACTATCACCGTTGTGGCATCTGCGGCCGTGTGCGGGGCTATCTTCGCCGGTTCCGGATGTGCCGTATTTGCTTCCGTTTCCTCAGCCTGCGGGGCGAAGTTCCCGGGGTGAGAAAGGCAAGCTGGTAGTTCTGGCCCTGAACAGCGTGACATTGAGGAAAACGAGGAAGCTATGGTGACCGATCCGATTGCTGATTTGTTGGTGAGACTGGGAAATGGTGCGCGCCGCCGTCACGAGACCGTGAAGGTGCCTGCCTCCAAGCTGAAGCGCCAGATTCTTGGCATCCTTGGTAAGGAAGGTTTTATTCAGGGATTTCAGGAAGGACAGGAAGAGGGGCATCCTATCTTGACCGTGCAGTTGAGATACATTGAGCAGGATCGGCCCATGATCACGGGAATGCGCCGAGTCAGCAAGCCGGGACGTCGGGTTTACATTGGCCGCGAAGGTGTGCCGAAAGTCCGTAGCGGTATCGGACTTGCCATCATCTCTACTTCCCAGGGATTGATGACCGACGGAGAGTCTCGCCGGGCCGGTCTTGGAGGCGAAGTGCTTTGTTCGGTGTGGTAAACGCCGAACGGGGTGAACGTTTACTTACTCATAGCAGCTACGTAACGGGGTTCGCATGTCTCGGATAGGAAAAAAGCCAATCGCCGTACCAAGCGGCGTCGATGTGAAGATTGCCGGTCAGGTGGTATCCATCAAGGGTCCGGTGGGGAAACTGGATTGGAGGCTCGTACCCGGTGTGACTGTTGCCGTCAACGACGGACAAATGGTGGTCAGCCGGAAGAATGACGACCGTCAGCTCCGAGCCCTCCACGGTTTGGTGCGGGCCGAGTTGAGCAATATGATTCAAGGTGTCACCAAAGGCTACGAAAAGTCCCTGGAAATTACTGGCGTCGGTTACAAGGCGCAAATGCAGGGGAAAACGATGAGCTTCAACGTCGGGTACATCAACCCGGTGAACTATACGATCCCCGCTGGCATCGAAGTGAAGCTCGATAAGCAGACGCTCATCTCCATTAAGGGGCCGGATAAGCGGCTGGTCGGACAAGTTGCCGCCAACATTCGTGGTATTAAACCGCCTGACGTCTACAAGCAGAAGGGCATCCGCTATGCCGGCGAAGTCTTGAGAAAGAAAGAAGGAAAGACAGGAAAGTAAGATCGCGCCATGAATACTCTAGAAAAAACACGTCAACTTGAACGGCGCCGTCAGCGCGTTCGTAAGACCGTCGTCGGCACTACCGACCGCCCGCGGCTGAATGTCTTCCGGAGCCGCTCGCATATCTACGCTCAGATTATCGACGATTTGCGAGGGCATACGCTCGCAGCCGCGTCGACGTTGGACAAGGGGTTACGGACAACCCTAAAATCCACAGGCAGTATTGAGGCGGCTAAGGCTGTCGGAAAGCTTTTGGCCGAGCGGGCCAAGGCGGCGCAAGTTTCGTCGGTTGTGTTCGACCGGGGTGGGCGTATCTACCACGGTAGAATCAAGGCATTGGCCGACGCTTCGCGGGAAGGTGGGCTACAGTTTTAGATGGGCCGCTGTGAGGCCGCGGGGCTGAAGCTCCGTGCCGAGCCGAACGCCACGATTTAAAGGAGAGTTACGTTGTGCGAGTCAATCCTGAAGAACTGAGTTTAAAAGACAAGGTGGTCTTCATCAATCGTGTGGCCAAGGTCGTCAAGGGCGGTAAGCGCTTCAATTTTTGCGCGCTGGTCGTCGTGGGCGACGGTCACGGCTATGTCGGAGTCGGCAAGGGGAAAGCAGCCGAAGTACCCGTAGCCATCTCCAAGGCGGTCGAACAAGCCAAGAAGCATCTGGTTCGGGTACCCCTCAAGGGGGGCACGATTCCGCATGAAGTTCACGGCTTGTTCGGTGGCGAGCACGTGCTGCTCAAGCCGGCGGCCGATGGGACTGGGATCATCGCTGGCGGCGCAGTGCGCGCGGTTGTGGAGTTAGTCGGCGCCCATAATATTATCGCCAAGACGCTCGGACGCGGCAATCCATTCAATACCGTGCGGGCCACGATTCAAGGCTTGCAGCAATTGCGAGATCCGCAAGAGGTTATGCATCTGCGCCGGAGCGTGGGTGCCCAAGTACAGGTGACGATCTAATGAGCACCACAAAAAAGGGAACCCCCCAGGCGGGGCTGCGCATTACGTTGAAGCGAAGTCCGATCGGTACGCCGTACCGGCATCGTCTAGTCCTTCGTGGGCTGGGGCTGCGAAAGCTGAACGCAACGGTTGTTCGGCCCGCCACCGACCAGGTCAAGGGTATGATCGACAAAGTGGGTTACTTGCTGGAAGTGAGTCCGCAATGAAATTACATGAATTAGCACCCGCTAAGGGAGCAAAGCACAAGAGAAAACGCATCGGGCGCGGGCCGGGATCGGGTCATGGCAAGACTGCCACTAAAGGACATAAGGGCTTAAAAGCCAGGTCCGGCGGTGCCAAACGGCCGGGCTTCGAAGGCGGCCAGATGCCGTTGATTCGCCGTATCCCAAAGTTTGGTTTCCAAAACCCCTTCCGTACGGAATATGCGATCGTGAATTTGAAGAGTCTTGCAGAACTGCAGACCACGGAAGCGATTACGCCTGAGCTCCTGATCAGTCAAGGCCTCGTGCGACGCAAAGGGCAACTCGTGAAAATCCTCGGACAGGGAGAGGTCTCCAGACCGCTCGTGGTCCAGGCCCACAAGTTCAGCAAGTCCGCGGAGACCAAGATTCAGGCTGCCGGCGGGAGGGCCGAGGTCATTCGCGGTGTTTGAGCGACTCCTGACCAGTTTTCAGAACATCTTCAAGATTCCCGAATTGCGCACCCGCGTGCTGTTCACGCTTGGGATGCTCGTCGTTTATCGAATCGGCGCGCACATTCCAACCCCGGGGATCAACGGAGAAGCATTATCTGAATTCCTGACCAAGCAGGGTGGTGCGCTGCTTGGCTTCCTGGACATTTTTTCCGGTGGGTCGCTGTCGAGGCTCACGATCTTTGCGCTGGGTATCATGCCTTACATCAGCGCCTCGATCATTCTGCAGTTGCTCACGGTTGTTATCCCCCACCTTTCCAAGTTGGCCAAGGAAGGGGAACGCGGTCGGAAGAAGATCATTCAGTACACCCGTTTCGGTACCATCGTCATTGCGCTGATTCAGGGATTCGGGATTGCTATCGGTCTGGAGCAAATGAATCAGGGCGCTTTCGTGCTGAGTCCTGGCTGGGGCTTCCGGTTCATGACGGTGATCACCCTCTGCGCGGGAACGGGGTTCCTGATGTGGCTGGGTGAACAAATCACTGAGCGTGGGATCGGCAACGGCATCTCGCTGATCATCTTTGCCGGCATCGTGGCACGACTCCCGGCGGCGGTTGCGCAAACGTTCGACCTTTACAAGCTGGGGCAGCTGAGCTTCCCCTTGCTAATCGTGCTGACCGTGGTGATGGTTGGAGTCGTTGCGGCGATCGTCTTTCTTGAAAGCGGACGACGGAAGGTGCCGGTCCAGTATGCCAAACGAGTCATCGGTCGTCGAGTGTATGGTGGCCAAAGCACCCACATTCCGCTGAAGATCAATACGGCTGGAGTCATTCCTCCGATTTTCGCGTCATCGATTATCGCGTTTCCGGCGACAATCGCTGGGTTTTTTGAGACGCCGTGGATCAAAGCTATCGGGGCGCAGCTCGCCCCGGGCTCCTTGTTGTATACGCTTATGTACGTCGGCTTGATCGTCTTTTTCTGTTTCTTCTATACGGCGGTGGTCATGAATCCCGTTGATATGGCGGATAATCTGAAAAAGTACGGCGGATTCGTCCCGGGTATCCGGCCGGGACAACGGACGTCTGACTATATCTACTCGGTACTGACGAAAATCACCTTTGCCGGAGCGATCTATCTGGCTATAGTCTGCGTCATCCCTGAGTTTCTGATCTACAAACTCAATGTGCCGTTTTATTTCGGCGGCACCTCCTTGTTGATCGTGATCGGTGTGGGGTTGGACACGGCTCAGCAGATTGAATCTCATTTGCTTAATCGGAATTATGACGGTTTCCTTGCCAAGGGCCGTCTCCGTGGCAGGACGTCGTAGGCGGAGCATGCGACTCGTATTTTTAGGGGCTCCAGGGGTTGGGAAGGGCACACAGGCTGACCGGGTGACCGCCCAGTTCGGTCCACCGAAGATTTCCACCGGCGATCTCTTGCGTGAGTCAGTCCGGAACCAGACGCCGCTTGGTCTCGAGGCCAAGAAATTCATGGACCAAGGCAAGTTGGTTCCCGATGCCGTCGTGATTGGAATGGTCAAGGCGAAATTGGTTGAGCCCAGTTGTGCCAAAGGGTTCATCCTTGATGGGTTCCCGAGGACTGTGCCGCAGGCCGAGGAGTTGGCGAAAATCCTTCTGGAGAATCGCGTCAGTCTCGATCGCGTCGTCAACTTTCGCGTGTCGCGCGAAGATGTCATCAAGCGCCTCAGCGGCCGGCGAAGCTGCCCGAAGTGCCAGGCGGTGTTCCATGTAGACTTTTCCCCTCCGAAGAAGGCAGGGATTTGTGATCGTTGCAGCGGGGAATTGATCCAGCGGAGCGACGACAAAGCTGAAACGATTGAGGCGCGGCTTAAGGTTTATGATGAGCAGACGGCCCCGCTGATTTCCTACTACCAGAAGAAAAGCCTCTTGACCGATCTCGACGGGTCTGGGGGAATGGACCAAGTTTATTCGCGATTGAGCCATCTCGTGTCTGGGCTTGGGACCCGCACATGATCGTGATGAAGACGCCGGAGGAAGTGGAACTCATCGCCAAGGCGTCGAAAGTGGTGGCGGAAGTCCTGAATGTACTGAAGGAGCAGGTCGCGCCGGGCATTACCACCGACGATCTGGACCGGATGGCCGAAGAGGGTATTAAGGGGCGAGGCGCCATCCCGGCGTTCAAGGGATATCGGAGCTATCCTAAGACTCTCTGTGCATCAGTCAATGAACAGGTAGTCCACGGGATCCCCTCCAAGCGGCGATTGAAGGAAGGCGACATTATCGGATTGGATCTTGGCGCCATCGTATCGGGCTTTTACGGTGATTCGGCAGTGACAGTTCCTGTGGGAACGGCTTCTTCGGAATCGCTACGGCTGATTCAGGTGACGGAAGAATCGCTCCACCGTGGGATTGCGAAGGCGGTTGTCGGCAATCGGCTTTCCGATATTTCCCACGCGATTCAAACGCACGTCGAGGCGGCAGGCTTCTCAGTCGTCACGGAGTTCGTGGGGCACGGAATCGGTAGGCAGTTGCACGAAGAACCCCAGGTCCCCAATTACGGGCGTCCCGGTCAGGGACCTCGCTTACAAGTTGGGATGGTACTGGCGATCGAACCAATGGTAAATATGGGGGCCAGCGGAATTCGGATTTTAGACGATCGCTGGACGGCGGTGACACAGGACGGTCGGTGGTCGGCCCATTTCGAGCATACCATCGCTATTCAGCCGTCTGGGCCGGCCCGGATTTTGTCTAGTACGTCCCACTGATATAGGAGGCGAACCGATCGGTGCCGAAAGAAGACGTCATAGAAGTAACCGGTACGGTGTCAGAGACGCTTCCAAATGCCATGTTTCGAGTAGAACTTGAGAACGGGCACAAGATTTTAGCCCACATTTCCGGCAAAATGCGGATGCATTTTATTCGTATCTTGCCGGGCGACAAAGTCACGGTGGAACTGTCCCCGTACGATTTGACCAGGGGACGCATTACCTATCGCTTCAAGTAGCGAAGAAACGAGTCTGTCATGAAAGTGAAGTCGTCGGTTAAGCCTATTTGTGCAAAATGTAAGGTCGTCCGCCGCCGAGGTGTGGTACGGGTCCTGTGCGCGAACCCTCGGCACAAGCAGCGGCAGGGATAATGTAAGATCCGTCGAACGTGCGAGAGGGACAAACCGGTTCCTCCGGCGAGAGACGAGCGACGTCTGACGAGGAGAGGAAGTATGGCACGCATTGCCGGAGTAGATTTGCCCAGGGAAAAGCGCATCGACATCGGGCTGACGTATGTCTATGGGATCGGCCGCGCGTCGGCGCTGGCGATTCTGAAAAAGGCCGGCATCGATGGGGCCACGCGCGTGAAAGATCTGAGCGAAGACAAGATCGTCAAGCTTCGTGAGGTGATCGACCAAGATTATCAGGTCGAAGGCGATCTTCGTAAAGAAGTATCCATGAACATCAAGCGGCTGGTGGATACCGGCACGTTCCGAGGCCTCCGGCATCGGAAGAGTCTGCCTGTGCGCGGACAGCGCACCAAGACCAATGCACGGACCCGAAAGGGGCGTCGCGCGGGTGTCGGCAGCAAACCTAAGAGGCCGGCCGGTTCGGCAGGCTGACCAGAAGCACCAGACCGAGCAGGCGCCAGGCGCTGAGGAGATCCTATGAGTGTGAAGAAGGGTAAGAAAAAAGAGCGCAAGATCGTACAGAGCGGCGTCGCCCACGTGCAGGCGTCGTTCAACAATACCATCGTGACGATCACTGATATGAGCGGCAACACGGTCGTGTGGGCCAGTGCAGGCAACCAGGGCTTCAAGGGGTCGCGGAAAAGCACTCCCTTCGCCGCCCAGCGGGCCGGTGAAGCGGCGGCGCGTAAAGCGATGGAAAATGGAATGCGTCAGGTAGACGTGTACGTCAACGGTCCTGGTGCCGGGCGAGAATCAGCCATCCGTTCGCTCCAAAGCGCTGGACTGAGAATCAATCTGATTCGGGACGTCACGCCGATTCCGCACAATGGATGCCGTCCTCCTAAGCGGAGACGGGTGTAATATTGCCCTCGATCCCGTGCGGCGCGAGGCCGCGGGTCGAGTTGGATCTCGATTGTTTGAGGTAATGGAGGAGTAGCGTGGCTAAATATTGCGGGCCTGTCTGCCGGTTATGTCGGAGAGAAGGCGAGAAGTTGTTTTTGAAAGGCTCTCGATGCATGACCGAGAAATGCGCCATCGAGCGCCGGAGTTATCCGCCGGGTCAGCACGGTCAAGCTCGTCCGCGGATCTCGGACTATAGTCTGCAGTTGCGTGAGAAACAGAAGCTGAAGAGGATCTACGGCCTGCAGGAAGGCCAGTTCCGCGGTATTTTTGAACGCGCGGAACGTCAAACCGGTGTGACCGGCGATGCCCTGCTTCGTCTGTTGGAGTGCCGTTTGGACAACGTGGTCTACCGCTTGGGATTCGGCGCGTCGCGCAAAGAGGCTCGCCAACTCATTAATCACGGACACATGATGATCAATGGCCGGAAGATCACGGCTCCCGGCGCACTCGTGAAGGTCGGCGATGCCATCGAAGTACGGGAAAACAGCCGCGAACTCCAGCCGATCCAAGGCGCGCTTGCGGCGGTCGATGGTCGTGGCATTCCCGAATGGTTGGAATTAGACAAGACGGCGTACAAAGGGACGATCCGGTCCTTGCCCGCCAAGGAACATATTGCATTGCCGGTTAATGAGCAGATGGTCGTCGAGTTGTACTCTCGGTAGACGACCCGCTCGGCCACGGGCGGTGCGGCCGTTCGCAGGTTGAGCGATCGATGGGCTCACACGAGTTACTGAAGGGGGAGTCATGATTAAAGCGATGAAAGACTTTCAGATCCCCATGCGGGTGGAAGTCGACAAGGACACTCTTTCCCCGACATTTGGTCGATTCACCACAGAGGCGTTCGAGCGAGGATTCGGGACCACGGTCGGAAACTCTCTCCGCCGCGTGCTCTTGTCTTCATTGACGGGCGCTGCGGTTACGACCGTGAAGATCGAAGGGGTGTTGCATGAGTTCTCCACAATTCCCGGCGTCACGGAGGATGTGACCTCGATCATTCTGAACATCAAGAGTCTTCGTCTGGCGCTGCAGGGCGACAAGCCAAAGACCATTCGCCTGAAGAAGAAGGGGCCAGGGGAAGCTAAAGGGTCCGATATCATTCACGACGGCGATTTGTCGATTCTCACGCCGGACTTGCATATTGCCACGCTGGATAAGGATGCCACGCTGGACATGGAAATGACCGTCAAGCATGGTCGAGGCTATGTGCCGGCTGAACGAAACAAGGAAGAGGGGCTGCCGATTGGGGTCATTGCGGTGGACTCCATCTTCTCCCCAATCAAGCGAGTCAACTTCCATGTGGAGAACGCGCGTGTCGGTCGGATGACGGACTACGACAAGCTTACCTTGGAAATCTGGACGGATGGGACCATCTCCCCGCGGGATGCCTTGTCGAATGCGGCCAGTATTCTCCGGGATCACCTCGATATCTTTATCAATCCCGAGGAGCGCTCCGATGCCAAGCCTGCGGCTGGCGCAGAGGAATCCTCTTTCGAGGTTAACAAGAATCTGTACCGCAGCGTCAACGAGCTTGAGTTGTCGGTTCGCGCCGCCAACTGCTTGAAAAACGCCAACATCAAGACGATTGCCGACTTGGTGCAAAAAACCGAAGCCGAAATGCTGAAGACCAAGAATTTCGGCAAGAAGTCGCTGAACGAGATCAAGGAAATTCTGACCGAAATGGGCTTGAGCCTCGGGATGAGGGTGGACGCCCTACCGTCCGGTGACGGTGGAGTGCGGACAGAGTAAGAAAGGAACAGGACTACCGTGCGGCACAAAAAGAAGGGCAGACAGCTCGGACGTCAAACCAAACATCGATGGGCGCTGTTTCGGAACCTCGTGACCTCGCTCATTGATCAGGAGCGGATCGAGACCACCGAGGCCAAGGCCAAGGAGATCAGAGGCTTTACCGACGAGATGATCACCCTCGGCAAAGAAGGGAGTCTCCCTGCCCGTCGTCGGGCGCTCAGCTTCTTGCGCAGCAAGGCGGTCGTCTCAAAATTGTTCACAGATGTGGCGCCGCGCTTCCGCGATCGCCAGGGCGGCTATACGCGGATCATCAAGACGCGTCGGCGCGTTGGTGACGCAGCCGAGATGGTCGCCATTGAGCTGGTTGCAAGGGCGGAACGTGCGGTGGCGAAACCCTCCGAGCCCGCAGCGCCGGCAGCAAAAAGCGGCAATCCGGATAAGGACGCTCCCTCCGCGGAGGCCTAACGAACAGCATGGCTGCGGCGGCAGAACCGTCGCCGCAGCCTCGTTTCCCGCATTTCATTCTTCCTCGTTTTTCCTTCATACCTCGGGCGACAAGAGTACGGAGCCCGGTTTACTTGAATCAACCAGAATGCTACGATCATGCCAGCAGCATCGTAGCGGGGAAGCTCTGGGAATCAAGGGCTTTTCACCATGTGGGAACGTTGGATACGGCGTGGCTTACTCGCTCTCAGCGTGATGTTAGCCGCATCGTTGGGATATCTCCTCATCACCCGGTCCGACTCGGGGTCATCTTCTCGATCGGTCGCCGCAGTCGGGAAGGAGCCGGCGGACGCACGCATACAGGATTTCACGTTTACCCAGACCAAGGGCGAGACTGTTCAGTGGAAGGTGCAGGCCGAACAGGCCCGTTTGTTCGAACACGAAAATCGTGCCCTGCTGAATAATGTGCAAATTACACTCTACGGTGCGCAGGGGAAAGAACTCACGCTGTCCGGCGAAGAGGGCTCCCTCGATACCCAAACCAAAAACTTCAATCTCTCCAATCGGACGAAACCCATCGTGGTGGAAACGCAGAGCGGGTACACCATCCTTACCAACCATTTGGTGTGGACCGACGCGCGCCACGAAATCCAAACCGCCGAAGATGTCACGATCAACGGCCATGGACTACAGGTGACGGGTCGTGGATTGCTTGGCAAATTGGATACGGAAGAGTTTCAGGTATTGCACGATGTTCGTGTGGATGTTGTTCCTGCTTCTTAATGCCGCGATCGGGTTCAGCGCCCCTGCTCCCTCATCGGCTCAAGCCAGCGTGCCGAAGGGGCGCAGCGCGGAGGAGGCTCCCACGACCATCACCTCCAAAACGATGACTGTGAGCAATCACGAGAACAAGGCGATATTCGAGGGCGAGGTGGTGTTGACTCGCGGGCCCCTGACAGTCCACTCCGACCACATGGTGGTGTCGTTTCATCCCTCCAGCAACGGCGTCGATCCGAAGCCCGCTGTTGCTCCAAAGAATGCGGCCACGGGCGGGAAGGCGACGAAAAAGGAGCAAGCTGGAGGCTCAGAGGCCATGCCTGCCGTATCGGACCGGACGATCAGCATGATTGAGGCCACCGGTCGAGTGGAGATACAAAAAGAGGACGGTCGGGCGACGTGTCAAAAAGCTATTTACTATGAAGTCGAGCGAAAGATCGTCTTGACCGGCCAGCCCGTGGCCTGGCAAAAGGGAACCCGAGTATCCGGCAAGCGGATTACGATGTTCCTGGATGAGGACCGCAGCCTGGTCGAGGGTGATTCGCAAGTCACAATTGAGGGTGAAGGGAGCGGAAAGCGGTGATCGGGACCTCCTCCGAGATGCGAGCGGAATCGCCGCGGCCGACCGCCGCGCCGGTCCAGCAGGATCGACTCGCTGCCACGGGCCTCGAGAAGAGCTTTCGTAGCCGCAAGGTCGTCAAGGGTGTGTCGATCGATGTGCGGGCGGGAGAGGTCGTCGGCCTGCTGGGACCGAACGGCGCGGGCAAGACGACGATCTTCGATATGATGGTGGGACTCTGCCAGCCTGATGCCGGACGGATTGCCCTGAATACCGACGATATTACCGATCTGCCCATGTACAAGCGGGCCCGCCGCGGCATCGGGTATTTGCCGCAGGAGTCGTCGGTCTTTCGTCGTTTGTCGGTGGAACACAATATTCTTGCGATTCTGGAGATGCTGGGCTATTCCGGAAGTGAGCGGGCAGAGCGAGTGGAGAATTTGCTGAAAGAATTGGATCTCGTTCATATCCGGAAGAGCAAGGCCTACGCCCTCTCAGGCGGCGAGCGGCGCCGGCTGGAGATCACACGCGCGCTGGCGACGAGCCCGTCTTTCATGCTGCTTGACGAACCGTTCGCCGGTATCGATCCCATCGCCGTCGCGGATATTCAGCAGATCATCATCCGCCTGAAGCAACGGCACATCGGCGTACTGATCACCGACCACAACGTACGGGAAACCCTGTCGATCACCGATCGTGCCTATATCATCAACGAGGGAACGATACTCGAGGCCGGCTCTCCTGCGGTGATCGAAAAGAGCGAAATGGCCAGGGCCGTCTACCTTGGGGAAGGCTTCCGCCTGTAACAGCCGGGACGGAGTATACGTGCAATGAAACTGCGACTCGATCTGAAGCTCAGCCAAAAACTCATTATGACGCCGCAGTTGCAGCAGGCGATCAAGCTGTTGCAGCTGTCTCGCCTAGAGCTTCAGCAGAGCCTGCAGCAGCATCTCATGGAGAATCCGCTGCTCGACGAACTCGTTGCCGAAACGGAGGAAGCCGAAGAGACTGCGACCGCTGAGCGGGAACAACCGGAATTGCCCTCTTCCACCAGTACGCGTGCAGAGGAGGTCGAGCGGGAAGACAAGCCGGTCGAGGGCGGAGAAAACGCAGAGGAGTTTTCCGCCTCAAGCTGGGAAGACTATTTCGACACTGACCTTCGACGTGGGGAGGCCGAATATGGGGCATCCTCGCAGGACGAATTTCCCTCGTACGAGCAGACCGTCGCAAAATCGGCGTCTCTGGAGGACCACCTCGCGTGGCAATTGTCGCTGTCGGGACTGTCTCCGCGCGAAAAGGAGATCGGACGCCTGATCATCGGCAACTTGGACGACGACGGATACCTTCGCATGACCTTGGATGAGCTGGTTTCCGATACGCCCTATAGCGTCGCTGAGGCCGAATCGGTTCTAAAAGACGTGCAGGGCTTTGATCCCACCGGCGTCGCCGCCCGCGATCTTCCGGAGTGTCTCCTGCTCCAACTGGGGTTCCTCGGCCGCCGGCCCATAGGTGCGTTGGGCGCCCGACCCGGTGAGCTCAAGGGGTCTATTCTCGAAGCGATCGTGCTCCACCACCTCAAAGATCTGGAAAAGAAGCAGTACGCCAGGATCTCCAAGGCGCTCAATATCTCGATGGAGGACGTGTTCCGGGCCACGAAGGTGATCGAGGCGCTGGAACCCAAGCCGGGGCGGCCTTTTTCCAATACACAAAATTACGTGATCGTGCCGGATGTGTTCGTCGTCAAGAACGAAGGCGAATGGGAAGTTCTGCTGAACGACGATGGCCTGCCCCGCATGCGGATCAGCCCTTACTACAAGCAGCTCATGTCTTCCGGCCGCTCCGGTTCGGCGGAAACCAAGGCCTATCTCGACGAGAAATTACGCGCCGCCCAGTGGGTCATCCGCAGCATCGAGCAACGGAACAAGACGATCGTCAAAGTCGTCTCGAGCATCGTGAAATTCCAGGAGGCCTTCTTCGAGAAGGGGATCCAATACCTGAAACCCCTGGTGCTGAAACAAGTGGCCGAGGATATCGGGATGCATGAATCTACGATCAGCCGGGTGACGGCCAACAAGTACATGTACTGTCCGCAAGGAATGCTTGAACTCAAGTTCTTCTTCAATGCCGGCCTTCAGCGGGCTGACCAGCCATCCGATATGCTGTCGTCCCTGACGGTGCGGGAGATGATTCGTAAGATGGTGGCGGATGAAGACGCGCGAAAGCCGCTGAAGGATGAAGAGATCGCCGCGCGTCTCAGAACCCAGCAGGTGATGATCGCGCGAAGGACCGTGGCGAAATATCGCGCGGAGGACAACATTCCCTCAGCGAACCAGCGGAAGCGCTTTTTCTAGGGGACCGGCCGCGGACGGACATGCGGCATCGGTCTGATCGGCAACATTTGATCCGGCGTTCGGTCGATGACCGGAGCGCTGTACTCATGAGGTCGGTATGCGATTGATGATCACGGGGCGGCACGTGGCGGTCACACCGGCATTGCGTCGGTATATCGAATCCAGGATGGAGCGATTGGATCGATACGGGGTTCGCCTGAATACCCTTCAGGTGCTTCTCAGCGTGGAGCGGTTTCACCACATGGCTGAAGTCACCGGGGTGGTGCTGGGCCGACGGATTCAAGCCAAGACATCCACCGAGGAGATGTACGCATCCATTGATCAGGTGGTCGACAAGTTAGGCGCGCAGTTGCGGAAGCTCAAGGATCGTCGGGCCCACCACAAAGTCGGTGACCATCGACGGCTCGCCGATCTGCAGCCCGAGGCTCCACGCAATGACGGGGTACAGGTCGAGGTCGTGAGACCGGCGCTCGAGGTGTTGAGCGTGGAGGAAGCCGCGGAGGCGCTTCGCGAGGCGCCGACCGGCGTGCTGATGTTCATCAACGACGTGACCGGCAACGTCCAGGTCGTGCAGCGCCTTCCCGGCGGCAAGGTGTCTCTCATCGATCCGGAGCGCAAGCGCGCTCGCGCACATGGCAGCACTTAAGCTGGTCGTCGTCAGCGGTCTTTCCGGGTCCGGAAAGAGCCATGCGCTCAAGGCGTTCGAGGACGCCGGATATTTCTGCGTCGACAATCTTCCTCCCGCCTTGCTCCCTACCTTCGTCGAACTCTGTCATCAGCAGGGCGGGGAAATCAAAAACGTCGCCCTGGGAATCGATATCCGTGAACGGGTGTTTTTTGGAGACCTGGTCAAGGTCCTCGACGAGGTGCGGGCCCTCGGACATGCGGTGGAACTGATTTTCCTGGAGGCGCGGGACGAGGTGCTCGTGCGCCGTTTCTCGGAGAGCCGCCGCCCGCATCCGGTGCTTCCCCACATGCCGGTGCTCGATGGGGTACGCTTCGAGCGTGAGCGCTTGAGCGAACTCCGCAAACATGCGGACCGCGTCATCGATACCTCGGACATCACGGTCCATGACCTGCGTGAGCGCCTGACCAGGGAATTCAGGCAGGATTCGGGCGGACGCCGTATGACGATTTCCCTGGTGACGTTCGGGTACAAGTTCGGAGTCCCTTACGACATCGATCTGCTGTTCGACGTGCGCTTCCTGCGGAACCCCTTTTTCGTTCCCGAACTCAAGCCCCTGACCGGAGAGGACGGCCGGGTACAGGACTACGTACTCAGCGATCCGAGCGCCTCTCAATTTCTCGAGCAACTCCACGGGTTTTTCGCCTTCCTCATGCCGCTGTTCGAACGCGATCAGCGCAGCTATCTCAGTATCGGCATCGGTTGCACCGGCGGCCGGCACCGGTCGGTCACCATCGCCGCACGTCTCAAGGAGCGCTTTGCCGCGCTCGGCTACGACGTCTCCGTCACCCACCGCGACCTTCAGAAAAGCTAGTCTCCGCGCCTCATTCCTGCGATTTCACCGACCCCTGCGTAGAACTGCGGTTTCCTTGACAGGTGGACTATATCAACTATACTTACCCTTGTGTGCGCGAAAACCCTGATGAACAGTGATGTTTGAGGCTGTGCGTGAAGAAAGTGCCCGATGTCCCAAAGAAGAAACTCTACAAGACCAACGAGGTCTGCGAGATGTTCGACATCTCCCGGGCTACGCTGTTTCGGTGGGAACGGGAAGGCTTGATCATAGGTCCGCCGCGGGATTGGCGGAACTGGAGATTGTATACCGCGGAAAACGTTGAGCAAATCAGGCAAGTGATGCACGGCAGAAAAGAAGTCGCTTAGAGAGGGCAACAAGTATGCTGGCTCAGCTGAAACATCTCACCGATTTCGACTTCATGTCGATGTTCGCTCCGAAGCGGCAGCTCCTCGGTTTGGACATCGGGTCCAGCGGGATCAAGCTGGTGCAGCTGAAGGAGAACCGTGGACGGTACATTCTCCAAAAGTTCGGCGTGAAGGAACTCGAGCCGGAGGTCATCGTCGACGGCACGGTGATGGATGAGGGCCGGGTGGTGTCGGCAATCAAGGAATTGGTTGAAGAACACCATATCAAGGTGAAGCAGGTGGCCATTTCCATTTCCGGCCACGCCGTCATCGTCAAGAAGATCAGTCTGCCTCCGATGCCGGATGAAGAGCTTGAGGGGCAGGTGAAGTTGGCGGCCGAGCAATACATTCCTTTCGATATCAACGAAGTGAACTTGGATTTCCACGTCCTTCCTGCCTCGGACAATCCCGAAGAGCAGGGGGAGATGTCCATCATCTTGGTGGCGGCGAAGAAGGACAAGATCAACGAACTGACGGAATTGGTCAAGGCTGCGGGCCTGACGCCCGTCATCATGGACGTCGACGCCTTCGCGATCGAGAATATGTACGGGATTGCGGCTGGCGGCGCGGAGGACGAGACCGTCACCCTGGTCAATATCGGCGCCAGCGTGATGAACGTCAATATCGTACGCGGCGGCATTTCGTTGTTTACCCGGGACATTCCTCTCGGCGGAAATCGCTATTCGGAGGCGGTCCAGCGTGAAATGGGCGTCTCGTTCGAGGAAGCCGAGGAGATGAAGAAGAGTGATCGCGTGAAGGAGGACCAGACCTTGTCGGGCGTGGTGGACAGCGTCAACGCCGAGGTCGCGTCTGAAATCGCGCGCACCATCGATTATTTCAAGACGACGTCGACGGACGGGGATATCAGTCGTGTCCTGCTCTGTGGCGGTGGCGCGAAGATCAAGGGGTTGGCGCAGCAACTACGCGATCGGATGCATATCGACGTCGAGATCGCGAATCCCTTCAACGAGATCGATACCTCGATGTGCGATGCCGATCCCGAGATGCTGAATGAAATGGGACCGCTTGCGGCGGTAGGAGTGGGACTCGCACTCCGGACGGTGGGGGACCGATGATTAGGATCAACTTACTCTCCACAGGACCGAAGACCAGAAAAGCCAAGCCCCAGTGGGACGTCCGGGCGGAAGCCTTGATCGCCGTCACTCTGTTGGCCGTGACTCTGACGGGTTGCTGGTGGTATGCCGCTTCGCTCGACGAAGAGTTCGAAGCCAAGCAAGCCGAGAAACAGGAAAAGGACAAGCAGGTCGCTCAGCTGAAAGAGCAAGTGAAGCAGGTCCAGGACTTTGAGGAAAAGAAAAAGCAGCTTGAGGCCAAGAATCATGTGATCGAGCAGCTTGAAAAAGCCCGTACCGGACCGGTGACGGTTATGGACAACATCAGCCAGAGCCTGGATCCGCTGAAAGTCTGGTTGATCAGACTGAACGTCAAGGGGAAGAACGTCGAGTTGGAAGGGCGGGCAATGACCAACGACGACTTGGTCGAGTTCGTCAACAACCTGCGACGCACGGACCAGTTCATGACCATCAAGCTGAACGAAAGCCGGGCCGGAATCGACAACAAGATGAATACCTATCAATTCAAGCTCGACCTGGCGATGAAAGGCTAACATGAGTCTCAACGCGATCAACCTGGACAGCCTGCGCAGCATCCCGACGGTGCAGAAGGTCGCCCTCCTGGGGTTGGTGGTGGCCGCGATTTTGGTGGGGTTCTACTACTACGTGGTCGATCCCAAGAACGCTGAAATTGAGGCCGTCCAGGGACAGGTTGCGCAGCTCGACACCGAGATTCAGAACCTCAGCATCAAGGTCAAGCATCTGGACGAGTTGATCGCGGCGAGCAAGCAACTTGAGATCGAGCTTGCGAAGAAGAAAGAACGCCTCCCGCCGGAAGAAGAAGCGGTGATGTTGCTGAAGCAGGTTTCCGACCTGGGAACGCGCCTGGGTTTGGACATGAAACTGTGGAAGCCGGGCGCACAAGCGGAAGACCCGTCCAAACTGTTCATCCGGATGCCGGTCAACGTCGAAGTGGCTGGTGGTTATCATACGGCGGCGATTTTCTTCGATCGCATCAGCAAGCTCTCGCGGATCGTAACCGTGCAGGATGTGCGGATCGGTACGCCGCGCGTCGAGCAGGGACGTGTGGTGACGCAGACAGTCTTTGATTTGGTGGCCTACGCGGCGCCGGTGGAAAAGAAAGCCCCCCCGGGCGCAGCGTCGGCGCCGGCAGCGCCCGCGCAGCCGAAGTAGGAAATGGGCCGAAGTTCCGGTCACTGTGAGGGACTGAACGTGAAAACACGAAACGGATTGAAACGGTGGGTGACGGCGGGCGTCGTGTTGGCCCTCTGCGGTGGGGGCGCGTACACCGTGCAGGCCAAGAGTCTGCTCCGGATGAACCAGGTCAAGAGCATGCGGCCGGCGGATACCTTGAAAGTGCCGGCGATGCCGGAAACGGCGTCCGCGATGCCGCCGAGTGAAATGCCTAAGCCGGCGATGGAGCAGCCAAGCCTCCAGGTCGGAGCAGCGTCGGTACCGGAATTCTCGGGTGGGTCCTACGATCCATCAGGCCGTCGCGATCCGTTCCTTCCCATCAGCCAAATGGTGCAGCAGACCGAGGCGGATTCGAGTCTGCCTCCGTTGCAGCGGATCGGTCTCACCGAGCTCAATCTGATCGGTGTCGTGTGGGGCAACTACGGGTATACGGCGATGGTTCAAACTCCGGACGGTAAGGGGTACAGCATCAAGCGCGGTACGCGCATCGGACCCAACAATGGCGTGGTCAGTTCAATCACCGAACGTGGCTTCATCGTTCAAGAGCGGTTCACTGACGTGTATGGGAACAAGCAGGAGCGGGAGTACGTCAAGCTGCTGCACCCAAAAGAGGGCATAGAATGAAACAGACACATGGTTGCGCTCATCCGTTCTTCAGCGTCGCAGTAATGGCCGGGCTCCTCGGAGCCGCCGGCCTGGCCCAGGCCGAGCCGTCCGAGTCGACGACCGGGCTGTCGGGTTTCGAGCAGGCTGCCGCACCGGAGGAGTCGGCCCTCGTCCCGCCGTCTCCTGTTGCAAAGTCCGAAGCGCCGGCCGACCGCGCCGCCGCCACGCTGCTGACGAAAGTCGAAGCCAAGCCGGACGGAAGTCGCGTCGCCCTTGTGGTGTCGGGCAACGGCTCGATTACGTACAGCGCCCAGATGGTCGGAGAACGGAAACTGGTGATCGACGTGCCTCACGTCCAGGCTGCCACGCAGCAGGCCCAGATGGCGGTGCGTCATCCGCTGCTGTCGCGCGTGCGGTTTGGATATCACCGTGACAAGGTTCGCTTGGTCCTCGATCTGACTCAGGAAGTGGAGCATCGCATCGAGGCTACGGCCGCGGGCTTGATCGTGAGTTTGGAGCCGAAGATGATCGCGGTAGCCTCGCCCGTCGAATCGACGACCGAGCAGGCGGCCTCCGCGCCTCGCGCAGCGGCCCCTGTGCTGGTCTCCCGCAAAGCGCCGAAGTCCCTGCTGCATGTCCAGCCCGTCCAATTGACTGCCAATGCGGACCAAAAGGACGAGGAGCGGAAGCCGGAGAATGAGGTGGTCAACGGACCGAGCCGTTATGTGGGGCGTCGAATCTCCCTCGATTTCCAACAGGCCGACATCAGCAACGTGCTGCGTCTGATCGCCGAAGTGAGCGGGTTCAACATTGTGGTCGGCGAGGGCGTGAAGAACAAGGTCACGATGAAGCTGGCCAACGTGCCCTGGGATCAGGCGTTGGACATGCTTCTGAAGATGAATGGCTTGGGGATGATCCGCCAGGGGAACATCGTCTGGGTAGACAGCCTGACCAACATCGCCAAGCAGCAGGATGAAGAGGCCCGGGCCAAGGATTCCAAGGCCAAGGCCGAGCCGGTTGTGACCCGCGTGTTCTATATTCGGAATTTGAACGCGGGCGAAGTGCAAAACTCCCTGCGGCAATATCTCAGTCCGCGTGGCGTGATGAACGTCAGCGCGGCGAGCAATGCCTTGATCGTCAGCGATACCGAATCGAAGTTGGAAGTACTGCGCCAGTTGGTCGAAGGGGTGGACCTCGAGTTGCCTCAGGTGCAGATCGAAGCCCGGATCGTGCAGGCCGATACGACCTATACGCGGTCGCTCGGTGTGCAGTGGGGTATTCAGAACGTGAACCAACTCGGGTCGAGCTTCGGGACGGCAGCCTTCCGCACCGGAACCTCCGGAGCGTTCGGCGCGCAGACGTCGGATTTCTTGGTGAACTTGCCGGCCAACCCTGGGTTCCCCTCCGTGCCGGGTGCGGGCTTCTCGATCGGCAAGACCGATGGTGCCCTGCTCGATGTGCGGTTGTCCGCGGGAGAATTGCTCGGTTTGACCAAGGTCATCGCGGCGCCGAAAATCACCACCTTGGATAAGCGGGATGCGAAGATCGCCCAAGGCGAATCGATTCCCTTCCAGACCACGTCTCTGCAAGGCACTCAGACCACCTTCGTGGACGCGAACCTGGAACTCAACGTGACCCCGCAGATCACGTCGCGGGACCCGAAGGAAATCGGAAAGCAGATCCTGATGAAGGTCCGTGCGACGCGCAACGCGGTCGGTGCGCGCAGCAACCCGGCTGGTCCCAGCATCGATCGCCGCGAAGCCACCACGCAAGTGTTGGTCAAAGACGGCGAAACGATGGTGATCGGCGGTGTTTTCGTCGACACGCAATCGAACAACGTGTCCGGTATTCCGTACCTGTCCCGCGTGCCGGTCCTGGGCTGGCTGTTCAAGAGCAAGACCGAAAACGTGTCGAAACAGGAACTGCTGATTTTCCTCACGCCGACCATTGTGAAGTCGGCAACTTGACACCTCCAGGCTCTAAGAGCTAATAATCGCCCCCATTGGCGATGTTACGATATCTCAATGGGGGCGAATCCCACGGAAAGTTTCTCCTCGCCGTTCTTGAAGGCGTTCCCTCTGGGCTTCCTCTGACTGCAGACATGGTGAACCACGATCTGGCCCGCCGCCAGAAGGGGTACGGGCGGGGCGGCCGGATGCGCGTGGAAGAAGACCGGGTCGAGTTCGCCTGCGGCGTCCGCAAAGGCCACACGATCGGGAACCCTATCGGTCTGCTCATTGCCAACAAGGATTGGGAAAACTGGAAAGAGGTCATGGCTGCAGAACCGGGTCCGATCCCGGAGGCCAAGGTGGTCACGAGACCCCGTCCGGGCCACGCCGACCTCGTAGGAGCCATCAAATACGGCCACCGGGACGTACGGAACGTCTTGGAGAAGGCGAGTGCCCGGGAAACCGCGATTCGTGTCGCCATCGGCGGGGTCGCCAAGGCCCTGCTCAGCCATTTCGGCATGAGCGTGCTGAGTTATACGACCGAAATTGGATCGGTCGTGGCCGAGCGTCCTACCGACCCGACCCAGGCCTACGAGCGTGCCGAAGATTCCGACGTCCGGTGCCATGATGCCGAGGCCGGGGGTAAGATGGTCGAGCAGATTCGGACGGCGAAGCACCGCGGGGATACCCTTGGGGGCGTGTTCGAGGTGGTCGTGACCAATCCGCCGATCGGGCTCGGGACCTATGCCCAGTGGGATCGCCGGCTCAGCGCCAGGCTCGCTATGGCAGCCATGAGCATTCAGGCCATGAAAGGGGTTGAGATCGGGATGGGCTTCGAAGCTGCCCGCCGGTTCGGCTCCGAAGTGCACGACGAGATCTTCTACGACCAGGGTACCAAGGAATTCGTCCGCAAGACCAACAATGCCGGGGGGCTCGAAGGTGGCATCACCAACGGCCAACCGATCGTCATCCGCATTGCGATGAAGCCGATTTCCACGCTCTACAGTCCCAAGCGCAGCGTGGACATCAACACCAAAGAGCCGTTCGAAGCGACGGTGGAACGGTCCGACATCTGTACGGTGCCGGCGGCCGGCGTGGTGGGCGAGGCCGTCATCGCCTATGAGATGGCCAACGCAATGCTGGAGAAGTTCGGCGGCGACACGCTTGCCGAAATGAAGCGGAACTTCGACGCGTACCAGGCCTACGTCAAAGAGTTTTAGGGCGTCGCATCAGACGGCCCCTCCGCCGGTGGAGGGAGCGGATTGTTGCGCCCACCATCCCACATGACATCCTCACATACCTCAGGTCATCCTCAGACGGTCCGGGTCGAACTCGGCGAGCGGAGCTACGCGATCACGATCAGGCGCGGCCTGTTGCGCGGGATCGGCAAGGAACTGAAGCGGCTCAACCTCGGCGGAAAAATCGCGGTCGTGACCGATAGGAATCTGGCCCGGCATTACCTCAAGCCCATGACTCGGGCATTAGCTGCCGCCGGATTCGAAGTGGTGACCGTGGTCCTGCCGCCAGGCGAACGTACAAAGACGCTGCGCACGATCGGCACGGTATTGGATGCCTTGGTCGGGGCCAGGTTTGAGCGGAAATCGACGCTGCTCGCGTTGGGTGGAGGCGTCATCGGCGACCTGACCGGATTTGCGGCGGCGATCTACCAGCGGGGCATTCCCTTCATCCAAGTGCCGACGAGTCTCGTGGCCCAGGTGGATTCGAGTGTCGGGGGCAAGACCGGCGTGGACCATCCGAAGGGGAAGAATTTGATCGGGGCGTTCAATCAGCCGCGGGCCGTCCTCATTGACCCGTTGACCCTGAAGACTCTGCCGGAGCGGGAGTGGCTGGCCGGTTTGGCGGAGGTGATCAAGTATGGGGTCATCGCCGACGGAGCCTTTTTCGGCTATTTGGAAGCCAACATCAACAGGATCATCAATCTCGATCAGGATGCTGCGACGACGATCGTGAAGCGCTCCTGCGAACTCAAGGCGCAGGTGGTGTCGGAGGACGAACGGGAGTCGGATCGGCGGCGTATTCTGAACTTCGGCCACACGATCGGCCACGCCTTGGAGTCACTCGGGGGCTATCGCGGATTGATTCACGGAGAAGCGGTCGCGATCGGCATGGTTCAGGAAGCCTCCTTGGCGCGGCATCTGGGCCTCTGCGATCAGAAAACGGTGGACCGTGTGGTCGATCTCGTTCGCGCTGCCGGCCTGCCCACCGCGTTGCCCCGCGTCACGTTCTCGGCCCTGTGGGGGGCGATGCAACTCGACAAAAAGGTTTCATCCGGCACCGTCTACTGTGTGCTGCCGGAGAAGATCGGCGCGGTGCAGATCCTGCCCCTGGAGCGGGAGGCGACGCGGGATTGGTTTCAGCTGGCTACGGCTGCGGGGAAGCGCCAGCCCGGCACCGGCACGGCGCGACGAGGCCGATAGGAACGGCGATGGAACCGAAACGGACGGTTGCCCAGCTTGAACAGGCCTTACGGGAAAAGTCCCGTGAGGTGGATGTCCTGCATCGGATCAGCGAATCCATCAGCAATACGCTCGATTTGGAGGCGGTGCTGCGGCACATCGTCGATATCGTCGTGGAGGTCACCAAGGCCGACGCCTGCCTGCTGTATCTCTTATCCGAAGGGCGGGACGAGTTGATACTCCGGGCCTCGAAGAATCCGCATCCCAAACTGATCGGGCGCATTACGATCGGCATGGGCGAGGGCATCACCGGATGGGTGGCCCGCGAGCGGACGCGTGTCGTCATCCCGAACAGCGCCAGCGACGACACCCGCTTCAAGTTTTTTCATAACCTTCCTGAAGACCGGTACCAGGCGTTCGTGTCCGTTCCCATTCTAACCAAGCAGGAAGTCGTCGGCGTCATCAACGTGCAGCACAAGCGCTCGCGCCGCTATCGCCCGGACGAGCTGGCGCTGCTGTCCACCATCGCGACTCAGGTCGGCGGGGCCATTGAGAACGCGCGCCTTTACGACCAAATGACCCGCAAGGCCCTTCAGTTAGATACGCTGTCGCAGGTCTCCGAGACGGTGTCATCCAACCGGCTGTTGGATGACGTGTTGCAGCTGATCGTAACGATGACCGCACAGATGATGGGATCGAAAATCTGTTCCATCATGCTGTTGGATCAGACCACCGGCGAGTTGCGGATCGGCGCGACGCAAAGCTTGAGCGAGCAATACCGTCGAAAACCGAACCTCAAGATCGGACAGAGCATCAGTGGGCGGGCCGTGCAGGAGCGCCGGCCGATCATCGTGCCGGACGTGACCAAGGAAGGGACTTACATGTATCCGGAGATGGCGAGGAAGGAAGGCCTCTGCTCGTTGCTCTCCGTGCCCATGCTGGTGCGCGACAAGGCCATCGGGGTGATCAATACCTACACGTCGCGTCCCCACACGTTCACGCCCGAAGACGTGAAGCTCATGCAGGCGATCGCCAATCAGGCGGCTATTTCGATCGAGCATACGACGCTGCTGGAGAAGTCTTTCGAAATGCAGGAAGCCTTGCAAGTCAGGAAGCTGTTGGAACGCGCCAAAGGCTACTTGATGCGCTCGAAGCGGTTGTCCGAGGAAGAGGCGTTCAAGTTGATTCAACGCCAAAGCATGGACCTTCGCAAATCCATGCGAGAAATCGCCGAAGCCATCCTGCTTGCGGGGGAAATCGAAGAGCGAGCCGACAAGAATCGATCCTAGAGCCTACCGTTTCGGAGTGCCTTGTCCACCCAGTTGGCGCTTGATCTCCTGTAGCTCCTTCCGCAACTCTTCCAACTCCGTGTCTTTTTTCTTCATGTCTTCTTTAATTTGCTGAAGGTCCCCGCCGGGCGCGGCCTGCGTCTGGCCTGGCATTCCAGCCGGAGAGGCCGGAGCGGGCGCAGCGACCGCAGGGCTTGCCGGTGAAGGGGCTGGCCCGAGGGAAGCGCTTGCCAGGCGATCCTGATCCAACACGAGCGTCGTGAGACCTTGCGCTGCCGTGAACGCCGGCGCATAAGTGTCGGCTCTCATCACGGATTGCGGCACAAAGACCACTTCACGCTGCTGCAGGCCCGTCGGATCCGGGATCCTGCGATTGGGCATGTTGACCGTGTCAGGCCGCTCGTCGCGGCTTCGGAAGCTTCGCAGCGTGACATAGATCGATCTGCCGTAGAGGAACAGGCTGCCTTCCGTCATCTCCCGGGAGGTTCCCGCTGCGACCGATTCTGATGAACCGACGCCGGCGCCGGTGCGTGGGCGGGTGAGCGAACTGCTTGGTTGAAGGACCCGAAACGCGACCTGTTGGTCGGAGGCGGCGCGAGCCAGCGCTTCCGCGATGCCTGGTGCCAGGAGTGCGGCCTCTTCCGCGCTGAAGGCCGCGATGACGGGGGCCTCGCTCGAGCCGAACGTCTGCGCGATGCCGCTGCGGTCGCGAACCGCGATGCCTTGCAAGGCCCGTTGCACCAAGTCCCGACTCAGTCGGACCGGATGGGCGGCTTGGAAGGTGCGGTCAGGAATGCGTTCCAACGAGACCGCGCTCCGCGGGGTTTCTTCGATCACCATGTCGACTTGCGGCCCTCCCATGCAGCCGGCCAGGCCAAGCCACAACGTCATGATGGACGCCGTCCACGATCGCGATGTCATGCCCACTCCCTCCGTAAGCTCGTAAGGAGTTCAGTGTAGCACAGCGCGGCGGAAGTGCGCCGACTCGTCGAGACTGCGAGAACTGCTTGACAGCGACCAGCCCTGCGGGGTATACGTCGAGTCCACGTGCGACAGGAGCGAGGACAACGACGTCCAGGCTCACCGCGCGACAGATTCACCAAGGACAATGACGTCCTTTTGGTCCAATGGAACGGACCGGAAGGGCGTTTTTTTTTTTGCTCGGCCCTTCACGGTTCCGGTAGCACTACCGTGGTCAACCAGGAGGGCGGCGCATGTTCAGCAATTGGAAGGTATGGCGTCTGGGATGCCTCTCGGCGATCCTGACGCTCGGATCGCTCGGGACGGCAACAGCCGAAGATCAAGCAAGCACGAAGGATTCCGCGCCCAGCATCATCTGCGGCGGATGTATCTCCCCCATGTTCGGGTCGCAGGGGAAGGGCAGCATCACTCCCTACGGCCGTATCGAACTCGACGGCATCTACAGCACCCGCAACAACAATCCTCTCGATCCGAATCAGTTCAACGGCTACGCGACCGCGGCCGGAAAAAGCAACAACGCCTCGACCACGCTGAACCCGCGCTACAGCGTGTTCGGCATCAAGGGCGAACGGACCGACGGCAAACACACCTTGAGCGGCGTCGTGGAAGTCGACTTCTATGGCCAAACGGACAATGCGGGGAACATCCCGCCCCGTCTGCGCTTGGCGAACGTCAAATATTCGCCGAACGAAAATAAGACCACCATCACGGCGGGCATGGACTGGACGCCGATCATGGCGCTCCACCCCAACCTGATCGACTTTTCGATCATGGGCTACAACGGCAACCTGTGGCAGCGTTTGCCGCAAGTCACCCTGAAGCATCAGTTCAATCAGAATTTCGACGGCCTGATTACGGTCATGCGGTTCGAACGCGGCCTCTCCGCCTGCTGCGGACAGACTCCGCGCCGGCCGGCGGCCGGGAACGGGGCCTCGGAAGTGCCGTTCAACGATCCGGTGCAAATGCCCTATGTCGGCGTCAGATTCGGCTATCAGGGCACGGGGAACATGCAGGGTGTCATGGCGGCCTTCAATGCGGCCTTTCGCAATTATCGCGCGGCGCCCACGTCGCCGGTCTCGATTCCGACGGGGCGGGATGTGAATTCCTATCTCGTGGGCGGCGAGTTGGTCGTGCCGATTACGAAACAACTGAAGTTCTCAGGAGAGGTCGCCTATGGCCAGGCCTTGGGTGTCGAGTTTTTCCGTTTCGGCCAGGAGCGTAATCTCGGGACCGGCGCGCCCATCAGAACAATCGTCGGCTGGGGTGAACTCGACTATGCCTACAACCAGGACTACACCTTCATCGCGGGCTACGGGTTCGACAACCCGCTCAACAAGGACTTGAAGGGGACGACGGCAGGGGCCGACACGCAATACGTCCTCAACCATCGGACCTACCTGACGGCTGTGCGGCACATTTGGGGCGACCTATACGGGTCCTTCGAATGGAACCATCTCATGACGGAATGGTCGACCGGCGAACGGTTTCATGGGGACAATTTCATGATTTCCACCTGGTACAACTTCTAGTGTGGACGCTGAAAATGCTCGCCGACATCGTTCTCGGCTCGAAACAGTCCTCAACGTACTCCAAGGGTACGCTTCCGGCGTTTCCCGCCTGCGACCATGTCGGCAAGTCATTTGGCGCGTCCTTCTCGTGAGTCACGAGAAAGGAGCTTGATAATGAATACGAAACAGACGATCGCGACGGCGTCCACGACCGACCAGCCTACGGCAGCTTCCTCACGAAGGGAATTCCTCCTGCACAGCTCGCGGACTGTCGCGGGTGTCGGAGTCGCAGCCTTGCTGGGCAACCTCGGACAATGGGCGCTCTCCTACGCCGCAGACAAGGAGCCGATCAAAGTCGGGATCCTCCATTCGTTGAGCGGCACGATGGCGATCAGCGAAGTATCGTTGAAAGACGTGGTCTCGATGGCTATCGAAGAGATCAATGCCAAAGGCGGCGTGCTGGGACGGCCGCTCAAGGCTGTGATCGTCGATCCGGCGTCGAACTGGGACCTCTTTGCCGAAAAGGCCAAACAGTTGCTGGTGCAGGACAAGGTGGCGGTCGTGTTCGGCTGTTGGACCTCCGTGAGCCGGAAGTCCGTGCTGCCGGTCTTTGAAAAAAATAACGGTCTGTTGTTTTACCCCGTGCAGTATGAAGGGGAGGAGTGCTCGCGCAACGTCTTCTACACGGGCGCCGCGGTGAATCAGCAGGCAGTGCCGGCCGTCGAGTACCTGATGAGCAAGGAAGGGGGCGGGCACAAAAAGTTCTACCTGCTCGGAACGGATTACGTGTACCCGCGGACCACGAATAAGATTCTCCGCGCCATGTTGCTCGCCAAGCGGGTGCCGACGGCGAACATCATGGAGGAGTACACGCCGTTCCATCACCAGGACTATCAAACGATCGTCGGCAAGATCAAAAAATTCGCTGCGGGCGGCGGGGCCTGCGTGATCAGTACGATCAACGGCGACAGCAACGTCCCCTTCTATAAAGAATTCGCCAACCAGGGGCTGCGGGCGGAGGATGCGCCGATCATGGCCTTCAGTGTGGCCGAGGATGAGTTGCGCGGGATGGACACGACCGCCTTGGTCGGCCACTTGGCGGCCTGGAACTATTACCAGAGCGTCGACACGCCGCAAAACAAGCAGTTCGTGGCGAATTTCAAAGCCTACTGCAAGAAGAACAATCTACCGGACGGCGACAAGCGCGTCACGGACGATCCGATCGAAGCCGCCTATTTCGGCGTGCATGTCTGGAAGCAGGCCGTCGAAAAAGCCGGCAGTATCGAGGTGGATGTGGTCCGCAAGGCGGTCTACGGCCAGAAGTTCCTGGCGCCGGGCGGAGAAATCATGATGGACGAAGCGAATCAACACACGCACAAGCCGGTGCTCATCGGAGAGATTTTGAAGGACGGTCAGTTGAAAGTGGTCTGGCGCTCGAAGGGTCTGGTGAAACCGGAACCCTGGAGCGAATACACGAACCCCGAGAAGGGCTGCGATTGGGTCAACCATCAAGGCACCTACAAGAAGGTCTGAGGGGTGGAAGATCGATGGCACTCGGCATGAGGCAGGTGTGCGCGTGAGGGGCATGGGGCTTCGGCTGGTTCTGTGTACGTGGGTGTGGCTCTTCACCGGTGCGGTGGGGTGGGCGGCGGAACAGGTCGAATCCCTGTTGTCGCCCGCAACGCTGGAAGAAGCTTTCACCGGGTTGAGAGCGGAAGCGGAAGGCCGCCGCGAGGCCGCGGTGGCCTTCCTGATCGAGCAGGGGGACCTCTCGCTGTTGCCGCGGTTGGATGAGATTCGTGCCGATGCGGACCGCAGCCTTCGCCAAGCCCTCAAGCCGATTGCCGATGCCTGGAAACATCGAGCCAACCTGGGGAGCGCCGATCCGGACGTCCGCCGTTCGGCTGCGGTCGATCTCGGAATGAGCGGGCGTCGCACCGCCATCCCGTGGCTCGAGGCGGCGGTGATCAAGGAGAGCCATCGCTGGGTCCGCTACAGCATGGAGGAGGCGATCCAACTGCTGAAGCTGGCCTCCGGCAACCCTGCGGTCCGATTGACGGCTGTGGCGAGGCTCGGCGACCTGCGGAGTCAAAACGCCGTGCCGATGCTAAAAGAGCTGGTTCACGCAGCCGGTGAACCGGGCGCGGGTGAAAAGGAGCAGTCGCTCGGGCGAGCGGCGACCGCGGCCATCGATCAGATTGAAACCTGGGGTGATTGGGCCACTGCGTTCGAGACGCTGTTCCGCGGCCTCAGCCTGAGTTCGATTCTGCTGATCATGTCGTTGGGCCTGGCGATCGTATTTGGCCTCATGGGCGTCATCAACATGGCCCATGGAGAACTGATCATGATCGGCGCCTACGCGACGTTTCTCGTGCAGCAGGCCTTCAAGGCCTGGTTCCCCGAGGGCTGGTTCGACGGGTACTATCTGGCGGCGCTGCCGGCGTCGTTTCTGGCCGCTGCGCTTTGCGGTCTCGTGCTGGAATGGACCGTGATCCGATTTCTGTACGGCCGTCCGCTGGAAACTATGTTGGCGACATGGGGGGTGAGCTTGATCATGATTCAGGCCGCTCGTGTCGCGTTCGGCGACCTCACCGCGGTTGCCGCACCGGGCTGGCTCAGCGGCGGCATCCAGGCCATGGTCGGCGTCTATCTGCCATTCAATCGGTTGTTCATCCTCGGTTTGTCCATCGTCTGCGTGACGGGCATTTATCTGCTGCTGTTTCGTTCCAGCCTCGGGCTCCGCATTCGAGCCGTCACCCAGAACCGCAGCATGAGCGCCTGTCTCGGTATCCCGACGCGGGCAGTTGATGCCTACACGTTTGCATTCGGCTCCGGGCTTGCGGGGGTGGCGGGCTGGGCCTTGACCCTCGTGGGCAACGTCGAGCCGGGACTGGGACAAAACTACATCGTGGACTCATTCATGGTCGTGGTCACGGGCGGGGTCGGCAAACTGGCCGGGACGATCATCGCCTCGCTCGGAATCGGGGGCCTCAACAAGCTCTTGGAACCGAGCCTGGGCGCCGTCTTCGGAAAGGTGATCATTTTGATGCTCGTGATTCTGTTCCTGCAGAGGAGGCCGTCGGGTTTGTTTGCGGTGAAGGGACGCCATGCGGATGCCTGATCAACCGATAAAATGCTCTCCAACTGCGTTGTCGGTCATTCGGCCGCCTCAACGTATCCGCCGCATAGCCCTCAGCGCCCTCATTCGCTGCGGCCTTGTGGAATAGGCATGTTGATCGATTGCCAACCTAGTGCAGCCAACCTGGGCTGCAGCATTTCATGAAGGTCAACGCACCAGGAGTGAACGAGACGATGGTGAACGGCGGGGAGAAGGCGGGCCATGAGGGAGCGGCATTCTGGGTGACGGGGTTCGTGCTGTTGTTTGTCCTACCGTTACTTAATGTGCTCCCGCCGGAAGGCTCGTGGCTGCACATCTCGGATTTCGCGTTGAACCGATTCGGGAAGTTCTTGGCCTTCGCGATTCTCGCGCTGGGGCTCGATCTCATCTGGGGCTATACCGGTATCCTCAGCCTGGGGCAGGGCGTGTTCTTCGGATTGGGTGCCTACTGTATGGGCATGCACCTGATGCTCTCCATCGGCGGGGAAAGTGTGTATGGAAGCGTGCTGCCGGACTTCATGGTGTGGAATCAGGTGAAGGAACTACCGCTGTTCTGGAAGCCCTTCCAGAGTTTTCCGGTGGCTTTGCTGGCAGGGGTGCTTGTCCCGACCTTCTGCGCCGCCGTTTTCGGCTTCCTGGCTTTTCGCAGTCGGATCAAAGGTGTCTATTTCGCCATTATCACTCAAGCGCTGGCCATGATGGCCTGGCTCGTCTTAAACCGAAACGAATCGAATCTGGGCGGGACCAACGGGCTGACCGACTTCAAACAGCTGCTGGGGTTCCGCCTCTCCGACCCCGGGACGCAACGGGCGCTATACGTGGTCACAGTATTGTGCCTGGTCGGTGCCTACCTGCTCTGCCGCTGGATCATCTCTTCCCGGGCGGGTCGCGTCCTGATTGCGGTGCGGGATAGCGAACAGCGGTTGAGGTTTTCGGGCTATGCGCCGTCCAACTATAAGGTGTTTGTATTCGGCGTGTCGGCCGCCTTGGCCGGGCTGGCGGGTATGCTGTACGTACCACAGGTGGGAATCATCACGCCGGCGCAGATCGGGGTGTTGCCTTCTCTGGAAATGGTGATCTGGGTGGCGGTCGGCGGCCGCGCCAGCCTGGTCGGGGCCATCGTAGGGGCCGTGGGCGTGAACCTGGGGCGCAGCATCCTGACGAATTACTTTCCAGAGCTCTGGCCGTTCATGCTGGGCGGGCTATTCGTAGCGGTGGTGCTGTTGTTCCCCGACGGTGTGATGGGCCTGTCGAAGCAGCTGAGCGCAGCAGCGTCGGCGTGGGCTTCACGTCATCGAGCGACGAAGGTCGAGGGGCGTAAGGCGGCATGACCGAACAGGGCTCCATCATCTACCTTGAAGGGGTGGTCGTCGACTATGACGGCTTTAAGGCGCTCAATAACTTAAACTTCATCGTGAACCACCGCGAACTGCGCGTGGTGATCGGCCCCAACGGAGCGGGAAAGACCACATTGTTGGACGTCATTTGCGGCAAAACCAAGCCTGCCGCGGGGCGAGTCATCTTCGGGAAGGACACCGATTTGGTGGGATTGCGGGAGCATGAGGTCACCCAACTGGGCATCGGCCGCAAGTTTCAGGCGCCCTCGATCTACGCGAACCTGACGGTGTGGGAGAATCTAGATCTGTCGTTGAGCCGTCCGAGCCGCGGGGTGTGGACGACCCTGACCGGGCAGTCCACGGCGGCGGAGCGCGAACGCATCAACGAGGCCTTGGATACGATCGGCTTGCGCGACGTGGCGAAGACGCGCGCGGGCGCCCTCTCGCACGGACAGAAGCAGTGGCTCGAGATCGGCATGGTCATCCTGCAGGATCCGTTGCTCTTGCTGGTGGACGAACCGGTTGCGGGGATGACGGACAAGGAAACGGAGCAGACCGGTCTGCTACTGCAGTCGCTCGCCGAGAAACATGCCATCGTGGTGATCGAGCACGATATGGAGTTCGTTCGCCAGATCGCGCGGATCGTGACGGTCTTGCACGAAGGCACGGTGATCTGCGAAGGCACGGTGGACAAGGTGCAGGCGGACGAGCGGGTGAGAGAGATTTATCTTGGGCGCCAGAAAGTGGCGCATGCGTAACAGGATGTTGAAAAGTCCCTCCAGCTTCGTTCTCGGCTCGACAAGATCCTCAACGTACCGCAAGGGTACGTCTCCGGTCTTCTCTTGCCTGCGGCCTCGCCGGAGAGCCTTTTGAACATCCTTTTGAGGTAGTCAATACTTACGATGCTACAACTTGACAAGGTCAACGTCTATTACGGCGAAAGCCACATTCTGCGCAACGTGTCGTTCCAGATCGAGGCGGGGCAAGTGGCATGCGTGATGGGTCGTAACGGCGTCGGCAAATCGACCACGCTTAAGGCCATCATGGGTCTGCTGCCGGTGCGTAGCGGGCAGGTGGTCTTTGACGGAACGGATATTACGAAAGCCCCGACCGATCGTCGCGCCAAGCGCGGTCTGGCTTATGTGCCTCAGGGACGCGAGATCATTCCGCATTTGTCGGTGCGCGAAAACTTGAAACTGGGATATTGGGCGCGCGGAACGTCGTCCAACGGCATGACCGAAAAAGCGGCGTTCGACGAGGTGTACACATTGTTCCCCAAGCTCACGCAAATTCTCGAGCGGCCGGGCGGTGTGTTGAGCGGTGGAGAGCAACAACAACTCGCTATTGGCCGGGCGATCCTGTCGAGCCCGAAAGTGCTCTTGCTCGATGAACCGACGGAAGGCATCCAGCCGTCGATCGTCGATCAGATCGAAGACGTGATCATCGGCTTCAAGACGGCTCGCCGGTTTGCCATTGTGCTGGTCGAACAGGGCCTTCACTTCGCTGCGCGGCTGGCGGATAGTTATGTCGTCATGGCCAAAGGGGCGGTCATGGCGGCGGGAAAAAAAGACGAGCTTAGCGCAGAAATGGTGAGGCAGCATTTGACGGTGTAGCGTTGGTCCTGTCGCCGGCCAGTCTCACATCACCTGACAGTTAGAAAGGCCCGCAAGCTCAGGGTTACTCGCGATAGAGGGCGAGCGAGTGGAAGAGACTGCTGCTTTGGCGTTGGCAGGGCCGCGCAGGCGAGGAAGTCTCCCCGGATCGGTGTACCTCTCCTTCCGCAGATACCCTCGAGGCTGATCCAAAATGCTCGCACGGCCCGTTGTTGTGATTGCGGAGAAGGGAACGTCTGAACGGTCATCCGTTGGTTGCGAGAGAGGTCATGGTTGATCTGGTCTAAGTTGCTGGCTACTATTCACCCTGGCATGCGGAGCATCCGAGGGGGAAGGGGAGATGAGACGTAGAGAAACGAGGGGACTATTGCTGGGCAGGCAACGGATGGCGGAAGTGAGGGGCTGGCTGATAGCGCTTTCCGTCCTCTGCGCCGGCTGCGCCACCGGGCAGTTCACTCCATTGGCGGAGGCCGAGAAGGACGAGGTCGAGCAGCTCAAGGAGAATGTCTACCGCGTCGAGTATCGGGTGAGTTCCTTCACCTCGCAGGAACAGTTGGATGCGTATCTGCGGCGGCGTTGCGCGGAGCTGACCCTGCGCGAAGGCTACGATTACTTCCACCTGGCTCAACGGGCGGACGTGCTGGCGCTGTCTCGGCGCACGTCGATGACGGTGACCATGTACAAAGGACAGAAACCGGCCGGCTCGACCGACTTGTATCAAGCACAAGAAATTCTGAACATACCGGTATGGCGTCCGAAATCCGACTGACGGTCGATGGGTAACGAGGAACCGATATGCACCTGACACCGCGTGAACAGGAAAAGTTGTTGATCTATGTGGCGGCCAATCTGGCGAAGGATCGTCGGAAGCGAGGCCTGAAACTTAATCATCCCGAGGCCGTGGCATACATCACGGCTGAAATCCTGGAGGGCATTCGCGACGGCAAGACCGTCTCGGAGTTGATGTCGTACGGCGCAACGTTGCTCAAAAGGAAAGACGTCATGCCGGGCGTGGCGGAAATGATTCCGGAATTGCAGGTCGAGGGGACGTTTCCGGACGGGACGAAGCTGGTCACGGTGCATGAACCGATTCGGTGACTACCGGCGAGCAGGTGTCGATGTTGAGTACGGTCTGTTGCGTGGAGAGGATATGAAATGGGAGCCACAGCCAAAAAGTCGATGAAGGCGAAACGTGCCCTGAAAGGATCGGCACAGGCCGACACGATCATCCCCGGCGAAATCATTCTCGGCGAAGGCGATGTGACGGCATTGAATGGCCGGCAGACGATCGAGCTGACGGTGTCCAATACGGGAGATCGGCCGATCCAGGTCGGCTCGCATTGTCATTTCTTTGAGGCGAATCGTGCGCTCAAATTCGATCGTGATCGGGCCTACGGATTTCGTTTGTGCGTCCCCGCAGGGACGGCCGTGCGGTTCGAGCCGGGCGAAGCCAAGCGTGTGATGCTCGTTGCGCTTGGCGGCAATCGCATCGCCTACGGCATCAATGGCTTGGTGAACGGCCGATTGGATGACCCGGCCGTGAGACAACAGGCCTTGGAGCGGGCTCGCCAGTTAGGGTTCACGGCCAAGAAGTCCTCCTAGTGGCTTGGTTGTTGGAGAAAGGAGAGCGGCTGATTTCAGCAGCCGATGAACGATGAAACTGTCTCGCCGTCAATACAACGATCTCTACGGCCCCACCGTCGGCGACCGCATTCGCTTGGCCGATACGGGCCTCCTGATCGAAATCACCCGCGACCTCACCCTGCCGGGAGAAGAAGCCAAGTTCGGTGGGGGCAAGGTAATCCGGGACGGCATGGGGCAGTCCCCTGCCGCGACCAGAGCCAAGGGTGCGCTGGACCTGGTGATCACCAACGCGATCATCGTCGACTGGTGGGGGGTGGTGAAGGCCGATATCGGCATTCGCGACGGCCGCATCGTGGGGATCGGCAAGGCCGGCAACCCGGACCTGATGGACGGGGTCACGAAGGGCATGGAGGTGGGTGCGGGGACTGAGGTGTTGTCCGCCGAAGGGAAGATCGTGACGGCAGGCGGAATCGATACGCATATCCATTTCATTTGTCCGCAGATCATCACCGAAGCGCTTGCGAACGGCCTGACGACACTCATCGGCGGCGGAACCGGTCCCGTCACCGGCACGAACGCGACGACCTGTACCCCCGGTCCTTGGAACATCCACCGGATGTTGGAAGCGGCGGACGGATTCCCGATCAATCTGGGATTTCTGGGCAAGGGCAACTCATCGTTGCCGGAAGGGTTGGATGAACAAGTCGAAGCCGGCGCCATCGGACTCAAACTCCATGAGGATTGGGGGACGACGCCGGCTGCAATCGACTGTTGCCTTAGCGTCGCTGATCGATACGACGTACAGGTTGCGATCCACACCGACACCTTGAACGAAGCCGGTTTTGTGGAAGATACGATCAAGGCTTTCAAAGGGCGAACGATCCACTCCTTCCATACGGAAGGGGCGGGTGGGGGACATGCTCCGGACATCATCAAAGTCTGTGGCCAGCCGAACGTCTTGCCCTCCTCCACGAATCCCACCATGCCGTTCACGGTCAATACGATGGATGAGCATCTCGACATGCTCATGGTCTGTCATCATCTGAACCCGCGCGTGCCGGAAGATATCGCCTTTGCCGAGTCGCGTATCCGCCGTGAGACGATTGCGGCCGAGGATATCCTGCACGATATGGGCGCGATCAGCATCATGTCGTCCGATTCGCAGGCCATGGGGCGTGTGGGCGAAGTGATCATCCGGACCTGGCAGACCGCCCATAAGATGAAACTGCAACGGGGGCATCTTTCCGAGCGTGGAGTTGAAGCGTCGGCCGGGCAGCATGACAATTGGCGCGCACGGCGCTACGTGGCCAAGTACACGATCAACCCTGCCATCGCGCACGGCATTGCCCATGAAGTAGGATCGGTGGAAGTCGGAAAACTGGCCGACCTCGTGCTTTGGAAGCCGGCCTTCTTCGGCGTGAAGCCCGAGATCGTCCTCAAAGGCGGGTTTCCGCTGTCGGCCGCGATGGGTGACCCGAATGCCTCGATCCCGACTCCGCAACCGGTGCTCACGAGGCCCATGTTCGGGAACTTTGGGCGGGCGCCGTTTGGAACGAGCCTGACGTTTCTATCCCAGCAGGCCCTGGAGCGAGGGATTACCGAGCGGTTGGGGCTGCAAAAGCGGGTGGCGGCTGTGAAGGGCTGTCGAGGCATCGGCAAGCGCGATCTCAAGTTGAATGATGCGCTGCCGCAGATCGAAGTCGACCCGGAAACGTATGAGGTCAGGGCGGATGGCGTGTTGTTGAGGTGTGAGCCGGTGGGGGAGTTGCCGATGGCGCAGCGGTATTTCTTGTTTTGACGGCTGCTGAAAACGTTGCCCAGCATCGTTCTTGCCTTGAACGCATCCTCAACGTACCCCAGACGGAGTACGAGCTGTCTTGACGGCTCGGGGTGGGTGGGAACCGATACGCCTCCGGCTCATACACGAACCGGCCGGCTTACCGTCTCGCCGGCGCGCGCAAACATGATGCTCGTTAATCCTCGTATCGCGCACCCTGCGGCGTAGTTGGCAAGTCATTTTGAGCATCCGTTGAGGATAAGAGCAAACATACGATGAACACGCGATCGCTGCTGACCGGGCTCCGTTTCGTCGACAGCTTTTTTCCCTCCGGAGGATTTGCGTTTTCGTCCGGGTTGGAGGCGGCCGTGCAGGGGGGCTCGGTCAAGAATGGGGAGGAATTGTCTCGCTTCGTCGTCGAAGCCTTGACGACCGGCATGGGGGAACGCGAGGCGGTGGCAGTGGGGTTGGCGCATGAGGCGTTTGTGGCCGGGACCCTGGATGTGCTGATCACGGTGGATCGTGAACTCGATGCGATGAAGCTCGGCCGTGAGACCAGGCAGGCAAGTCGCCAAATGGGTCGTCAGGTCATTCGGATCGCAGTAGACCAGGAAGAGCCTGCGCCTTTGCTGGCCGAGTATCTGGCTGCCGTCGAAGCCGGTACGAGCCCCGGTCATGCGGCGATTTGTGTCGGGCTTACGCTTGCTGCGGCAGGCTGGGAAAAAGCCCCCACGATCGCCGCCTGGCTGTACCAGTGCGCGACTGGGTTTGTCGCCGCTGCGATGAAACTGTTGCCGATCGGGCAACGAGAAGGGCAGCGGCTTCTGGACAGCTGGCTGCCGGTGATCGGGAGCGTCGGCCGGAGGGCGGCGCAGCGGAACGTCCTGCGATCCTGGTCGCCGGTGCATGACATCTACGCCATGCGCCACAGCCGGTTGGAATCACGTCTTTTTAGGAGCTAATGGCTGATGGCAACTAGCGTATGGCACAAGCGGAGGTAAGCGCTGATCGCGCAGGGTGAATCGCCCATGGTCCGGACGAGGAGAAGAATCTGTCGGCTTTCGTTCCTGCGTACGCCATAGGCCATCAGCTATAAGCTCCGGAGTTAAGCATGCATCGCGAAGACGAACATTTCTGTGGAAGCGGCCGGACGACACTGGCTCGCTCCAAGCACATTCCCGTCATCGGTGTCGGGGGGCCGGTCGGTTCCGGTAAGACGGCGCTGGTCGAGGCGCTCTGTCGGCAATTGCGGGATCGCTACAGCCTGGCGGTGGTGACGAACGACATCTTTACGAAGGAGGATGCGGAGTTCCTGACCCGTCGGGGGGCCTTGCCGCAAGACAGAATTCTGGGGGTTGAAACCGGCGGGTGCCCGCATACGGCGATTCGCGAGGACGCCTCCCACAATCAAGCGGCATTGGACGATCTGTTGGAATCCCATCCAGACGTCGAATTGATGTTCGTGGAGAGCGGGGGAGACAACCTGGCGGCAACCTTCAGCCCAGAGTTGGTCGATAAGGTGATTTACGTCATCGACGTCGCGGCCGGCGACAAGATCCCGCGGAAAGGCGGGCCAGGCATCACCCGCTCGGACCTGCTCGTCATCAACAAGACCGACCTCGCGCCGCTGGTGGGTGCGGACCTCGGCGTCATGGACCGCGACAGCCGAAAAATGCGCGGCGCTTCGCCGTTCCTCTTCACCAACCTGAAAACCGGTGAGGGGCTCGATCGAGTCGTCGAGTGGGTCACGGGCCTGGTCCTCTCCCACTCGCACCGTCACTAATCGGACGAGCAATCCGCTCTCCGTGACGCGTCGTTCGTGATTCGTATCCCGTAGGCCTCACGTGATTGCGGTCATTCAAGATTCGAGGGAGTCCGTCCATGCCGTTTTCTGCTCAAGAGGGTGTCCTCACGACAACGGTGGGGCGTCAGGGCCTTCTACGCTATGACTTTGAACGAGTCGGCGCGCGAACCGTCTTGACTCAGTCCTCGTGTACCAGCCCGTGGCATCATTTCCCCCCGACCTATCTCGATGAAAGTGGTGTCGCAGTGGTCTGGTTGGTCAATCCTTCCGGGGGGCTCGTGGGAGGGGACCAGCTGTCGGTTGAAGCGACACTCCATGCCGACGCACACGTGGTGATAACGAGTCCCTCCGCCAATCGAGTCTATCGCAGTCAATCCGAGCCGGCGCTGCAATCGGTTCGTTGTTCGGTCGGACCAGGAGCTCGGTTGGAGTGGATGCCGGAAGGCACGATTCCCTTTGCCGGCTCCCGCTTCAGTCAATCGATCCAGGTGGACCTTGCTCCCGGCTCGACCCTGTTGCTGTGGGATGCAATGGCGTCAGGCAGGATCGCCAAGCCGGAGCGTTGGGCGTTTGAGACCTACGACAATGAGATTCGTCTCAGCACTGCATCGGGAGGATCGGTCGTCGAACGGTTTCATCTCACGCCCGATACCGTCGGCACGCTGCCGCGCGACTGGGACTACGTGGCCTCATTGTTCGTGCTGAGCGACAAGGTGGAAGGCTCGCGATGGGCTGAGCTTCGGGAAGATCTCGCGGTGAGGTTGGAGGGGATGGAGAGCGACCTGCTGGCCGGAGTCAGCGAACCTTCTATGCCGGGCCTGGTCGTCAAGCTCATGGCGCGATCCGCTCCGATATTGGCCCAGGCACAGGCGATACTGTGGGGGCGCACACGCATGGCGCTGTTCGGCCTGTCGATGCCGGTGTTGCGGCGCTACTGAGCTGAATGTTACGGCGTGGCGGGCTGTTTCTTCGGCGCTGGTTTGGGTTTGATCTTGGCCGGCTGATTGGATTTGTCAGCTTGCTGCTTCTTGAGTTGATCCAGTTCATCGCGGAGACGCTGCAATTCTTCCGCCTGCTTGACGACCAGATCCTTCGTAGACTGCAGTTCCTGTTCGAGACGAATCTGCTCGACCGCCGCATTCACCAAAGCAGCGCCGGCCGGCTGGGCAGCAGGGGTGGCTGACGCCGGCATGGTGCGGAGGGCATCATAGTCGACGGCAATGCGGGGCTGTTGCGGTTCAATGAGCATCCAGGACTGCGGGGCATCGGCCTTGGCGACGGCCTGATCCGGTTTGAACAGGAGCGTATACGACGTCAATTTGCCATCGCTTCGTCCCGGCGCAGTGCGATAGCGACTCAACGCGAACCGGAAAAGGTTTTGGTACACATACAGCGTCCCCTCCGTCGTCAGACCGTCGTCCTTCACGGACAGGCGTACCCGCTGGTCTGGGGCGGCTTCGGCGAAGGCACTGGCGACGAGCGGAGCCAAGAAATCGACTTCCTCATGAGAGAAGAGGGGGTAGAGAGTCTTGCCGGTTCCCACGGCCTGTTCGACACCGGCAAGGTGAAGGCCACTCAAGAAGGCTGCGGCTTGAGCCGCTTGGATATTTGCCGGGTGAGTCGCTTGAAACGTGTTCACCGTCCCGCTGTACCGCGCGGTCGTTCCCTTGCTGCTCAATTTCTCCAGGGACACGGTTCCCAGCGGGCCATCACCGACCTTGGTGAGGAGGGCTCCGCTGCTACAGCCTGAGACCAGGAGGCACAGACTGAGCAGGACGAATCGCCGAGCGCGGGCAAGATAGGGTTTGGTGGACGACATGGGGCGGTAGTGTAGCACAAGCCCTACACCCAACTGCATGGTTTCGTTGAGAAGATCGAGGAAAATTTGATTGACTCTCCGCAAGGCGGAATGCTATACCAGCACCACGTTTTGGGAGACAATGGAGTCTCCAACGTACGTTTTGATACAGACGAACAAGGACAACGACGTCCTCCGGCTCAGGGGCCTCCTGGGTCAGAGGGCGTTTTTTTTTATCCGAAGTAGCTGTCGCAGCCGTCGGCTACCAGCCCCGGTGCGAAGACGTGCTCCTGCGGCGTGGAAGCTGAGATCTGATCGCTGATAGCCCAGAGCTTGTTATGCGTCCACTTCGAATTGCCATGGTGCAGATGAATCCGACGGTCGGTGACCTGCCGGGCAACGTCCGACGCATTGTTGCATGGTTGAAGGAAGCCCGCGCGGCTCACGCGGATATCGTGGCGTTTCCCGAACTGGCGATCACCGGGTACCCGCCCGAAGACCTGATTCTGAAGCCTCGGTTTGTCGAAGACACCCAACGCGCCCTCAAGGCGGTGGTGGCGGAGACACGGGGGCTGGTGGCGGTCGTGGGCTACGTCGGACAGGGGACGGCCTCGGCGCTGTCGAGAGACCAGGCAGTTTCGGTGCCGGCCGGACCGCACGATCTGTACAACGCGGCTGCGATCATGGCCGACCGTAAACTGCTGGCCAGCTACTGCAAATGGTACCTGCCGAACTACGGTGTGTTCGACGAAAGCCGGTATTTTCAGGCCGGCCGCCGGTTGCCGCTCCTCTCGCTGAACGGCACGACCATCGGTGTGAATATTTGCGAAGACATTTGGTATCCCGAAGGCCCGACGCGATTGCAGGCTGCGGCGGGGGCGGAGATCATCGTCAACATCAATGCCTCGCCGTTTCACGTGGGGAAAGGGCGGCTGCGCGAGCAAATGCTGGCCACCCGCGCGCGCGACAACCAGGCGATCGTCACCTACACCAACACCGTGGGCGGGCAGGACGAGTTGGTGTTCGACGGGAACAGCCTGATCTTCGATCAGACCGGCGAAATCGTTGCGAGGGGCAAAGCCTTTGAGGAAGATCTGATCTTGGCCGATCTGGACACCGCGGCGGTTCGGCGGGCTCGCTTGGCCCATCGGCGCAAGAAGTCGTCGGCACCCAAACTGGCGTCTCTGGTGGATCGGGTCGACGCGACGCTGCCGGATCGCTCGTCCCGCTCGATCATCGTGCCTTCGTTCAGCCCGCAGCTCGATCCCCTCGATGAGGCGTATCGCGCGCTCGTGCTCGGGGTGCAGGACTATGTTCAGAAGAACGGGTTCAAGCAGGTGGTGATCGGCCTTAGCGGCGGGGTGGATTCGGCTCTGACGGCGGTCATCGCCGCGGATGCGCTCGGTGTCGAGAATGTGCTGGGCGTGTTCATGCCCTCGCCCTATACCTCTCGGGAGAGCCGGGAAGATGTCGACGATCTGGCGCGCCGGCTTGGGATTCGGGTTGAGACGATTTCGATCACCGCGCTGTTCAATGGTTATCTGCGGGCGTTGGCCAAGCCGTTCAGCGGGCGCAAGCCTGACACCACTGAGGAGAATCTGCAGGCGCGCATCCGCGGCAACTTGCTCATGGCCTATTCGAACAAGTTCGGCCATTTGGTACTGACGACCGGCAACAAGAGCGAGATGAGTGTTGGCTATGCCACGCTCTATGGCGACATGGCCGGCGGATTTGCGGTGATCAAGGATGTGCCCAAGACGATGGTCTATGAACTCTCCTATTTGCGGAACCTGGTCGGCACCGATCCGGTGATCCCGAAGCGGATTATAGATCGCGCGCCGACGGCGGAGTTGCGCCCGAATCAGAAGGACGAGGATAGTTTGCCGCCTTATCCCGTGCTCGATCCCATTTTGAAAGCCTACGTCGAGGAGGATCGGGCGCTGGAGGAGATCGTGGCCTTGGGCTACGAACGGGACACGGTCGTGCGGGTCATGTCGTTGGTGGATCGCAGCGAGTACAAGCGGCGGCAAGCGCCGCTCGGCATTAAGATTACACATCGAGCCTTCGGCAAGGATCGGCGGATGCCCATCACGAATCGGTATCGATAGGTTCTAATCCCCCTGCGATCGGTCCGCGGCCTTCTTGGCGCGGCGCCGCTGAACAGGGCGACCGACAACGGCGTCGGTCATCAAGACTGGCAATGGCGCTAGGAGAGCAGATGTGGGCCGTTCTCGGGGACGGTCACGGAGAACTCATTACTCATACATTCTCTTGGAGGTGCCATGGCTAGGTTTGTTGGACGAAGGGTGCGGCAATGGGGAATCGGGATGTTGGCGTGCGCGGCTGTCTGGGCGGGTCTGAATGGGCCGGCTTTGGCGGACACCACGGACGATTTGATGGATACGAAGAAGCATCCCGTGTCGGTCACAATGGCCATGCAGGCGGACAGTTTCTTTGGATTCAACCCGGCGATTTACGGGACCTATGGTCTGACCGACAACATTGCCTTGGCCTTCAGTTTTACGTATTGGACCATGATCAGCGGGGTCGGCGTTCACGATAACAACCCCTGGTTGGAGACGGACGTCGGGTTGAATTTCACCTTCTTGGATAAGCGGCTGTCCGTGACGCCCATGATCGGTTTTGTGCATGGGCAACTCTTGTCTTCGCGAGGCGGATTCTTCCCGAACGGCAGCGGCAGTGTGGCCGAGCGGACGACCGCATTCGAAGGCGCCGTCCCCAACATCACGATGAACTACCTCGACGATCGCTTCGAGGGCGAGTTCTACATGGGCTATTACAAGGCGATCCGCAGCGAGGGTGGCAGCGGCGGGGGCGGTGCCATCGCCTGTTCGAACCCGGGCGGGACGAACTGCCTTGGACCGGGTTTTGCCGGAGGCCGCGGGACCTGGGATTTTTTGCATTATTGGGGTAACGTCGGTGTCCGGGTGAACAGCATGTGGTCGGTCGGGGCGCATTACGAGCATCTGTTGACCACCCGCGACAGCAGCGCGCCTGGTGCACAGCAGGACTACTATCGCTGGATCGGTCCGTATGTGGAGATGAAGTTGCCGGGCGGGATGGCCTTTCGGTTTACGGCCGGTAAGGATCTGACCGACAATCAGGACTTCTACAAGCTCAAGTTTACCAAGACGTTCTAACGGCGATGTCGGACGTGGGGCGGGGAGCGGTTCCGCTTCCTGCCTCGTCCCTAATCCAAGGAGGCGGACTGTGATGAATCCGACGCGTTCGGGCAGCCTGCTCTGTGCGGGGTGTGGGGCACTCCTGGCATCGCTGGGAGGATTGCCCGAGGCCCAAGCGCAGACGGCGGGTCTCAAGATCGATACCGGTGATACGGCCTGGGTATTGGTCTCGTCCGCTTTTGTGCTGGCGATGCTGGTGCCGGGCTTGGCCCTGTTTTATGGAGGGCTTGTGCGCAGCAAGAACGTGCTGGGCACGATCATGCAGAGTTTTGTGATCCTCAGCGTGGTCAGCCTGCTTTGGATCTTTTGTGGATACAGTTTGGCATTCGGGCCTGACAAGGGCGGCGTGATCGGCGGGTTGGATTGGGTCGGGCTCAACGGTGTCGGGGCGGAGCCGCACCCGGTGTATGGGCCGACAATCCCTCACCAAGCATTCATGCTCTTCCAGATGATGTTCGCCGCCATTACTCCGGCGCTCATCGCGGGGGCCTTTGCTGAACGCAAGCGATTTGTCTCGCTCATCATATTCTCCGCGCTCTGGTCGCTATTCATTTATGCGCCTGTGGCCCATTGGCTTTGGGGCGGAGGCTGGCTGTCCAAGTTGGGCGGGCTGGATTTTGCCGGCGGGGCCGTGGTGCACATTACCTCGGGGGCATCGGCTCTGGTTTGCGCAATCGTGCTGGGTAAGCGGCGCGGTTATGGAACGGACTATATGGCGCCGCACAATCTTCCGATGACCCTCCTTGGGACGGGTCTGCTCTGGTTTGGCTGGTTCGGGTTCAACGGCGGCAGCGCATTGGGCGCGAATGGCCTGGCGGTGTCGGCGATTCTGGTGACCCACACGGCGGCTGCGATGGGGGCCTTAGTCTGGTGCGCGGTGGAATGGCTGCACCGTGGGAAACCGACTGTGCTCGGCGTGGCGAGCGGCGCGGTCGCGGGGCTCGCGACCGTCACCCCGGCTTCAGGCTTCATCGGCCCGATTCCTGCGATGGTGATTGGATTTATCGCAGGTGCGGCCTGCTATGCGGCGATTGTTTGGAAAGGACGATTCGGCTATGATGACTCGCTTGACGTCGTGGGGATTCACGGCGTCGGCGGGGTGATCGGAATTTTGGCGACCGGACTGTTCGCCAGCAAGGCGATCAATCCGGCCGGCGCCGATGGATTGTTTTTCGGCAATCCCGGTCTCTTCGGCATTCAACTCGTGGTCGTCGTGGCAACGGCGTTGTTCTCGATCATCGGCACATTCGTCATTCTGAAATTGGTCGATGCCATGACCGGATTGCGGGTGAGCGGCGAGGAAGAGGCGACCGGTCTCGATTTGAGTCAGCACAACGAACGCGCGTATTCGTGACGGGGAATACGGCGTTCAGCGACCCCAGGAGGCAGGGATGAAGGTGATTGAAGCGATCATCAAGCCGTTCAAGCTCGACGAGGTCAAGGATGCGCTCCTGGAGATGGGTGTACAGGGCATGACCGTGACCGAGGTGAAGGGCTTCGGGCGGCAGAAGGGCCATAAGGAAACGTATCGGGGCCAGGAATATACGATTGAATTCGTGCCGAAGGTCAAGATCGAGGTGGCGGTCAACGATGGCTTGGTCCAGCGGGTGCTGGAGACGATCACTCGGGCGGCCAAGACCGGCAGCATTGGAGACGGGAAGATCTTCGTGCGGGATCTCGATGCGGTGGTTCGTATCCGAACCGGCGAAACGGGAGAGAGCGCGTTGTAGCCATGTCGCAAAGCCTGGACGCCTCGTCACAGAGCCTGCAGGAGTTTGCCTCGGCGGGTGCCGCGCTTGCCGAGCAACGGCAGGCGATTCAGCGTCGGCTGTTTGCCGGAGCTTCCGGCGAAGAGGTGGTAAGCGCCACGACCGAACTGGTCGATAACCTGATCATCGGCCGCTACCGTAGCGCGGCCCGTGCAGGTGGTGATGCGCTGACCACGGCGGGCTTTCAGCATTGCTGTCTGGTGGCCTTGGGCGGTTACGGCCGCCGCGAGTTGGCCCCGTTCTCCGACATCGATCTCATGTTTTTGTTCCGTCCGGAAGCGGCGAAGGTCGTGCCGGAGCTGGTCAAGCAGGTGCTCCATCCCCTGTACGACAGCGGATTCCAGGTCGGACACAGCGTGCGCACGATTCAGGATTGCGTCGAACTCGGTTTGAGCGACCTAACCGTGCGGACATCGATGATGGAAGCGCGGTTTTTAGCGGGCAGCGCCGACCTGTTCCAGGAATTTCATTCTCGATACTTCCGCAAGGTCGTCTCCGCTGGCGTCGACAAGTATCTGGAGCAGAAACTCGAGGAGCGTCGCCGCGAATACCAGAAATTCGGCGAGACCGTGTATCTGCTTGAACCGAACGTCAAGAAGAGCAAAGGCGGTCTGCGGGATCTACACATGTTGCAATGGATCGGACTGGCCCGGTATCAGGCTCCGACCATCCGGGAACTGTCCGACCGCGGGATTCTCTCTCAAACCGACTATCGCGCCGTGAAGGACGCTCGCGAGTTTCTGTTACGCGTCCGGGCGTTCCTCCATACGAGGGCCGGGATGGCGCAGGAGATTTTGACGTTCGACGAGCAGGTGTGGCTGGCCAAGCAGTTGGGCTGTGTCGATCAGCCCCATCTGCTGGCCGTCGAGCAGTTCATGCAGCAGTACTACCGCCATACAATGGAACTGCATGCGGCGTCGATGCGCTTCGTGGAGCGGTGCCGGCGGGTGTCGCTGTGGCAGCGCCTGCGTAGTTGGATGCCGGCGTCCCGTGTCGACCAATACTATTCGGTCAACGGCTCGACCCTGACGGTTCCGGTCGAACTTCGATCGAAGGTGTTGGATCGGGCCGTGGCATTGCTGAAATTGTTCGATCTGGCTCGGGCCAAGAATCTCGTGATCGATCCACTTTTGCTCGAGGAAATCCATCGTCACGTGGATGCCGTGCCGGAGGAGCAGTTCCGCACGCCGGAAGCCGGACGCATGTTCTTGTCGATTTTGTCCGGACCGGGTGCGGCCCGCACGCTGGAGTCGATGCACCGGGCGCACCTGCTCGAAAAGCTCGTGCCGGCCTTCGCTCGGGTCCGGGGCCTGATGCAGTTCAACCAGTACCACAAGTATACGGTGGATGAGCACAGCCTTCTGGCGGTCGCGAAGGTGGAAGCGTTGGCGGACCAGCAGGGTGTGCTTGGCGAGGTCTATCGCAGCATTAAACGGAAGGATATCCTTCATCTCGCGGTGCTGCTGCACGATCTGGGAAAAGGCCACGAAGAAGACCACAGCGAGGTCGGGAAGCGTCTGGCGGAGGAAGCCGCCGCCCGGTTGGGGTTCGAGGAACAAGAAACCCGCACGCTCGTCTTCCTCGTGCACAGGCATCTGTTGATGGCCCATACGGCGTTCCGGCGCGATCCGTACGACGAGAAGGTGCTGCTGCCTTTTGCGCGTGAGGTCGGCACGCCCGAGGTCCTGCGTAAGCTGTTGGCCTTGACCGCCGCGGATATTGCAGCCGTCGGACCTGAAGTGTTGACGAAGTGGAAAGAGTCGTTGCTGATCGAGTTGTTCCTGCGCGCGATGCAGGAGGTGTCCGGCGAACGCGAGACCGCCGATGAGCCGGAGCGGTTGAAGCGGATCGCCGCCGACGTGGTCGCGCAGCAGGAAGCCGCCGAGACCGAGCGGATGGAACGAGACTGGATTCAGTCGGAATTGCAGCAGTTCCCGCTCCGCTATGCGTACGGGACATCACCGCGGCGAATCGCTGCGCACCTGGCGGCCATCCGTTGTCTGCAGCCTGGCCGAGTGGTGGTGGTGGATTCCGAATTCAACGCTCAGTTGGGGACATGCGAGTATGCGGTGGTTACCCACAATGATCTGATCCCGGGACTGTTTTCGAAAATCGCCGGCGTCATGGCGTCGGGCGGGCTGCAGATTTTGGACGCGCAGATCTTGACCCGAAAGGACGGAGTCGTGGTCGACACGTTCCAGGTGACCGATCCGGATTATCAGGGCGCTCCACCGGCGGAACGGCGCCGCGCCATCGGCAACACGATTGAGTCGGTCCTGACGGGCCGTGAGGCCATCGAGGATGTGATGCGGCGAGGGGCACGGCTTAGTTTCGGACGGTCACTGCCGGCGCATCGTCAGCCCACGGAGGTCCGCGTCGACAACGAAACGTCGGATCGCTTCACGATCATCGACGTGTTCGCCGACGACCGTCAGGGCCTGCTATATGTGATCACCAACGCCATTTTCCGGTTGGGGTTGTCGGTGCACGCCTCTCGCATCTCCACGCGACTCGACCAGGTGGCGGATGTATTCTATGTTACGGGGCAGGATGGAACGAAACTCGAAGATCACGCGCAGCTGGAGTCGATTCGAGGAATGATCTTGCGGGAGATCGATGCGTTTTTAGGGGCACAGGCGGCATAGCAGATTGAGTGAGGGTGTTATTTTCATCGGTTCCGAAAGGAGGAGGGGATGAACGTTCGTGAAGTGTTGGAGTTTGCGAAGAAAAACAAGGTGCAGGTGGTCGATCTGAAGTTTGTCGATCTCATCGGCACGTGGCAGCATTTCAGCATTCCGGTGGGGGAACTCACGGAAGGGTTGTTCAAGGATGGGTCCGGTTTGGACGGGTCCTCCATCCGCGGCTGGAAGGCGATCAACAACAGCGACATGCTGGTCGTGCCGGATCCGGAAACGGCCTGCATGGATCCGTTCTGCGCGGTCCCGACCTTGAGTCTGATCGGCAACGTGGTCGATCCGATCACCCGGGAGACCTACGATCGCGATCCGCGCTACATCGCCCAAAAGGCCGAGAAGTATCTGCAGAGCACGAAGATCGGCGATACGTCCTATTGGGGCCCGGAAGCCGAGTTCTTCATTTTCGATCATGCCCGCTACGACCAGACCAACCACAGCGGCTACTATTTCCTCGATTCCGATGAGGGCGTGTGGAACATGGGCCAGGAGGGTGTGAACTTGGGCGGCAAGATCCGTCACAAGGAAGGCTACTTCCCGGTGGCGCCGACCGACACGCAACAGGACATCCGGACCGAGATGATCCTCGAGATGGAAAAGGCAGGGATTGCGGTCGAGAAGCATCACCACGAAGTGGCCACGGCCGGCCAAGCCGAGATTGACATTCGCTTCGACTCGCTGCTGAAGACCGCCGACAAGATGATGATGTACAAGTACATCGTCAAAAACGTCGCGCGTCGGCATGGCAAGACGGTCACGTTCATGCCGAAGCCGCTGTTCGGCGACAACGGGTCCGGCATGCACACGCACCAGAGCATCTGGAAGGACGGCAAGCCCCTGTTTGCCGGGAAGGAATATGCCGGCGTGTCGCAGCTGTGCTTGAACTACATCGGCGGCATCTTGAAGCATGCCCCGGCGTTGGCGGCGTTCACCAATCCGACGACCAACTCCTACAAGCGGCTTACGCCGGGCTTCGAAGCCCCGGTGTTGCTGGCCTACTCCAGCCGGAACCGCTCGGCCGGTATCCGCATTCCGATGTATTCGCCCAGCCCCAAGGCCAAGCGGATTGAGGTACGGTTCCCGGATCCCGGCGCCAATCCCTATCTCGCCTTTGCCGCCATGTTGATGGCCGGTCTGGACGGGATCGAGAACAAAATCAACCCCGGCGAGCCGGCGGAGAAGGACCTGTACGATCTCGAGCCGAAGGAAATGGCCAAGATTCGGACCATGCCCGGGAGCCTCGACGATGCGCTCGATGCGCTCGAGAAGGATCATCAGTTCCTCCTCAAGGGCGGTGTCTTCTCTGAGGATCTCATCGAGGCCTGGATCAGCTATAAGCGCACGAAGGAAGTCGATACGATGCGGTTGCGGCCGCACCCGTACGAGTTCTTCCTGTATTACGACCTCTAGCCCGTTGCCTCCATTAAGAGGGTCCTTGACGGATTGCGGGAAAGGATGATACCTTTCCCTGGTGAGTGACGGGAGGCAATGGCGCCTCGACTGACTCTCACCTATATACGTAAACGGACAAAGGCGTCCGTCATTCTCTCGGGAGTGGCGGACGCCTTCTTATTTTCAGCCGGCAGCGACGTCGGCGCAGCACTATAGGGGCCCGGTCATCCCGGTGCCGTCGAGGACAAAGGCGTCCTCCTCCCGATCACAAGGGGGGAGGACGCTTTTTATTTTTGCCTCAGAGAGCACCATTTTTAGTGAAGGAGGCATCCATGCATGCGTCAGATCACGAGCGTATCGGCGGGCTTGCGGCAAAGAAATGGGCGTTCTTGGAACGCTCGTTTCCGGGCTATCTCATTTTGTCGGCCTTCGCCGGGATCTATTTGGGATTCGGGATTGCGCTGATCTTCAGCCTGGGAGGTCCGTTGGCTGCCGAAGGGTCGCCGCTGGTGAAATTGGTCATGGGCGCGTCATTCGGGGTGGCGCTGACCCTGGTGATTTTTGCCGGCTCGGAGTTGTTCACGGGCAACAACATGGTCGGTGTGATCGGCGGCCTCACCAGGTCGATCACCTGGGGGCAAGCGTTGCAACTGAACTTCTGGTCCTGGGTCGGCAACTTGATCGGGTCGCTGCTGTTGGCCTGGTTGATTGTCCAATCTGGCCTGTTCGCGAAGGGCGCCACCACGGACCTGATCGCAAAGCTCGCGACGGTGAAAATGTCACTCGGATCTTGGGAGCTGTTCGTCCGGGGTATTCTCTGCAACTGGCTAATTTGCCTCGCGGTCTGGATGGCGGGGCGTACGAGCAATGAGACGGCCAAGATCCTGCTGATCTTCTGGTGCCTCTTTGCATTCATCGGCACGGGATTTGAGCACAGCATCGCGAATCAATCCTTGCTGGGCATGGCGTTGTTGCTGCCTCACGATGCGGCGGTCACGTGGACGGGATTTTGGTTCAACCAGCTGTTTGTGGCTCTCGGCAATATCGTAGGTGGCGGACTCTTCGTGGGCGGGCTGTATTGGTTGGCCAGCCCCTATCGGGTGAAGGAAGCGGAGGCCGGGGAAGTCGGTCGGACAGAGACAGCGGAAGCGCTGCGGACGTAGAGATCGGGGGCCGTCGGGCGAACAGATCACTCAACTCACACAAGGGGGCAGACATGGATAGGGACACGGTGCGCACGATCATCAAGGAGAAGCGGATGGCGAAGGGCCTGACCATTGCGGCCATCGCAAAGGTAGTGGGGAAGAATCCGACCTTCGTCGCTGCGGCGCTCAACGGCAATCACAAATTGTCGTTGGACGAGGCCAAGAAAGTGGGCGCGATGCTCGAACTCGACTCAGAGACGACCTCGGCGCTGAGCAGTTTTCCGGTGCGGACGGACTATCCGATCACGACCGACCCCTTCAAATATCGACTGCTGGAGATCATCGGCGTCTACGGCGATTCGATGCGCGAGCAAGCGAATGAAATGTTCGGCGACGGGATTATGAGCGCAATCGACTTCACGATCGATATGGAAAAGGTCACAGGCAGTCAGGGGGAGGCGCGATGCAAGATCACCCTGAACGGCAAGTGGCTTGAATACAAGACATTCTAGCGTTCCGTCCATTCAAGGACGAAGTCATTCACGCGGCGGAAGGAGGCATCCCATGACGACGACGGCGGAAACCACCGTATTGAGCCATCTGCAGGGGTTGGCGCCCCAGACGTTCGAGGATCTAATGGCGCATTCCGGCCTGAGCGCGTCACAGGTGCTCCTTGCCGTCGACCGGTTGAGTCGCGCCGGCACGGTGGTGCTGAGCAAAACGGGACTGGACTACTTCGTGACCTTGAGAGGGACTACATGAATAAGATCGAAGCGCTGAAGACGGAACGGGATGGGCTGACGGTGGGCGAGATGATCGCCCATTATGCGGCCGCGGGGTGGGAAGCGATTCCGGATGCGGACGTGCACCGGCTCAAGTGGTACGGGCTCTTTCTGCGGAACCCGACGCCAGGTCGGTTTATGTTGCGGGTGCGCATTCCCGGCGGGCGAACGACCTCCTATCAGCTGAACGCGCTGGCGGACATCGCCGGACGATACGGCAACGGGGTGTTGGATGTGACCACCCGGCAACAAATCCAAGTGCGTCATTTGGCGATCGGCGACGTGCCGACGGTGTTCGATCTCTTGCAGCGAGTCGGATTGACCTCGATGCAAACGGGCATGGATTCTGTCCGAAACGTCATGACCTGCCCGGTGGCGGGCCTGAACCCCAACGAGTTGTTGGACGGCACCGAAATCGTACGGGCCATCAATCAAGAAGTGCTCGGCAACAAGGCCTATACGAATCTCCCGCGCAAGTGCAACGTCGCGGTGACGGGGTGTCTGGACAACTGCCTCCACATGGAGACGCAGGACATTGCGCTGGTGCCGGCCTATCACGACCTCGGCTATGACAAGTGCTACGGCTTTAACGTGCTGGTCGGTGGAAAGCTGGGGTCTGGCGGTTACCGCATCGCGAGCCCGCTCGACGTTTTTGTAAACCCGGCCGAGGCCTTCGAAGTATGCCGGGCGTTGCTGGAGATCTATCGGGATCATGGTCCGCGGGAGAATCGAACCCAAGCGCGGCTGGCGTTCTTGGTCGAGGAGTGGGGTGAAGAACGGTTGAGAAGCGAGGTCGAGCGGCGGATCGGCAAAGCTCTGCCGGCCGCCGGCGTCGATGCGAGGAAATCCGGAGAGTGCGACCATGTGGGCATCTTTCGGCAGAAGCAACGAGGAATGAATTATGTCGGCTTGAAAATCTTGGTGGGGCGCATCAAGGCGGATGACCTGAGGGCGATTGCCGGACTGGCCGAGCGGTACGGGACCGGTGAATTGCGGTTGTCGCCCGGACAAGCCCTGATGATTCCCAACGTGAGTGATCGCCTGGTGGGAGACCTGGCGGAAGAGCGCTTAGTGAAGCAATTCGCATACAACCCCTCGCCGCTCTATAAGGGCCTGGTCAGCTGCGTCGGCAGTGACTATTGCAATCTGGCGGTGATTGAAACCAAGAGCCGGGCCGTCGAGACCGCGATAGCGCTGGAAAAGCGGTTGGGCGACGGTCTGAAACCGATTAGCCTGCACTGGTCCGGCTGCCCGGCCGGCTGCGGGAATCACTTGGTAGCGGATATTGGATTGCTTGGGAAGAAGGCGAGAGTCGGAGGGAAAGTCGTGGATGCGGTCGACGTATTCGTCGGTGGACGATCCGGGCCCGATCCCAAGCCCGCGACCCGCATTTTGGAAGATGTGCCCTGCGAGAAGTTGCCGGCCCTCTTGGAAACGCTGATGCCCTTTCACACAAGGGAAAAAATGCATCGCGTTCGGGGTAGGGTGGAGAAGAAGGCGCCGGCGGGTCGTGCCCGCAATACGACCGACGAGGCCGGTACGCCGCTACCGTCCCTGCCACAGCGGCTTCCCGACTGAACGGGGCGGGCTTGAGCCATATTGGGAGATGGGCTATCCTCGGGGTCTCCCAACCAAGGAGGATGCATGGCTAAAAAGACGAAAGGCAATCCGGGGCCGGGCGATTTGCTCGATCACCATATCGAGGCGTTGCGTGGCGCGCTTCGGGCGTTTCAACCGTTCCTGTCTCGGCGAAAGGCTTCCGCCTCGTTGGACGCATTCGACGACGACACGGAAGAGCTCTTAGGCGAGGTATTCGGCGGATCCTCCGATGCGCTGGAGGCCTATCAATACGCGAAACTCGGGGAAGCTGGCCTGTTGCCGGAGGAGGCCCAGGAATCCGGCACGCATAACGTGGAACGGGAGAGCCTGCATCAGCGGAAGCAAGTACTGGAGAGTTGCCTTGCCAATCTGGAATTGAAGAAAGCGGCGAGGACCGGACGGGCCAGACTGAGGACCGTCGGCGATTTGCTCGATGGTCTTACAGTCGCGGATTTCATGTCCAGCGAAGTCCGGAGCGTACATCGGGCCGCGTCGATCAAGGAGGCCGGTCGGTTGCTCCAAAAATGGAAGGTCGGGTCTTTGCTGGTCGACGACGGGTCTCGGTATATCGGCATCCTGACCGACACGGATTTGAGCCGCAAGGCCGTGGCCAAGGGATTGGATCCTAACACCACGACCGTCACCCTGTGCATGAGCAAATCGGTGGTGACGATTGAGGACAGCGAGCCCTTGATGGAAGCCATTACGATCATGAAGGAAGAGGGCATCCGCCATTTGCCTGTCACCGAGGATGGGACGATCGTCGGGCTGCTTTCCGTCGCAGATCTTCTGCGAGCCTACGAAGAAGTTTTGGACTAATCCGAAGTTGTGCGTCAGCACGGCGTGGCCGGTTCCATTTTCGTCCGGTCACGCCGTACTCTTTGCTGATTGTATCTTCGTAGGCGAACCTGTGCCTGCAACCAGTCGTACCTCCTCACAATCCATTCCTTAACACTGCGGGCCTTGTCGATTGTGCCGTTTATGGTGACAGTTCAAGAGGCCTGATCCGGCCGCTTGGACTCGCTGTTGGACTCTCCCGCGTCCTGCGAATACAATCCAATGGTCGCGCTCGTTTCCTTTTCGGATACGGGTTCCCATGTGTTCGGTATAGCGCGTAGATCGCAGCGCCTGGCTCTTCTTCGCCTGGCAATCATACTCACGCAGCGTCGCTTTGGACCGTGCGGGTGTACCCCCGTCGGCCTGCGGGTTCTTATCGTCGAACAGGTCGACCATCGCCACAGTCTCATCGGCCTTCCTTATGCTGGCATAGTCGGCATAGTACGCGTAGTTGTCCGTCTCGCCCGACTTGGCCCATTCGCCGACCGGCTTCACATCGGAACCTCCGCTTTCGTGATTCTCACTACATCCGAAAAGTAGCGTCCAGGACAGTACGCGCATGACCAATCGTGCTAGCATCGCGCCTCCTCTAGGAGCGTCCTCAGTGGTTTCTCGCTATAGCAAGTCGCTGCACACCTCACCGAAAAGGAACTGTATGCACGGACAGGCCAGTGGTATCGTTGCGCAATCGGCGGATCGTTGGCGCCTCCACATTGATCGAGCGAGGAATTGCGCTCCGGTCATGCTGTTCCTTGCCGTCATGCTGGTAGTCATCGTAGGGTGGGGGAAGGACATCGTTGCGGCCGCCGACGTGCCGACGACTCCGGGGGCGGTGAAGTGGCACCCAGGTCATTACTATGCGCCGATGCCCTTTATGCGGGCCAATCCGAGCATCATGGCGCAAATCTACGCGGAGCTGAAGGCAACGCCCGCATTGCGCGGTCTCCAGGTCAGGTTCCCGTGGCCCGAGTTAGAGCCGGAGGAAGGCCGGTATGACTTCAAGGCCATCGAACAGATCTTGGCAGAATTGGCCCCGATGAACAAACATCTGGTCATTCTGTTGGAGCTGAAGTCGTTCAGTCCGCAAGTGTTCCCGGTGCCGACCTACATGCGCAATGAACGGTACGAAGGCGGCGCCTTTGCATTCAGCAACTTCGGCCAGAGCACGCTGCGGGGGTACAACCTCAAGTTGTGGAATTCCGGAGTCCACGATCGGCTGGCGGCACTGGTCGCCGAGTTAGGAAAACGCTTCAATGGCCACGCGCACTTTGAAGGCCTCGGATTCACGGAAACTGCGTTAGGCCAACCGATCGATCTGGTGTCGAGCCACGACACCGGCAAATATTTCGACAACCTGCTGAGCGTGCAGCGACAGATGCGAGTGTCTTTTCCGAACACCGTAACGTATCAATTCGTCAATTACCCGCGCGAGATTCTCGCCGGTTTCGTCGATCAGCTGCGGTCGATCGGCACGGGGCTTGGCGGGCCGGACGTGTTTCTCGAGGACCCTGGGTTGAACTTCGATCATCCCAACAAGCTCAAGGGGGTCTACCACTATTATCCGCAGATGTCCGGCTTGATCCCGTTGACGCCGTCGGTGATGCAGGCCAACTATGACAACACGCGCCACGACGGCAAAGGACGCGTGCCGACGATTGCCGAATTGCTCGCATTCAGTCGCGATCGGCTGCGGGCCAATTATCTTTTTTGGACGCGCGCGCCCAACCACTTCCCTCAGGTGTTGGAGCAAATGGAGCGGATTCCCTTGCGGGGCAATGCGTCAGGCGGCCTCGATGCAAACTGTCCGAAGTCCTACCTGGCCTGCGTGGAATAGTGTGTAGCAGGATGACCGGGCTCCTGCTGGGGGCGTCTTGTTATGCAGATGGGAGGGGACACTGCAGGACCTGAGCCACCGTCTTGATGAGGTCATTCGACGTCACGGGTTTGCTCAACGCTGCGTCGGCGCCAAGGCGTCCAGCCGCCTCCAGGAGCGATTCTCCGCCTACGCCACCGGATATCGCAATGAGCTTGATTTCGGGGAACTGCGAACGGACACGTTGCACCAGTTCGATCCCGTCCTGTTCGGGCATGTAGATGTCGGTGAGCACCAGGTCAACCGGTGACTGATGGAGTATGCGGAATGCTTCGCGACCGTTGTCGGCGGTGACAACGGTATGTCCGGCTTGGCGTAGGACCAGGGCGAGAAATTCCAGGACACCAGGCTCGTCATCGATCACCAGCAAAGCGGCCATGGGTGCTGACTCTAGCAGAGCGGCCGGCGACTGTATAGAGGCATTTGGTTGTGGAACTTAGGGGTAAATATGGGTTCGCGAGTTGGGTGAGCCGCGGCGGGAACCATCGCGAAATCACGCGATGGGAGCGGCCATGGTGGGGGGGGCGGCCACCGGGGTGCGACTGTTGGGAGTCGGCGGCTGTGGGTGATACTAGGGTCAAGTGGGCGCTATGAAAAAGCGCGCGTATGCCCGACTGTCCTGATTGCGGTCAGGTCGAGGTACCCTGCGTAGTGAGGGGCGGCTGTTCCTGGAGGCGCTGATCGCCGACGGCAGGGGCCTTCTTCTCGGCAGGGGGGCCGCCGATGCGGAACTGTCTTAAGTCCTCGAGCCCTAACGCGTCCTTCAGCGCAGTCAGGGCCCACTGTGGCTTGCTCTCCGGTTCGCTTGCCCCAGTGCCTGCCGCATTGCGTGACCAGTAGGCCGTGTGAGCCAGAAGTGTCCACCGCCGCCATCCCCGTACCGTGACCGCAATGTCCCTGATGCCGGCGCCGAATACCTTCTTCAAAGGGCCGCCGATGATATCGCCGAACAGACCGAGGCGGGCAGGGCAATAGAGGTTGGTCCATCTGGTCACCGCGAACGCGGCGCCGTGATGGAGAATGTGGGGCGAGAACCGTCGTCCGTTTCCGACAACGAGCGGCTGTTCGTCGACATACCCATAGCCCTTCTTATCCGTGACCGGCGGGCAGGTCGGCAGTTCCCGTTGCGCTTGACGGGCCTTAAAATCGTCGCCGTCACTGGCCAGTAGGAGCATGGCATGGGCAAGTGGGCTGCCGATCGTGATGAAGTCGGAGACGCGCCAGGGGTTGCCCCATCGCTGCTGTTCTTTCCACCCCTCCGTCTGTGCACGTTGGAATGCTTGAAGGGCCTCGTCGCTATGGTCGGACGAGAGGAGCTGTCCAGTCTCATGGAGCCGATGTCCGATGATGGGTTGGGGGGCCTTCCCCTCGCTGAGATAGGCAGCAAGGAGGGTCGCATTGGTTTTGAAGTCGTAGACCGTGTTGTATTCCAGCCAAAGTCTCGCAATCAGGTCGTAGCCGATCACGCTCCCCAAACTATGCCCGACAACGACAATACGGTCGTACTCCCGTGAATCATGCAGGTGCCTCAGTAACTGGACCCCTTCCGCACGAATCTTTTGCCGGAGGGCGATGTTGCGCGGGTTCGGGCTCAGGTATCGTGCGGCGTCACCTACATAATAGAGCAGAAAGCCTTGCAGGCCGAAGAGCAAGAGTGCGAGGACAAGCCCGACGGGTCCATAGCGTAGCTGGGCTTCGAACCACTTTCCGATGAGGGCGACATATCCCATCGCGACCCCCGCAGCCAGTGCAGCCATCGTGCACCAAGAGAGGCCCCATAGGCTCTTGAGCCCAGGAGGAATGTTCGACCAACGTCGGAACAGCAGACCAAAGAACCACCCCGCGAGGTGGGAGAACTTTGTGCCTTCGACATTGTAGGCCCAGTAATACTCGTAAAAGTCGGTCTTCGTCCGCCCTCGGCTTTTCAGACGACGCAGTTCGAACAACTCCGACATCCGATCGGGCTTGCTGAAGTAGGCCTCTTGTCCGTCCTCTGATGGCGGGAGCACGGAGGAGACGAAACGCCGTAGCGTCTCCATCGGTTGCTGTTCACCGATTCCATGGATCAACACCACCGCTTGTTTCATGAATGGCCTCCGCGCAAAAGGCTGGTGGCTCAGGAGCGTCACAGCTGAGTGAGCGGTAGCGTGCTCCAAGCGCAGGAATGCGTCAACAAGTTTAAATGCATGTATTCGCAGGGGCGGTGCTGGTTTTGCGACCGATGACTATCCTCACAACAATGCATCCATTCATGTGCGGCGATTCACAGATTGTTATGCCAGGCGAGGGGAGGGACATGGCAGTGGCAGAACGTCGCTATGGGAGGCAACTGGGGAGTTGTGACGGCCCGACTACTCCGTTCGAGGAGACTCACGCTTGTTGCGTGCCGCCTGAGCGGATTGACGGAACGGAATCGAAACTCTGCTACCAACTTCAATCCAACGTCAATTCGAGTTTCTGATTGCCGAGGCGGGTCGAAGCTCATGGACGTGCCGGCTGAACCATCGGCTCAAGAGCGCGAGACAGCACAGGATCAGACCGATTCCCACGACGCTGATGGCGGAGCCGAACGCTTCCGTCACCCAGCCGAAGAAGCTCATTCCAGCCAATGAGGTAGCAGTGGCGACCGCCGTATAGGCGGACATGACTCGCCCGAGCATGTTTGCCGGCGCCATTTCTTGGATCATTCCCCAGGCCATCGGCGTCCAGGCTCCGAATCCGATTCCAATGCAGGTGATGAGTAGTGCGGCGGCCTTTACGTCGGTGACCCAAGTGAGCGCGCAGACCGACGCTCCACCCAGCAGGCAGGCGGCGGCGATGGTTAGGACTCGCTTGTCCATAGGCCATTCGCTCAATCGGATGAGCCCGATGGATGTCAGGAAGAAACCGACACCCAACCAAGACCACAGATAGCCGACCTCGACGGGGCCGAGTCCCAGCATGGTGGAACCGAATACCGGGAAAAGGGTGGTGAACGCGCCGGTGCCGAAGGTGTAGACGGAGGCCATGATGATCAGGACCAATAATTGCCGGTGTGTGAAGAACGCGTAGCGCATACCGTCCACCATGTGGCGAAGGACGGTAGAACCAGATTCAGTCCGATGCGCCGGCGCTCCCTGCTCCCTTAACCGAATGGGAGTGAGGCAGGCGGCAGAGGCCAGGTAGGTGACGGCATTCCAGCAGAGGACTTCCTGAGAACCGGTAAGCGCGATGCCGAGTCCGCTCAGGGCAGGACCAATCATGATCCCAAGGCTGGTTGTACTTTGGAGTAGTGCATTGGCCGCTGTGAATTGCCTGCGCGGCACCATGAAGGGCACGGCTGAGGACAATGTCGGCACGAAAACGGCCGTCGCGATGCCATAGAGAAAGACCAGCATATAGAGTGAGCCTACTGTGAAGTGAGGGACTGCGACCATGCAGGGGACAACACCGATCAACACTCCTCTGGTAACATCGCTCACGATCAAGATGGCTTTCTTGGGAAGCCGATCTACCAGCACGCCGATAAATGGGCCGAACACGATGGGTGGGAGGGTCTGGAGCAGACCGATCATCGTGGTCTTGAGCGGGGATCCGGTGATCGCATAGACGAACCAGAGCAGCGCCAGCTTGCTCACTCCGTCTGCGACCTGCGACAACACCTGGCTCCACCAGATGAGGCCGAAGTCACGCGTCAGCAGCCACCGTCGTGCCTGCGTCCTGCCGATCGTTAGCCCTAGGCCGGCGTTCGCTGTGCGGTTGGGGGCGTTCGGAAGCACAGGTCCTGATGAATCTCCACTGGCCATTGACTTCTGCCTCCTACGGCTGGGTCCAGTGGGTTAGGCCTGAGTCTCTGGTTTTGGCATCTGCACTAGCTCACGTTTGCCCAGGTTCCAGATCGTCTCGGCTTTGCTGCCGATGTACCAAAAGCTCACCCCCAAGAGGCCAAAGAACAGCGCCTTGTGCAGGCCGTTCCAAAAGAGCTCGAAGAAGCGCGTGTACAGGTTGATCCCCAGAAACGTCAGCCCGAATCCTTTTGTCATGTCATCGTCGTGACGCAGCCCATGATAGATCGCCCAGCCTGCGACGGCGGCGAAGAGAATCGACCAATGGAACAATTCGATCTGCCTGACTCGCTCCCACGCACGCATGTCGCCGTAGTTGCCGAAGATCGACATGATCCATAGGGCAATGAACAGGTAGAGCAACCCCATCGCCAGCGTGCTTCGATGAAGGTGCGTACCGATTGGATGCTTCTCCCAGGCCAATGCGGATCCGGTGAGCAGCGTGCCAAATAAGACGAACCGGAGCGGATAGTTCATGCCAAGATAATAGGCTCCCCAACCAGACATGTAGCCCGTCTCGGTTCCCATCCAACTTCCCAGGGAAGCCAGCGCAAAGATCCAAATAAGGTTCGATTGGAGCAGCACTCCCAGCGCCGCATATACGACAAACGAGAGCAGCAGTAGAAGGGAAATGTGCCTGGAACCCGTATCCAAGGCGAGGCCCAGCTGCGACACGGCGCCTGCGGTGGCCAGCACACCGAGGAACATGATGGCTTCGTTGCGATAGACCTCGTCCGGCGCTTGCGTGCGTCGGTGAAGGCCCCATCGATACAAGCTTGCCGCGCCGACAGACAGCATGATACAGCGCGCGAGCGGAGGGGTTTCGAAGAGCGTTTCGAGAAGTGCCACCAGCGCGCGATCGGACAAGGCCGCGCTGACGGAGGCAACGATCGAGAACAGCGCGATCCAAAAGGAGTACTTCGCCAACCTGCGCCAATCGAAGTATTGCACTTCGATGGTTCCCGCTAAGGTGGCGGCCTGTGCCTCGGCAATCAACCCTTCGCGTTTCCATGCGGCGAGGGCTTCGCGGATCACTGCAGCTTGCTTGCGCGGGAGCTTCATGGTGACCTCTCGAGGGTGAGGAGAGTTTCGGCTGACAGGGTGATTATATGAAGGAAACGAGCGGGGGGCCATCTAAGAAGAGAAAGCGCACGACTGTTCAGTTTGGTCTGGAAGGGTAGGTTAGTGGATAGCGATATCTGGTAGATTGTTCCTGAGGCGATCTACTAGCCTCGGCTATTTCTCGTGTCACGGCGTTCGATTTGAATCAAGAATCTCGATCGCGATGGCCTGTACTCGAACTTGGATCGGCGGGTCTGCACTCAACACATGAACTATCGCGGTCACTCGCACGTGTTCCCCATCCTTGGGAAGGGCCTCAACCGCGCCGGGCCGGAAACAACTTCCCAGTACGTGGACAGTGAGAGCGCCTGTATCGTCCTGCAGTGTAAAAGCTGCTCGCCCGTACAGCACTGGACACTTCTGGAACGAGAACGGCGGGGTTATGTGAATGCCACTTGCCCTGCCCTGCAGGGTCACCAGATGACTTTCGTATGAAATCCCTTGGGGAGACAGCAACCGCTGAATCGAGATTCGTTCCGGCTCACTTGATGCGACACTGCTCGCAGTCAAAACAAGAGCAGCGACAAGGAACCCGAGATCGCGTGTCATCACGGTCTGCATCCTGACAACATGGCGAGGGGTGTTACCGTCGGGTGTTTCTTCTCGAGCATCTCACGCGCTCTCAACGAAACCGTTCTTGATAGGGTTTCCACACACGACAAGCGTTCAGTACCTGACACCGTTTCATACCTCTGAGTTGGAGGAGAACAGATCAGCGCGGCGACTTGCGATGGCTCGCAGGGCCTTGTGGCCATGGTCGCCGAAGGCGAGGGCGAGCACTGTTCGAAGTTCCATTCGGATAGAATCCAGAAATGGAACGAGTTGCACAGCCCAGAGGCCAGGAGGCCCTGCACGCTTGAGCCATCGCCGGAGCTGCGAAGACCTGTCCTCCTCCATCTTCTTACCTTCCCTCACACCTTCCCAAACATCTTCTCGAAGAACTCCCGGTTCTGTTTCATATGCTGCTCGATATCCGACAGCAGGTGCTTGGCTCCGGTTTGCCAGTCTTCTGTTTGGTAGCCGATACGGCGGGCGAGGAAAATGAACTCGTCGGACTCGGGTGGGGGGAGCACGAGGTCCTTCGTGTTGCCCCGCACCATGCGCAGGCCATCGATGAGCATGCGGATGAAGAGGTAGGATTTGCGGAGGCTCTCGCCGGTGGCGCGGGGGATCAGGCTGGCGTCGATGAGGGCGCCGAGGGCGCGAAGCGTGTTCGGTGTGCGGAGGCTTGGGACGCGGTGGCCGTGCATGACTTGGAGATACTGGATTGCATATTCCAGCGTGACGATCCCGCCGTGGCTGTGCTTGAGATTGATCTGCCCCGGCTCGACGAGCTGCTTGACCTGCTGCCGCCGCAGGTCGAGCGCCACCTTCAAGTCCCAAGGAGCGCCGCTGTAGACAAAGCTGTCCCGATGAGCTTCAACCTTTTTCCCGAGTGACTCGTCCCCCGCGATGTGGCGGAGCTTAATGAGCGCCTGCCGTTCGAACGGCGCGGCGAGACCCTCGGTGCTGTAATACCTACAGACCTCCTCGAACGCGTTGGCGAGCGATCCCTTGCCGCCGTGGGGTCTGAGCCGCACGTCGATATGAAAGATGCCTTCTTGCTTGGCCTCGATCCACTGCAACAGCTCCTGTGCCAGCCGCTCGAAGTACTCACTGTTCTCGATGGCCTGTTTGCCGCTGGTGCGGCCTGGGCCGCCGTAGACGAAGAGCACTTCGATGTCGGAGGCGTAACCCAACTCACGTCCGCCGAATTTGCCCGCGCCGAGGATGGCGAAGGGGCAGGGTTTCTTGTTGGGCAGGCGCGGAGCGCCATAGAGCTTGTTCAGCTTGGCCTGGCAGTCGATTAGGCTGCGTTCCACGATCACTTCGGCCAGCTCCGAAATCGCCAATGAGAAGTCGGGGAGGCTCGTGCCCGGCTCGACGATGTGTTTCATGTCGATACGGAACAGTTCTTGGTCCTTGAAGTGGTTGAGCGCCTCCTTGCGGGCCTCGTCGGTCTTGGCTTTGGCGATCGCACGGGTGAGTTCTTTACGCAGCGTAGCCTGAGGCTTAATCAGCGGGGCGTCGCGATAGTCTTTCAACAATGGCAGGAGGTTGACGTGCTGCCGACGGAGAAAGTCTTCCCAGAGGAAGTCGCTGGCGCCGAGAAGTCTCGCCAAGAGCGGAAATGTCTTCTTGTCTTTGATGAAATCCCAGGCTTGCTTTTTCCCGGTCTGCCGCGAGCCTTCCAGTACGAGGTCGAGAAATTGATCGAAAGATTCCAGCGCTTTGGCCGGGTCTGGCGCCCAGGTCAGGGCATGGGTGAATTGTTTGATGAGGACGGCGGTGAGGCGGAGTTGTTCCTGGTCGACCGGGTCGAGGAGTTTCTGCCCGAAGCGGTTGCGGACGTAGAAGCGGTCGTGCAGCTTGCCCTCCTCGATCGCGAACTGGGCCTTGCTGATGTAGACGTTGCGCATCGCCAAGGCGTTGGCGAAGGCATAGAGGAAGGCCGGCGTGTCGTCCGACCGGATGTCCATGATCGTGTCGGTGGCCGATTGGCTATTGTCGAAGGTGATATGCACGGTGTGCAGCAAGCCGCTGAACGAGCTGCGACGTTTGCCGAGCTGCTCGATCAGTTGACGGTTGACCTGTTGTCTCGCTTCGTCAAACTGGTTGTCGTCCAACAGGAGGATCATGCGCGAGAGCTGGTCCTTCAGCCGCTTTTGATCCCCCGCAGCGAAGGTCTGTCCTTCGATAGGGCTGACGGTGAAGACATCCACGATCTTTTTGCGAGTGAGGCCGGGGCGGCCCTGCGGCCTTGGGCGTAGTCCATAGGGCGTGCCGGATCGTCCTGTCCGCGAGGGTTCGCTTTCCGCTGAGGTGAAGATGCGCCCTTCTTCGATATTTAACCCGAATGCTGAGAGTAGTCCGCAGATCGTGGCGAATTCCGAAAAGTAGTCGTAGGCGACGATCGTGATCGTCCAGCGTCCGCGATCGACCTTCGCAAAGCGGACTTCGCAGGGATGCTCGGGTGTGAGATACGCGGCCAACGCGACATGTTCGGCGATGAGAGGAGGGGAAAAGACCGCGAAGTAGTCCTGGTCCATTCGCGAGACGAAGTCCTGCAGGACTTCGTGGTCGATGTCCCGGCATAGCGGAGTCAAGAGGTTGAGGATCCGCTCGCGATCGGCCTGCGCGGATTGCATGGGACCGAAGTATACCCGAAGCAGCGTTCGTTGTACCGGGAGAATTGCGACAGTATAATGCGGCGCAATGGTTAAGAAACCGACAGGGGTGAAGGGCCGCCGCGCGGCGGCCGTCGCCAGCCGTACCTATCCGGATCCACTTCCGTTGTTGATTGCCTCCGGTCTGGAGGCGGCGGAGGTTGCCCGTATCCTGACCCCCTACGGCATCGAACGGCCGGCCGAAGCCGACGTCAATATCCAGACGATGGCGGGCGAGCCCCATACGCGTCGGCTGCTGGCCTCGATCTTTCCCATGCTGCTCGCCGAAATTGCCCGTACTGCGGATCCCGACCAGGCTCTCAACCATTGGGAACGCCTCTTCACCGGCAGTGCCAACAGGGCAGCGCTGCTTCAATACTTACAAGCCTCGCCGCGCATGCTGGGATTGCTCTGCACGATTTTCGGCAACAGCGACTCGCTGGCCTTCGCGCTGATCCGCGACCCCATGCTGGTCTACTGGCTGGCGGAAGAACAGGTCCTCTCGACAGCACCGACCCGCGAAGGCATGGAGGCTGCCGTGCGGCAGAGTCTCGGATCGTTGAAGACTACCGAACTCAAGTTGGATGTGTTGCGGCGTGTCCGCCGGCGCGAGATGTTGCGGATCGGTGTCCGGGATCTGCTGCGGCTTGCGACGGTGTGGGAGACAACCGATTCCCTCTCGGACCTGGCCTCGGTGCTCATCCATGCCGCGTATGAAATCGTGGATCGGGATTTGAAAGCGCTCTATGGAACCCCGATGCATCAGACTAAAGAAGGGACATGGGTCGAAACCCAATTTTCCGTGATCGGAATGGGCAAGCTCGGCGGGCACGAGCTGAACTACAGCTCCGACGTGGACCTCATCTACATCTATTCCTCGGCCGATGGGGAGACGCGCAGGACCCTGGCCGGAAAGTCCGACGAGGATCGGACCCTCTCCAACGAGGAATATTTTGAACTGCTGGCGAGGAACCTGACCAAGGCCTTGGCCGAGCAGACGCGTGAAGGGGCGGTGTTTCGGGTCGACCTGCGCCTCCGAGCCGAAGGCAGTGTGGGGCAACTGGCTCGCGCGCTCGAGGCCTACGGACGCTATTACGAAAAACGCGGGCAAGTCTGGGAGCGTTTAGCCCTGTTGAAGGCTTGGCCCATTGCGGGATCAACCGAGCTGGGAGAAGCCTTTGTACGCATGGTCAAGCCCTTCGTCTTGGAGCCGGGACTCGCTCCCGTGAGCAAGGACCGGGCGCTGGCCGTGGTCCGCGACGTCCGTTCCGTGAAGGACATGATCGACGAGAAGATGGCCGGGCGGGGGCACACGCACCGGAACGTGAAGCTCGGGACCGGCGGAATCAGGGAAATCGAATTCTTGGTTCAGACGATTCAGGTGCTCATCGGCCGGGCCCTGCCCGATCTGCTCGATAGGCGGACTGTGGGGGCGCTGCAACGGTTCCACGACCACCGGCTTCTTTCTGCCGACGAGCAACAACAGCTCACCGACGCCTATTGGTTTCTCCGCGACGTCGAGCACAAACTCCAGATGATGCACGACTTGCAGACCCATGCCTTACCGGAGAGCGAGGCCGACGTGGCACGTTGCGCGATTCGAATGGGCTACGGGAGTCTCGGACGGGCCGACGCCCTCGGCGCCTTTACCATGGACCTGAAGCGGCATACGGCCGCGGTGCATCAGGCATTCCGGTCATTGTTCTATGACGGGGGCGATTCGGTTCTGCTGAGGCAGGCGTTGGCGGCAGGGGGAGGCCACTCCCCCCACCGCCGGGCAGCGACTCAAAAAAGGACCGGACCGGCGGGGCCACCGCCGGTCCGGCCTTCGACAACGAAGAAGAAACGTAACGCTTAGTACATGCCTTCCATGCCGTGGCTATGACCCGCATGGCCGCCGGCAGCTTCTTTCTTTTCTTCCGGCAACTCGGTGATCATCACCTCGGTGGTCAACATCAGGCCCGAGACGCTCGCCGCGTTCTGCAGCGCGCAACGGGACACCTTGGTCGGGTCAATGATGCCGACCTTCATCATGTCGACGTACTCGTCATTCGCGGCATTGTAGCCGTAGTTCGTGTCCTTACCCTCACGAACCTTGCCCACCACCACGGAGCCTTCGGCGCCCGCGTTGGCCGCGATCTGACGGATCGGCTCTTCGAGCGCGCGCTTGACGATGTCCACGCCCACCTTCTGCTCGAGGGGGAGATCCTTGATGCTGTCCAACCCCTTCAGGCAGCGGAGATAGGCCGTGCCGCCGCCAGGAACGATACCCTCTTCAACCGCCGCCTTGGTGGCGTGCAGGGCGTCTTCCACGCGTGCTTTCTTTTCCTTCATTTCGGTCTCGGTCGCGGCGCCGACGTTGATGACGGCCACGCCGCCCACGATCTTCGCCAGCCGCTCCTGCAGCTTCTCGCGATCGTAGTCCGAGGTGGTTTCATCGATCTGGGCCTTGATCTGCTTCACGCGGCCTTCGATCTTCTTCGGATCACCGTGGCCTTCCACGATCGTGGTGTTATCCTTGTCGATCGTGACGCGCTTGGCGCGGCCGAGGTCCGTCAGCTTCACGTTCTCGAGCTTCAAGCCGAGGTCCTCGGAGATGACCTGGCCGCCGGTGAGGATCGCGATGTCTTCCAGCATGGCCTTGCGGCGATCGCCGAAGCCCGGGGCCTTCACCGCCGACACGTTGAGGGTGCCGCGCAGCTTGTTGACCACGAGGGTCGCGAGCGCTTCGCCTTCGACTTCTTCCGCAATGATGATGAGCGGCTTGCCCAGCTTGGCAACCTGCTCGAGGACCGGGAGGAGGTCCTTCATGCTGCTGACTTTCTTTTCATTGATGAGGATGAGCGGCTCGTCCATGACGGCTTCCATCCGCTCGGCGTTGGTCACGAAGTAGGGGGAGATGTAGCCGCGATCGAACTGCATACCCTCGACGACGTCCAGTGAGGTGGTCATCGACTTGGCTTCTTCGACCGTGATGACGCCATCCTTGCCGACCTTCTCCATCGCCTCGGCGATGAGGTCGCCGATGGTCTTGTCGTTGTTGGCGGAGATGGTGCCGACTTGGGAGATCTCTGTCTTGGTCTGGCAGGGCTTGCTGAGCTTCTTCAACTCGGCGACGACTACCTCGACCGCCTTGTCGATGCCGCGCTTGATTTCCATCGGGTTCGCGCCAGCGGTGATGTTCTTCGCGCCTTCGCGATAGATGGCTTGCGCCAGCACGGTCGCAGTGGTGGTGCCGTCGCCCGCCGTGTCGCTCGTCTTGCTGGCGACTTCGCGGACCAACTGGGCGCCCATGTTCTCGTACGGGTTCTTGAGTTCGACTTCCTTCGCGACGGTGACGCCGTCCTTGGTGATGGTCGGGGCACCGAACTTCTTATCGAGAATGGCGTTCCGGCCCTTGGGGCCGAGGGTCGCCTTCACGGCGTCCGCCAGCTGGTTCACCCCTTTCAGGATGGCAGCGCGCGCCGCCTCACTGTACAAAAGTTGCTTGGCCATATCTTCCTCCCTTAGTCGTCGTAGTGACGGCCGGACGGCTTCCGACCGCGTCGTGGCTGAGAATTAGTTGGTGAAAATGCCGAGGATGTCTTCTTCCTTGAGGATCAAGCACTCTTCGTCCTCGATCCGAAGCTTGCTGCCGGAATACTTATCGAACAAGACTTGGTCGCCGACCTTGATGTTCTCGACCTTCTTGCCCACCGCCTGGACGATACCCCGCTGCGGCTTTTCCTTCGCGGAATCCGGCACATAGATGCCGCCCGCCGTACGTTCCAGTTCCTCGGTGTAGGTCACGAACAAACGATCACCGAGCGGCTGAAAGTTCTTGGCAACTGACTTCTTTTCCTTTGCTTCCGTAGCCATACCGTATCCTCCTTCTGGTAGTGAGCGCCCTAAGCCCGATTGTTGATTGTGTGAGACGTTGGAATTAGGTCCGACGTGCTACTGCAAGGCGTACCTGCAGAAAACTCGGAGGATAGATAGCGCCACCCCGAGGCAAGTCAAGAGTGACGACTATAAAATTATTTTCCCCCACATTGCAATGGGATAATTGTTTGCAACTTATTGATTTGAAAAGATGAATTCTTGATCGATTTGGGCCTCTTGGCAACAAACGAGAGGTTCGACGGCCGCGGCGGCCTTGTTGGATATGGGGCAGCCGGTGCCGTTCGGTGGAATTATGGCTTGGAAGAACGCCCCCTTCCCACGAGCCAGGCTAGTACGTTACGGGTCAGCTGCTGAGCGGCTGGGCTGAGGCGACTGGTTCGGAGCGTCGGCGCATTGTAGTCGTCCAAGCCCCAGCTCCACTGGATCGTTCCCGTCGCAAAGACCCAGGCGCCGCTCGGGGCTTGATACAGCGTCATCTCTCCATAGGCGGTCTCTCCCCGATGCGGCACAGGCGAACGTGCCAACACTGTGAGGCCAAATGGTCCGTGCGGGAACGTCCGATCGATTTCATAGCCAAGCAGGCCGGGAAGGCGGCCGTCGGGAGGAATTGGGACCCCGGCCAGGATTGGGTGCTCGCGGTTGGTGATCTGAATGTCACCATCGACCGGCACGGTTTCGAACATGACGCCCAAAAGCAGGTGTTCAGGTCGGTTCAGCGGTTGCTCGCGCCACTGGGTCGTGACGAAATGGTCGTTGGTCGGATCGCCGTCCAAAGCAACGGGGTCTTCCGTCGCCGCCACCTCTTTGTAGGCGACCATTGTGCGGTCCGGTTCACCGGTAACGGGGCTGGGCTCCAGCCTGATCTGCCAGTAGCAGGTGTTGGCTGAGAAAAAACCCAAGCCGACCCCATGGTCGCGAGCCTCCTCCACATGCCGGCGCATCTCGCTGGTCCAATATTCATCATGGCCGACCGATAGCCACGCCCTGCGGCCTCGGTAGAAGGTTGCACGACGGTGGGTATCGAGATCGGTACTGTACGTCACGTCGTACCCTTCGTGTTCAAGCCACCGCACCATGTTGTATTCCCACCCAGCGGTAGAGACCGTGCGGGTGGGATGAATCGAGGTCGAGGTCAGAAAATCTCCAGCGCCGACTCCCTGCCATCCGGCGGAGTGTTGGCTCCTGGCGTAGGGCCGGTTGAAGGACAATTTCCGTGCCCATTGTTCGTCGAGACTGTTCGACGGATATCCTGATTTTCCGCCCCAATTGTTGTAGGCCTGGAAGGTCGTGACGCTGGACTGGAAGAGGTAGTCTGAGGGCCGTTCGTCCTCGCGAAGGACAAATATGATGTAGCTTTGTTTCCCGCTCGGATGGGCGGTGAGTTTGACGAGATAGACCCCGCTCAGCCAATCGGCTCGATCAGTTGAGCTGGTATCAACGATGTACGACACGTGCCAGTCGCATTCGATGAGGCCGCTGACGGGATCGGCAACAGGCATGGGTTGTTGTCGTCCCGGCAGACTGATTGGGCCCTGAGCCAGTCGCGCACCGAGTCCTCCATACCAGCCCATGCGATAGATCGCCAGCCCGACGGTTGGATCCGTGGTGTGGATGTAGAGCTTGAGCGATTCGCCCAGATTGATGCTGGTGGCCGAAGCGTAGCCTTCGACTTCATGGTCGGCGGGATCCGTGAGGACCCACGAGGGATCGCCGGGACGTAGGTTTTCTTGAACGATCGGTGAAAGGGGCGTGCCCGCTGAGGCCAGCAATGGGAGGGTGAGGATGAGCGCAATTGCGGTCGTGCAGCACCACCCGCGCTTACGTGCGCAAGCGGTCGAAGTCTTTGACGTCTTTCTTGATGTAATCCCGAAGCCGCTTGATGATGCGAGCCTCCAATTGGCGCGTGCGTTCCTTGGTGATGCCATACTTGGAACCCATGTCCTCTAAGGTGAGAGGCGATTCAGAGAGGATGCGGTTGCGCAGTATATCCTCTTCCCGCTCGTCGAGCGTCGTGATGAATTCAGCCAACTTGCGGCGGAAGAGGTTCTTCAGCTGTTGGTCGGCCAGCTTCTCATCGGCCCCCTGCTCCTGGGCCGGCAGGATGTCCATGAGCGTGCCGTCTTGTTCTTCACCGATGGGTTGGTCGAGTGATAACTCCCAGCTTCCGAGGCGCTGATCCATCTCGATGACGTCGCGCTCGCGGACGTTCAATCGGTCGGCCAGCAACTTTGTGTCAGGGGTGAACCCTTCCCGTTCAAGCTTGGCCTTCTCCTTTTTCAGATTGTAGAAGAGCTTGCGCTGGTCTTGCGTGGTGCCGACCTTGACCAGGCGGTAAGTATTCAACAGGTAACGGAGGATGTAGGCGCGCGCCCACCAGGCCGCATAGGCGTAAAAGCGCACATTCTTCGTCGGGTCGAATTTCTTGATGGCCTGCAGCAACCCGACGTTGCCTTCCTGAATCAAGTCCATATGGTCGGCGCCGGTGTGCAGGTATTCGGCGGCGATTGCGACGGAGACGCGCAAATTCGCAAGGATGAGCTTCATTGCCGCATCCCGGCTACCCCGCTGCTGGTATTCCTCGAAGAGACGGAGCTCCTCTTCCTTCGACAAATACGGATAACGGCGGACTTCGGTGAGGTACTGCTGAAGCCCGGTGACCGGGACCAGCGAGGTGCCGAGCGGTTGTTCGGTCAGGTCCTTGCTGCGAGACGGGGACGGCGAATCCTCTTCCTCCGTCACTTCCTCGTCCGTCGGGTCCAACAACTCGGCATCCGCCGCTTCGTCGGTGATCTCCTCATCCTGGTTGTGCGCCTGTTTAGGGGACGTCATCGTGCGTGTTCGGCCTCGTTTCAAGAAAGTGACTATAACAGATGTCACAGGCGGGACAAAGGCGAGATCGCGCGCGGGCGCTCACTTGCGCCGCTGAAACACCGGCTCGTATAGTGCGCTGAACAACCGGAATTTTTCCCGGTCGAGGAGGTTGCCTTAGTGAGTCTGGGCGGGATCCCGGAGGCGTTGCGCAGCGGACACTGGCCGACGTTGATTGGAGCGTGGCTGCACCTCACCGTCAGCTTCATGGTCTGGGTCTTGTTAGGGGCATTGGTGGTGGCGATCGGCGCAGACCTCCGTCTGTCTCCGTCGCAGCAGAGTGTCCTCGTGGCGCTGCCGTTGTTGACCGGGGCGGGCCTTCGAATCGTCGTCGGGTGGGCCTGCGATTGCTGGGGTGCCAAGCCGACTGGCTTGGCGGTCTTGGGGCTGCAACTGGCTGCCTTGTTCTGGGGTTGGTGCGGGGCGACCGGTTACTTCGAGTTGCTTGCGGTGGGTGGGCTAATGGGAATGGGAGGCGCCAGCTTCGCGGTCGCCCTGCCGATCGCCAGCCGGAACTACCCTCCCGCCAATCAGGGGCTGGTGTTGGGATTGGTGGCCTCAGGCAATGTCGGTACCGTGTTTTCACTGGCGCTGGCTCCTAGGTTGGAGGGGCTTGCCGGTTGGCATGGGGTCTTCGGGCTCATGGCTGCTCCCGTGATGGTGGCGTTGGTATGTTTCGCGCTTCTCGTGCGCCAGGATCCTCAGCCGCGCCAGCAGCGACCGGCGCAGTTCTGGTGGCAGGCCCTCCTTGCGATGACAGGGCAGCGTGGAGTGTACTGGCTGGCCGGCCTTTACGGACTGACGTTCGGCGGATTCGTCGGGTTGGCGAGCTTCCTTCCGCTCTATTTTCACGAAAGCTACGGGCTGGGTCTGGTGTTGGCCGGGTCAGTGACTGCCGGTTGTAGTTTGCTCGGCAGTGTCATCAGACCGGCCGGAGGGTATCTGGCGGACCGATGGGGTGGGCTCAGAATGCTGGCGGCCGTGCTGTTTGGGATTGCGGCTGTGCTTTTGGCTGCGGGCCAAGTGCTTTCATTGAACTGGGCGACGGCATGGTTTGTGTTGGCGGTCGGGCTTATGGGGGTAGGAAACGGAGTGGTGTTTCAAATCGTGGCCGAGTGGTATCCGAAGCATATCGGTCTAGCCTCGGGGTTAGTCGGGGCGGCCGGCAGTCTCGGTGGGTTTTTCGTCCCGGTGTGGTTCAGCGGTATTCACGAATTCACCGGTGGTTATGGGCCAGGCTGGGTGCTGTTCGCCCTGTTGTCAGCCGCGGCGGCGATGAGCGTCGTCCTTGTGGGTCGACGAGGCCTCGCCATGGCGTCGGCACCCCGCAAGGTCGAGGGCTTTTCCCGTTGACACGTGGCGTAAAAAAAGGGAAGGTGTCTGCCCCTTTTCCAGTGATGAGGTGTTATGGCCAAGACGTTTGACTCGATCGAATCCGCCATCAAGGACATCAAGCGCGGAAAGTTCATCATCCTTGTGGACGACGAGGACCGCGAGAACGAGGGCGATCTCGTGATGGCGGCCGGCAAGGTCACACCGCAGGCGGTGAACTTCATGGCCAAGCATGCGCGCGGCTTGATTTGTCTGGCCCTGACACCCGAGCGAGTGGAAGAATTGCAGCTGCCGCCGCAAGCGGCGGAAAACACTGCGACCTTTGGGACCGCCTTTACCGTCTCGGTCGATGCGCGCAGAGGCATCACGACCGGCATTTCCGCGGCTGACCGGGCGACGACGATTCATGTGGCGATCGATCCCAAGAGCACGCCGGCCGATCTGGCGAGGCCGGGGCATATCTTTCCGCTGAAGGCGCAGACCGGGGGGGTGTTGCGACGGGCTGGGCAGACTGAGGGCTCGGTTGATTTGGCTCGGCTGGCAGGTCTCTACCCGGCCGGAGTGATCTGCGAAATTATGAACGAAGACGGGACCATGGCGCGGGTGCCTGAGCTGACAAAGTTCGCCCGACGTCACAAGCTGAAGATGGTGACGATCAAGGCGTTGATCGAGTACCGCATGCAACGCGAAACCTTCGTGAAGCGCGCGGCGAGCGCGGAGTTGCCGACGACTTTCGGGGATTTTGAAGCGGTGGCGTTTGAGAACGAGATCGACGGCGCGACGCACATCGCGCTGGTGAAGGGCCGGGTCGAGCCGGAAACGCCCACCTTAGTGCGGGTCCATTCCGGGTGCTTGACGGCGGATGCCCTGGGCTCTTTGCGTTGCGATTGTCGCGATCAGCTGCATCGCGCGATGGGGATTATTCAGAAGGAAGGGAGCGGGGTGCTGTTGTATCTCAACCAGGAGGGCCGCGGCATTGGGCTGCTCAACAAGATCAAGGCCTACGGCCTGCAGGATCAAGGCAGCGACACGGTTGAGGCCAATCTTAAACTCGGGTTCAAAGCCGATCTGCGTGACTACGGCGTCGGCGCGCAAATTCTGGCGCAACTTGGGGTACATCAGATCCGGCTTATCACGAACAACCCGCGGAAGATTGTCGGCATTGAAGGCTATGGGCTCAAAGTCGTTGAGCGTGTGCCGATCGAGATTCAACCGCGTCAGGCCAACGTGAAGTATTTACGGACCAAGAAGAATAAATTGGGGCACATTCTGAAAAAGGTGTAAGGGGCAGTCGCGATAGGTCTCTGGAAGCACACCCGCACTCAATATCAGATCGGATTGCGCAGGGATACGCGGTGCTCGGTCGGGGCGCGCAGGGCAACTATCTCAATAGCTGCGAACGTACGAAGCGCGAGTGCAGCACTATCCGAATTCACGGATCCGCCATAGTTACAGGTTCCCGTCATCGGCTCCAGCTGTCAGCCTGAAAACGAGTAGCCATTTAGGGGCGGGACCAGGTATGATCCGCTTTTCCGACGCTGGTGCGTCAAGAGTTCAGTTCTGCTTCCGGGGAATTCCGTCCACATGAAACTGCGCAAAGGCTCCCACGACGCAACCGGTCTCCGGTTTGGGATTGTCGCGAGCAAATTCAATAAGTTTGTCACCAGCCGTCTGCTTGCCGAATGTGCGAAGACCCTGACCAAAGCCGGGACGAAAGAAGATGACCTGGAGGTGGTTCGGGTGCCCGGTGCCTTCGAGATCCCATTGGTCGCGCGGCAGCTGGCGCGGTCCGGGCGGTTCGACGCCGTGATCTGCCTCGGAGCCGTGATCCGGGGTGATACGCCTCATTTCGATTTCATCAGTGCGGAAGCGAGCCGCGGCATTCTACAGGCCTCGATGGAAACCAATGTGCCGGTGGTGTTCGGCGTGCTGACTACCAATACGGTTGCCCAGGCGATCGAGCGCGCCGACCCGGCGAAGATGAATCGCGGGGCCGATGCCGCTAAAACCGCCATCGAGATGGCGACGCTCATGCGGCAACTAGCCAAAGACCAGGTGGGGGAAGCGCCGGCGCCGCCTGTTTCCAGCCGGCGTCCGTCACGGTCCGCCTCACGGCGGTCGCGCTGATCGGCGGAGACCATGGCGTCACGACATCAAGCCCGCGAACGCGCGATCCAGATCTTGTTTCAGTATGACATCCACGGCCAGCCCGGTCTTTGGCTGCAAGAATTTTGGAAATCCTACCCGCTGGACGAGGAGATGAAGGCGTTCGCCGAGCGACTCGTCGACGGGGTCTTGAAGCACAAACCGGAGTTGGATCGGTTGATCGGCGCGCAGGCCACGAATTGGAAAGTCAGCCGGATGCCGATTGTCGACCGCAATATCCTTCGGCTTGGTTGTTTCGAATTGTTGTATCTGCCGGAGGTGCCGGCCAAGGTGACGTTGAACGAAGCGATCGAGTTAGCCAAGAGTTTCGGAGACGACGAGGCCTCCAAATTCGTCAACGGCATTCTGGACAAGTTATTCGGTACCGATGATCGGTTGGCCAGAAAGCGCGCCCATCCGGAACTGCCGGTCGTCGGCGCCGGGGATGGTGGAAGCAGCGAAGCGTAAAGAACGAGTTGCCCATCACACGCTGGTTGGAAATGCGAGATACGAACCACGAGATACGAGTAAAGAATGATTGAACGCTATACCAGGCCGCGGATGGCGGCCATTTGGGATCTTCAACACAAGTACGAAATCTGGCTGGAGGTTGAGTTGCAGGCCTGCGCAGCCTTCGAGCGTGACGGCCAGGTGCCGAAGGGGACCAGCGCGCGCATCAGGAAAAAAGCCAAGATCGACGTCGCCCGCATCGCCGAGATTGAAAAGATCACCAAGCACGACGTGATCGCCTTTCTGGAGTCCTTAATGGATTCCGTGGGACCGGAGCATCGGTTCCTCCACATGGGCCTGACCTCCTCCGATATCGTCGATACGTCGTTGGCCGTGCAAATGACCGAGGCGCTAGACCTGATTTTGGTGGATTTGGACGAGCTCATTGCCGTGTTGAAGAAACGCGCGTTCGAGCATCGACATACGGTGATGGTGGGGCGGTCGCATGGGATTCACGGCGAACCGGTGTCGTTCGGGTTCAAGCTGGCGATCTGGTACGAAGAAATCTGCCGCCACAAGGTCCGACTCGAGGCAGCACGGCGTGATATTGCTGTCGGCAAGCTTTCGGGTGCGATGGGGACGTTCGCGCACCAGGGCCCGGCCATCGAGGAATTTGTCTGTGCGCAGCTGGGCCTGACATCAGACCCGGTTTCCAACCAGGTGGTCCAGCGCGATCGCCACGCCGCCTATGCGACGGCCTTGGCGCTCCTGGCTGCTTCGATCGAAAAGATCGCCACGGAGATTCGCCACCTTCAACGGACTGAGGTGTTGGAAGCCGAGGAATATTTCTCGGAAGGACAGAAGGGCTCGTCCGCGATGCCGCACAAGCGCAATCCGATCGCCTCGGAAAACCTGTGCGGACTGGCGCGACTTATTCGATCCAACAGCCTGGCCGCGATGGAGAATGTTGCGCTGTGGCATGAACGCGACATCAGCCACTCGTCGGTCGAGCGCGTCATCATGCCGGACAGCACGATCCTGATCGACTATATGCTGGCTCGGATCACGGACGTGGTCAACAATCTGATCGTATACCCCGAGCGGATGAAGCGGAATCTCGAATTGACCGGAGGATTGGTGTATTCGCAGCGGCTCCTTCTGTCTTTGATCGACAAGGGGGCTCAGCGGAAGGAATCGTATGAGGCTGTCCAGCGGAATGCGATGGCCTCGTGGAAAGGGGGCGGGGCGCTGCAGGTTCTGGCTGAGCAGGATCCATTCATCACCAAACATCTGAAGCCGGCCGAAATCCGCGCGTGTTTCAACCCGAAGTATTATCTGCGGCACATGGATGAGATTTTTCGGCGGGTGTTCAGCAAAAGGTCCTCCTCCAACTCGAAGGGCAGACGGCGGAGGTGACAATGAGCGTGAGCAAGTGGTTTCGACTCTGCGCCATCCTCTCACTCGTGGCCTTGTGGGCGGTCGTCCCGGCTTGGGCCGCCGACCGGGAACGGTTACTTTCCGATCCAGGGGTCTACGGGACCTTTGCTGCCTTTGAGATGGACCATGAATGGTGGGAGTTGGGTGGGGATGCCCGCGTCGTTGCGGTGACGGAGGTAAAGGGTCTGCTGGACCGATGGAGCGAGAAGGTTCTGATCGACTCCTACCTCCTGCGGGGTCTGTCCGATCACGCAGACCTGATGTTCCGCCTGCATGCCTTCTCGCTTGCCGACACGCAACAGTTTTTGGTGGCGCTGCAGGGCACCAGGTTCGGACGGCATCTGAAACCGGCGAGTCTCTTTCACGGCCTCACGAAGAAGCCCAACTACGTGCCGGGCTTTTCGGACGATATGAAGGCCAATCTCAAGGTGCCCAGCAATCCCGGAGCCAAGCCCTTCGCAATCGTGATTCCGATACGAAAAGACGCCGAATGGTGGGGCCTGGATCAGCAACAGCGCGCTGCGATGATGAAGGAGCATACTGAGGCGGCGTTGCCCTATCACATGACCGTCAAGCGGAAGTTGTACCATGCGACGGGTTTGGACGACTTCGATTTCATTACGTATTTCGAAACCGACAAGCTGGAGGATTTTCACAACCTCCTGCTCGCGTTGGAAAAAGTGAATGAGTTTCGGCACAATCGGCGGGTGGGACATCCGACGCTGCTGGGTACGGTGAAACCGTTGGATGAGATTCTGGAAATGTTCGCCCGCTAGCCGGGGGCGGAAGGAGACCGACCATGACCGTCGAGACCAAAGGCACGATGATTTACGAGGGCAAGGCGAAGAAGATTTTCACGACTGATCGGCCCGATCAGGTGCTGCAGTATTTCAAGGATGACGCGACGGCATTCAATGCGCAGAAGCGTGGAACGATCGTCGAAAAGGGTGTCGTGAACAACAAGGTCTCGGAGCGTTTGTTTCGGCTCCTGGAGGCTGCCGGCATTCCCACGCACTTTCTCGAACGCGTGAGCGATCGGGAAATGCTGACCAAGAAGGTCACGATCGTGCCGGTCGAAGTGGTGGTGCGCAACGTCGTGGCCGGCAGTCTGGCCAAGCGATTGGGCCTGAAGGAAGGCGTGGCCATCGAGCCGGCCGTCATCGAGTTCTATTATAAGGATGATGCCCTGGGCGATCCGTTGGTGAACGACGACCACCTGCGGTTGCTGAACGTGGCGACGCCGGCCGTGTTACGGGAAATGCGCGACCTTGGCCATCGAATCAATGGGGTCTTGCTGCCGTTCTTCCGCGACCGCCGCATGATCCTCGTCGACTTCAAGCTCGAATTTGGCGTGCATCACAACAAACTCATTTTGGCGGATGAAATTTCCCCGGATACCTGTCGATTCTGGGACCAGGCGACCAAGGAGTCGATGGATAAGGATCGGTTTCGGAAAGACATGGGGAAGATCGAGGAAGCTTACCAGGAAGTGTTGAAGCGAGTGTGCGGGTAGGATTGCGGGGCAGGAGCATCGATGAGTCGGGTTGTGCGGTTCATCATGGAATATGGGCTCGTGGCGGCCATTTTGATGTGGGCGGCCACCGTCGCCATGATGGCGTACCATCTGCGTGAATCTCCTTGGCGCTGGGCCTTCATCCTACTGTCCCTTGTTGGTTTGGCGACCGTCGGGGTGATTTTTCGGATTCGAAAGTATGTGAACAATTTGACGAAGAACCAAGGGCAGGAAGTGAAGCGGTAGTCGAGCCGTCGCCGGTTTACCCAGACGAGCACCGATGATCATGAATGCTGTAGGTTGAGGGAGGGAGCAGTGAAGGCCAAGATCCATGTGACCCTCAAACAGGGTATTTTGGACCCCCAAGGCAAAGCCATTGAGCACGCGCTGGATGCGCTGGGGTTCAAGCACACGTCAAACGTGCGTGTCGGGAAGTATATGGAAGTGGAGGTCGCTGAGCAGGATCAGGCCAAGGCCGAAGCCGAGGTCAAGGCCATGTGCGAGAAGCTGCTCGCCAATACGATCATCGAGGAATATCGGTACGAACTCGGATAGGAGCACATGGCTTATAGCCTAAAGCGGATGGCGGAAGCGTGGATCTGATCCCACTCAACAACAATATGCCATTCGTCATGCGCCGTAAGCCCTGAACATTATGAAGATAGGCGTCGTCGTATTCCCCGGCAGTAATTGCGATCATGACTGCGAGCATATCTTTAAGGATGTGCTGGGACAGTATGTGGAAATGATTTGGCATAAGGAGACCCTGCTGGCGGGGCTGGATGCCATCGTCATTCCCGGTGGATTTTCTTACGGGGATTATTTGCGGACCGGAGCCATTGCGCGATTCTCGCCGGTGATGGGGGCGGTCAAAGACTTTGCTAAAAAGGGCGGCCTGGTGCTCGGTATTTGTAACGGCTTTCAGATTCTGCTGGAGGCCGGGTTGTTGCCCGGAGCCATGCTCCGAAATACCTCGCTCAACTTCATCTGCAAGGACGTGTATGTGAAGGTGGAAAATGCCGCGACCAGCTTCACGAACCAATGTGAGTCCGGACAGGTGCTGAGGATTCCCATCGCGCATGCCGACGGCAACTATTATGCTGATCCCGTGGCATTGGCCGGTATCCAGGCGAACGCCCAGGTCATCTTCCGTTATTGCGATGCCGACGGAAAAGTGACTGCGGACGCGAACCCCAACGGATCAATGGACAATATCGCCGGCATCGTCAATGCGCAGGGCAATGTGCTTGGGATGATGCCGCATCCGGAACGCTGCGCTGAGTCCCTCCTGGGCAACGAAGACGGGCGACGGATTTTCCTCTCCATGCTGGATACGTTGAAGAAGACCAAATTGGAGCCCGACACGGTCGGGGCATGATGCTCCATCCGACTGCACAGTGATTCCTAGCCAGATAGAAGGCACGATGACGACGAAACCGCTTGTAGTGACCAAGGCGATCCTCGACCAGCACAAACTGAGCGAGGAGGAGTACCAAAAGATTTTGCACATCCTCGGACGCGATCCAAACTGGACCGAGTTGGGCATGTTTTCCGCGATGTGGTCGGAACATTGCTCTTACAAAAGTTCACGGATCCACTTGAAGAAACTGCCGACGACCGGGCCTCGCGTGGTGCAGGGACCGGGGGAAAATGCCGGAGCGGTGGACATCGGCGATGGTCTGTGTGCCGTGTTCAAAATGGAGTCGCACAACCACCCCTCGTTCATCGAACCGTATCAGGGGGCGGCGACTGGCGTCGGTGGGATTCTTCGGGACATTTTCACGATGGGAGCCAGGCCGATCGCGTTGCTGGATTCTCTCCGATTCGGAGGGCTGGACAATCCCCAGAATCGGCGACTGTTGAAAGGCGTCGTATCTGGAATTGCCGGTTATGGTAACTGTATGGGCGTTCCGACGGTTGGCGGCGAGATCGTCTTCAGCGACATCTATGCGCTTAACCCATTGGTCAACGTGTTTTGTTTGGGAATCGCCAGGCAGGACAGAATCTTTCGTGGTAAGGCGGCAGGCGTCGGCAACCCGGTCATCTATTTCGGCTCGAAGACCGGCCGCGATGGAATTCACGGCGCCACGATGGCGTCGGACTCGTTCGACGAGCAATCGGCAAAGAAGCGGCCCACCGTACAGGTCGGCGATCCATTCACGGAAAAGCTGTTGCTTGAAGCCTGCTTGGAACTGATGTCGACGGACTTGCTGGTTGGCATTCAGGATATGGGCGCCGCCGGACTGACCAGCTCGGCTTGTGAGATGGCCTCTCGCGAAGGGACCGGCGTGGAGTTGGAATTGGCGGAGGTGCCGCGGCGCGAACCCGGTATGACGCCCTATGAGATCATGCTCTCCGAATCGCAGGAGCGGATGCTCATGGTGGCGAAGGCTGGTAAGGAAGATGCGGTCCTGGCGATTTGCCGCAAATGGGACCTTGATGCGGCGGTCATCGGGCGGGTGACCGACACAGGGCACGTGGTGGTCAAGGATAGCGGCACGGTGGTGGCCGACATTCCGGCAAAGGCGCTGGCGGACGAGGGACCGCGATACGATCGGCCGAGCGCCCCGCCGGCCTATCAGGAGATGCTGCAATCGCTGAATTACGACGCGCTGCCGGATGTGAAGGATCCGAATGCCGCGCTTCTGGCGCTGTTGGAATCTCCGACCATCGCGAGCAAACGCTGGGTCTACGAACAGTACGACCATATGGTGCGCACGAATACGATCGTTCGGCCTGGCTCGGATGCGGCCGTGTTGCGTGTGAAAGGTACGGACAAGGCGCTGGCTGTGTCGGTCGACTGCAATGGGCGCTATTGTTTGCTGAATCCTTATGAGGGCGCCAAGATTGCCATTGCCGAGTGCGCGCGCAATTTGGTCTGTTCAGGGGCTCAGCCGATCGGCGTAACAGACTGTCTCAATTTCGGGAACCCACAGCGCCCGGACATCATGTGGCAATTCGTCATGGCCATTGAGGGGCTGAAGGATGCCTGCGAGGCGTTGAGCGTACCGATCGTCAGCGGCAACGTCAGCTTTTACAACGAAACGAACGACCTCTCCATTTACCCGACGCCGATGATCGGGATGGTTGGGCTGATTGATCGGGCCGATCAGGCCGTGACCCAGTGGTTCAAAGCGAGCGGTCACGCGATCATTCTCTTGGGCAAGACGCGTGAGGATTTGGGGGGGACAGAGTATCTGCGCGTGCTGCATCACCGGGAACAGGGCTCTCCTCCGTTGTTGAGCCTCGAGTCAGAGCGGGCCGTACAAGCCTGCGCGTTGAATCTGATACGTCAGGGACTCGTGCAGTCCGCACACGATTGTTCGGACGGGGGCCTCGCGGTCGCGCTCGCCGAGAGCTGCATCTCCGGTCCAGGAGAAAGGCTCGGTGCTGTGATACAATTGCCGCTTGATGGGTTGCGCCGGGACGCGCTGCTATTTGGGGAAAGCCAATCACGGATTCTGCTGTCTGTGCGACCGGAGCATGCCGATCGCGTGCTTAACGCGGCTTGGGACGCCGGGGTCTCCGCCGCTCGAATTGGAACCGTGGGAGGAGCTCGTTTGACCGTTACCGTCGATGGCGATCGGCGGACGCCAGGGTGCACACTCGATCTTGACCTCGACACCGTATATGACCGATGGGCCGGAGCGATCCCCCGTGCCCTCAGCCAGGACTGAAACCCGACTGATCATGCCGAACGAATTACCCATATACCAGCCCGACAAGTTTCACGACGAGTGTGCCGTGTTCGGCATCTACGGCCACAAGGAAGCGGCGAATCTCGCCTACCTCGGCCTTTATGCCCTGCAGCATCGTGGGCAGGAGGCGTCGGGTATCGTGTCGAATGACGGTGAGCAGTTCTATATCGAGAAGGGCCAGGGGCTGGTCGCCGACATTTTTTCGCAGCGTGAATTGGCCCGATTGCCCGGACATATGGCGATCGGCCATAACCGATATTCCACCGCGGGAGGCGCGGGGCTTAAGAACGTGCAACCGCTGACGGTGAATTTTGCCTTCGGAAATTTGGCGGTGGCCCACAATGGCAATCTCATCAATGCGACGATGCTCCGCAGCGAGTTGGAAGCCTACGGAGCGATCTTTCAGTCGACCTCGGACACGGAAGTCATCATCCACCTCATTGCCCATTCGCGCGCAGATACGCTGCTGGACCGCGTCATCGATTCCCTCAGTCAGGTGCGCGGTGCCTTTTCCATCGTCCTCATGACCGATCAGGGTCTCGTCGCAGCTCGGGATCCCCATGGCCTCCGGCCCCTGTGCCTGGGCCGGTTGCGAGATTCTTGGCTGGTGGCCTCCGAGAGCTGCGCGTTTGATTTGCTTGATGCGGAGTATGTGCGGGAGATCGACCCGGGAGAGCTGGTGGTCCTGGATCATGCTGGGATCACCAGCTACCGGCCGTTCCCGCCGACGGACCCTGCCATGTGCGTATTTGAATACGTCTACTTTGCCAGACCAGACAGCAGGATTTTCGGCGGCAGCGCGGTGTATGCCATTCGGAAGGCTCTAGGGCGGCAACTGGCTCAGGAGTCATGGGTCGAGGCGGACATCGTGATTCCCGTTCCTGATTCAGGGGTTCCGGCGGCCTTGGGGTTCTCAGAGGGGTCTGGAATCCCCTTCGAAACGGGCCTGATCCGGAATCATTACGTGGGCCGCACATTCATTGAACCGGAACAGTCCATTCGTCACTTCGGTGTGAAAGTGAAGTTGAACGCGGTGCCGGAGGTCCTTCGAGGCAAACGGGTGGTTGTGGTAGACGATTCGTTGGTCCGCGGCACGACCAGCAGGAAGATCGTGAAAATGCTTCGGCACGCAGGGGCGAAGGAAGTCCACATGCGGATCAGTTCACCGCCGATCGTCTCACCCTGTTTCTATGGTATCGACACGCCGAACAAGAAGGAATTGATTGCTTCCAGCCACACGGCGCAGGAAATCCGCAAATACATCACGGCCGATAGCCTGGCCTATCTGAGTCTCGACGGAATGCTGAAGTCAGCTCCCGGTGCCCCGGAACAGTACTGCAACGCCTGCTTTACCGAGCGATATCCCATCTCGTTCACCCGCGCCGAAGAGCGCCAGTTGGGGCTTTTCGAACCGTCACGCTAGTGCACCCTTCGTATCCCCCTGCATCAGCGGTCTGAACCTAGGATCGTCTGGACTTCTCTGTCCCGATTGCTACACTGAGCGGTATGCGGCTCATTCGCAAATACCGCCTCGTTACACAAACAGGCCTAGTTATCCTAGCTATCCGTCTCGCCTTGCGTGTGGTGAGCCTGCCACGATTATTAGGATGGTTGGCCAGCGGACCGGTGGCGTCCACTCAGGATCATGTAGGAATGGATGACGCTGCGTACTATACCGATCGCTGGCTGGATCGGTTTCCATACAATCTCAAAGGCAACTGCTTCCCTCGCTCTCTGACGCTCCTCTGGTTCGCTCGAAAGTTCGGCTTCCCTGCACAGTTCCGATGTGGGGTAGCCAGATTGAACGGCAAACTCGAGGGCCATGCATGGTTGATGCTCGAGGACAAAGAGTTTCTCGAGCCTTCACCATACTGGCGCTCTTTTGCCGTAACCGTGTGTTTTCCTTCCCCCTCCGCCCATTCTCAGGTTGTGAAGACCGACATCCGGTAGGGTTTCTTCTTCCACTCGGCGGGACGGTTGTTTGGGAACAATCGCTCTATCTGCGTGCAATTCTGAACAACAGCGTGTCACCGGTTCCCTCGAACATCCTGCAGTTGATTTGAGGAGGTAGAGTGCATCAGGCCGCCTGCTAATCTGTCCGTACGGCGTCGGTGTGGGCGTAGGACATCCCCCCCAAAAAGATGGTTCGGACCAGTCGCAGTGGTAATGGTTGCCACATAAAGAGCCCGGTATTGTGGGCCTCGGCGCATGGGCAGTCATCACATTCACGGTCGGTGCATTTGACAGGTTGATCCAAGGCCGCTCTCGTTGGGCCGAGTCACTCGATTCTTAATGATGCGATGCGATTTGCGTGGGCCGTCCAGTCTCACCGCTACTCTTCACTCCTTGAACTGTGTTGTACGCCATGTCGCATGTCGATCATCTGCGTTGCCGTTCATTTTTTGACTGAGGAGGTTGTCGATGCCTATGCCGGCTGAAATTCTTGGCCGCCAGTCTTGCGAGCTCGCAACGGTATTCCCGAAAAGGAACGAAGATGTGCATGGGACCAACATGGACGGTGAAGCCGTGCTCCTCAATTTGAGCACGGGACGATATTACACGTTGAATCCCGTCGGTGCTCTGATCTGGGATCACTGCGCCGGTGATCGATCAATTCAGGATTTGTTGTCATTAGTGTGTGCCAGGTTCGAAGTGACAGGGGAGCAGGCCACGCGTGATTTGATAGAGCTCATATCCGCCTTGACGCAAGAGGGGCTTATTCAAACTGAAAGGAGGTGAGGACGAATGGAACAGCAGCAGAAGCAGGCGTACGTGAAGCCAGCGCTCGTGAAGCATGAGTTGCTGCGTGACGTGACGGCCTTGGTCGTGTCCCGCATCGTCCGTGGCGAAAACTAGTAGGGGGCCTGTCGCAGAACAATCATGGGCGATCGATCCTGCTCGTTCGCCCCGTTCATGCTCCTGGGGAGCTGAAAGGAGAGCATCATGGAACAGCAGAAGAAAGTTGCATATGTGAAGCCGGCCCTTGTGAAGCATGAGTTGTTGCGTGATGTGACGGCGATCGTGCTGTCTCGTGTGTGTCAGGATCTAAAATAAGCCTGGTGCATTGATGGGGTTGGCCAGCTGAACAGGCTGGCCAACCCTGAGGATTTTGGATCGCTGAGCTTCGGATATCGTGCAACAGGGAGAGCAATGATGCTTGTCACACATGCAGAACATCAGGTGTTTCTCTCGATCCACGGGGTGAATATTCGCTTGCGCACAGATTCATGTGTTCTTGTTGAGGCAACCTCCCAGCTCCTAGGTTATTTCGAGTGTCGGGCGTCCCATCAGGGAGTACTGCTGGAGGTCGGTTTGACGGCTGTGGATCACCGCGAACAGGTCCCCGTTCAGATTCCCGATACAGCGAAGCGGCTGTATCAAGGAAGCGGTATCCCGAAGGGGGATGTCGGCACCACGACTTGGCAATGCGACATCTTTGCCGATGGAGGCATGCTGATAGCCGATTTTCATGGCGAAGGCCTCATCGTGATCGATGGGAGCAGCAGATCCGCCAAGGGATGGATCGTTCGGCCGGAGAGAATGTCCCTGGACGTTCGAGCGAGTTTTGTGCATTTCGTGATCGTCGAACTGGCCAAGCGGTGTGGGTTGTTTACCTTTCACGCAACCGCCTTGGAAAAAGATGGGAAAGGGGTGTTGATCCCGGGGTTTAGCGGGAGGGGCAAGACGACCGCGTTTCTCTCACTGTTGCGTTCCGGCTATCGCTACCTGTCCGACGATCATCCTTTCTTTCGAATGACCGAACAGGGGGTCGAACTATTGCCCTATCCCTTGAAGGTCAATGTCACGGACCGGACAGTGGAATTCTTTCCGGAACTGCGCGAGGCGCCGCAGTCGATCCTGCGTCCCGGTATCCCCAAGCGGTACTTTTACGCTGAAGAACTTTACCCTTGGCCTCTGGGTCGGCCTTGTGTGCCGCGGCTCATCCTATTCCCTCAAGTCATCGATGCTCCATACAGTTGTCTTGAGCCATTGTCAAAAAAACAGGCACTTGAGCTCATTCTTCCCCATTCTCTGTTGGTATTTGATCCGGTGGTGGCGAAGACGGAGTTCCACGCCTTAAGTCGCTTGGTTGCGATGACAGATTGCTACCGCCTGTATTTTGGCAGGGATGTGCTGGAGTTGCCTCAATTGGTGACGCCTCTTTTACAGGTCCACACGAATTCGTCCGGAGCATCAGCATGAGACGGGAAGATGTGTCTTTGATCAATCTCTGGAAACGACAGCGTCCTGGAGTCAGACTGACTGTCGGTGCAATCGCTCCTGCGACCGGACTGTCACATCTGTCTCGTGAGGGGCGTTTGCTGGTGTTATGCGCCAGAACGACTGTCACGGAATTTGTGCGAGTCGAGGTGGCTGATCTGGTGACCGAGCCGCTGGATTGGGAATTGGTGTGGCGACTGGCGCGGGCCCACGGTGTCATCCCATTGGTCTATCGGAATTTGGCGAGCATTTGCCCCGGCGTAATCGCAAAGGAAACGCATGAAGCATTGCGGAGGCACATTCAAGCCAACACCCTGTTGAATACATTGTTGGCGAAGGAGCTAGTCGCGGTGCTGGATGCACTGGCGGCGAGAGGTGTGCGCGCTATTCCGTTCAAAGGGGTCAGTTTAGCACAAGCGGCCTATGGAGATCTGAGCTTGCGGGAGTGCGCCGACCTTGACCTGATTGTTGATCAGTCGTCCATTCCACAGGCTAGGCAAGCACTGTGGGCGCAGGGGTATCAATTGTCCAGCCGAAATGAGCATGCCAGCGAATCTGACGAACCGTACAATTTTTTTCAGAAAAAAAACGGTATTGTTGCTGTCGATCTCCAATGGCTGATGGCCCGGCAGCATTTTGCATTTCGGCTGGATCGCGGCGTGTTCTGGACCCGCCTGAAGCCGGTGCATCTTCCCACACGACCGGTAATGGGGTTGTGTCCGGAGGATCTCCTGATTCTGCTCTGCGTGCACGGTTCGAAGCACGGGTGGGAACAACTGAAATGGGTGTGCGACGTGGCGGAGCTGGTTCAGCGCCGAAAGACGCTGGATTGGAGTCGCGTTCTGTTTCAGGCCGATGAGTGGGGCTGCCGTCGAATGGTGTTGCTGGGACTGGCGCTGGCTCGGAATCTTTTCGAAATCGGTTTGCCTAAAATCGTCGCGATGGAAATCGATTCAGATACCGATTTCTCCACGGTGATTCGTTACATGCCCAAGCAATTGCTCAAGCGTCCAGAGCAGGGTGTGGACGAGGAGCAGGCGGAAGCCCTGTACTATATGTTGAAAGACTCGACACTTGAGCGGTGGAAGTTCGGGCTATCCCTCTGTCGGGTTGATTCACTGGTGGTACAGGGGGACAGAGCGTGGTTTCGAGGACAGTCCTCATTGCGGGTGCTGTATCGAATTGTGAAGCCGATTCAACGGTTGGTCGTGCGATGCTTGCCGATCGCCCGCCTGCGTCGAGCTATGGCGCGTTGGCTACACAGTCCTGGATAAAGCTCCGTCTGCTCTCCCCCGCCGTCGGTCTGTCAATGCTTCTGCCTCCCTCGTGTTGTCATCCTTGCTCCCGAAAAAAAACGCGTGCTAGGATACCCTCGCGTATGGCGACGGGCCGGTCTTACGGCGCGTGATGGGTCGTACGAAGGGGGAAAATCCCGCAGAAGGAGGTATCCATGAAGCGATCGCTGATCATCCTGGGGTTGTTTATCGCCTCAATCTGGAGCGCAGATAACCTGTTGGCGGCAGGATTCTTCAAGGTGGGCGAGTCTGCACCGGCCTTTACTTTGGCATCAATGACAGGTGAATCCGTTGCATTGGATAACCTGAAAGGCAAGGTCATTGTGCTTGGCCTATTCCATATCTGCGATCCCTGTATGGTGCAGGGGACAAATTTGCAAAAAGTTCACGAGGCCATGGCTGGGAAAAATGTAGCCGTGATTGGGGTAAACTCATCCGGAAACCCCAAGCGTGACGTGGGCGAATTTTTGAGTGCGTTTCCAGTGAAGGTGACGTATCCCTACCTGCTCGATCCATCGAAGACCACTGACAAGCTCTATGGTGGGGGAAAGTTCATCCCCAATGTATACGTGATCGATCAGAAAGGCGTGATCCGTTGGCAGCGGGTGGGGAATATGGAACTGGCCGGCGCGGATGTCATCATACAGGAAGTCGAAAAGTTACTGGCTGTGAGCGGAATGTAGGAGCAGGAATCGCTATGGACGAGTGGGCTGAAGGTAAGCAGCGGTTTGTCGAAGTGGTGGAGGGGCTTGATGCAGCCGTCGAGGTTGTTATCCCGACTAAGCCGACGAACAGCATGTTTCTGATCTCGCTGACGAAGGGGAAGAACCGCAAGTTCATTACCATTCCGGAAGACGATATTATCGATCTGACGGAGGATGCGAGCATTCTTGCCAAGGTGACGAAAACAGTTCGGGAAAATATGGCCGGTTTGTGAGCGCCTCCGAACGGTTCCGAGCCGGGGTGTGAGACATATTCTTGGCGCGACTCCTACTGGGGAAGGGACTCGATTGAGACAATGAAGGCTTTGCTTCCGGGTGTCTGGCAATACTCATGGTTTTCCGAAGAAAAACAGCTTGATTTCAATGGTCTATTCCTTTCAGTCGGGGACCATAAAATCCTGATCGATCCGCCGCCGATGACGGCGGAGGCCGGTACCCACATCAGGCGCAATGGCCCACTTGACTATATCGTGATTACAAACAGAGACCATATTCGGGAGGCGGCTGCCCTGCAGGGAGAGTTCAAATGTCAACTCTATGTGCCGGAAGCAGATGCCTCGCAAATGGACCTGAAGCCGACGAAGACCTTTCGTGACGGAGAATTGCTCCCCGGCGGGATTTGGGTGATTCAACTGAAGGACCAGAAGTCTTCCGGCGAGTCGGCACTCTTTCTTCAGCAGGGACGGGGTGTGTTGATCGTGGGCGATGCCTTGATCGGTAAACCATCGGGAAGCCTGAGTCTCCTGCCACCGGAGAAATACAGCGATCCTGCCAAGGCCAGGGAAGGCCTGCGGCGGCTGCTCAAGTACAATTTCGACTCGATTCTCGTAGGCGATGGCGCTAGCATTTTGACAGGTGCCAAACCGGTCGTTGAACGGGTGCTTCAGGCGTAATACGATGCCTCTACGTAACGGACTGTCGGAAGAACTTAATCGCCAAGGCAATGAGCATTTTGCCCGGGGTCTCTACACCGAGGCCTACGCCTGCTACGCTAAGGCACTGGAGTGTGATCGTCTGACGGGTGATCAGCGTGCGCTAAGCGCCACGCTGGGCAATCTTGGCAATATCTGCGCCGTGAGCGGTCGGCGCGAGGCGGCGCAAAATCACTACCAGGAAGTGCTTGAATTACAAAAGGTACTCGGCGACGACAAGGGCATCGGCACTACCTTGGCGAACCTTGGCAATCTCCGGGCCGACGCAGGGGAATGGGACCGAGCTCGCGCCTATTACTTGGAAGCCTTGGACATCATGACTCGGGTGCATGACGAGATGGGGAAGGCTGTTCTGTTTTCGGACTTGGGATTGGTCGCCCGCGAGACCGGCCTGTTTGATGAAGCGATTCGTCATTATGAACAATCTCTCGTCCTCATGCGACGGCTTGATAACCAAGGGGGCGTGGCAGATGCTTGGCGCATGATGGGGCGGACCTTTGCAACACAGAAGCGGTACGAGGATGCGATGGCTTGTTGCCACACGAGCCAATCGATTGCCGAACGGGGGCGCGATGAATTGCGGGTCGGCGCGGCCCGCTACGTTCTTGCGCAATGTTATGAGGAGCTTGGTCGCTTACGGGAGGCCTCGGAATTAATGGAATCCGTCGTGCAAATGGATCGCAAGTATAAGCTACCCAAGCTGGATGAGAACACCAAGCGTCTGGAGCGGTTGCGCGCGCAACTTGTGGCTGAAGACGCGGGGGCCTCACGTCGGGAGTCGAACCAATGAGCATGGCGGCCGGTTCCCGCTGGGAAGACATTCGAAGCCGTTTAGTTACTGCCGTGCCTCGCTTCTATGAGCTTGATCCGGGCGGGGCATTGGCGTTGGACTTGACCGATGACGGGTGGGTGCTGGAAGTGCGACCCGATGGAGTGCTGCTCTGTCAGCACGGCATCGCAATGGATGATGTGAAGAGTCTGATGTGTGATGGCACCACCGAGGATCTCGGAAGTGATGAAGTCGCCAAGCAAGCGAAGTATTTCCTCGGACCCGCGGTCTCGAAAAAGCGTCCGGCGCTGCTGAAGGCCGGCTTCGAGGAAGAAACGGAAATGAACGACGAGTATGTTGCAATCACGTTCCGCAAACACTTCGATTTCCAACAAGCGGATGATGTCACCGCCGCCGTGCAGTGGTGCCAATCCCAATTCCGTTTTGGTTCGTAACTCGCCACCGTCCATGTCGGAAATTCTCGCATCTCCTATCACCTCCCTCGATACCTTCCGTGACCTCCTCACGGCCTATCGGCTGCCCCGTGTCATCCTTTCCGCCCTGGAACTGGATTTATTTACTGCATTGGGCAAAAGGGCCCGCATGGTCGCTCCGCTCGCCGCTGAGCTCAAAGTCAGCGAGCGCGGGTTGGAGATTCTCTGCAGAAATTTGGCGATGTGCGGACTATTGACGAAAAAGGGGCCCCGCTATCGCAATAGCCCGTTCGCCGCGACGGCCTTGAATGCACGTGATCGCGCCTACCGCGGCGCCTATCTCGAATTGCTCAAGAGCCAATGGCATGACTGGTCCCGGCTGACCGAGGCTGTGCGTACCGGGTCCCCCCTCGATCACGACGAGCCGGAGGTGCCTGGGTATCGCCGGCAGTTCACCTGGGCGATGCATCATCGGTCTGTCGATGTGGCGGCTGCCATTGCAAAAAAAGTGAACCTTGGAAAAGCCGGGCGATTGTTGGATTTGGGCGGAGGTCCGGCAACATATGCGCTCGCATTTCTTGCCGAGCATCCTGCGCTTCGAGCAACCGTGTGTGATCGCCCGGAGGCGCTGGAGGTGGCCCAGGAAATCGCTCGGCCTCTCAAGGCCGGGGCCAGGTTGTCATACCTTCCATTAGATTTCATGCGGGATCCCGTACCCGGCCAATACGATGTGATCTGGTACTCGAACGTGTTGCACATCTATTCGGCAGAGGAAAACCAAGCGCTGTTTGAAAGGCTGTTGAGTGCATTGAAGTCAGGGGGACGGCTCATCATCCAAGATGCGTTTCTCCACGATCGGGAAGGGCTCTATCCCGAGGAAGCCTCTCTGTTTGCCGTCACGATGCTGCTCTTTACCGAACGAGGCAATACCTATTCACTCGATGCGACTTCGGCCTGGCTCCGTCGGGCGGGATATGTGAATGTGAAGCCGGTCAGAATGAAGAAGGGGACCGAAGATTGGGACGGCGGTCTACTCCAGGCCCAGCGTCCTCGATCGTAAGCACCGCCCGCCCACCGAGCAACATCAGCAAAAAACAGCAGAGGCTGCTTCCCGCCGTCAGCACCACGACTGGGACACGCAAGGCGGACTGGCTGAGTTCCTGCACAAGGGTTGCCAAGTCAAGCGCCAGCGCAATCGTTCCGTACATGACGATCGCCATCACGGCCCATCGCCGTCCCGTCCACATGACCGCCCCGGTGAGACATGCCGGGACTCCAAACAAAAATCCCATGAGCAGTGCGCGTGTCGTATCGGACTCAATTGAACTCGGGGCGATGGTCTGAAGACCGGCTTCAATCGCGATCAGCAGCCCAAGTAGACCCAAGAGAGGCTTTGTCTGGTTCATGCCGGCACTATAGCCTGGGCAACGCGCTGCGGCAACAGCCCTTGTCACCGGTTGCGAAGGGTGTTGAGCATGAGCCGCCGTTCGCGCTGACTCCCACTTTTGAGGGGAACGCCCAGGCCACGGTGTGGTTTACCAGACACATCCCTGCGGGCCACAATCGCGTCTCACCAGGGAGGCACCAGTGGCGAATCAATACCGACATTCCCTCGACCAGCCTGATTCCGCTCCCAACACAATCCAGGTTCAAAGTGGATCTCCTTCACTAGCGACGCGCGGGGTTCTTGGTTGGTTCGTGTGGGTACTCTGGGTGGCGGTCTGGCTCTGTCCCGCCGACTCGGACGCCTCTCCATTTCGGTTTACTGATTGGACCACGGCATCGCTCGATCAGGACGTCCCAATCGCACAGTCACGGGCTGAGCATTCAGATGTGCTTGCCGCGGGGTTTGGCTTCCAAGCCGCCGATTCATCGATGATTACCGTTCGCACATACCACGCCCAGACCGGCGCCGTCCTTTCCGAGGACTCATTTGAACTAAATGTGAAAGAGGAAGGGGTGTCGGAGCATGACAACAACAAAGGGCGAATCTTTGCCGGCGGGATTGGTGTAGATGGAGCCGGAGCGCCCAAATTCATCCTTCGCGTGTACGATGCGGAAACGGGCAGGTTTTTGTGGGAAGGACAGTTGAATCTCTTGAAGGAAGGTCAAGGTGGCATGACGAAGACAACTGCCACGCTGATCCCCCGGCAACCGTCCGCGGTGCGGATCGGGGGGCAGAAGGAAAAACCCTTGCAGACTCTCTATTCGGTCCGGGCGGTCAATCCTTCCACCGGGGGTGTGGTGTGGCAGGATCAATTCGTCCCCGGCAACAAGAAGAAGGTGAAGGCGGCAGCCGTGGTCGATGAGTCCAGAGTCGCACCTCGCGCCGGCGAACCTATCGGGCATGTATTCGACTTGGTGGTGAAGACATATGAGCGAGCATCGGGGAAACTGCTATGGCAGGACTCGTTCGAGGAACTGGACCACATCGACGAGCCGACGGTCGAACCGGACAGTGAGCCTCATCCCCAGACGCTTCCGCTATGGAACAGTACAAGCCCACGGGGTGTCGAGAGCCATCAGACCAGCCTGCGTTGAACTCTAAGACTTCGGCTGCTGCAGTTTGCCGCCGAAGTTGTCCGCCCACTGCTGCTGGAAGTGATCGTAGGACATCAGCAGCTTATCGTGAATCGCTGCCGTGATCGTCTGGCGGGCCTTCAGGTGGGCTAAGATCTCATGCACCTTGTGCATGCCGAACTGATCGATCAGATAGTGGGTGGCCGAATTGGCTTCTGCATAGGCCACGCTGGCAGTCTCGGCCGGTAGGGTATCCCAGCTGCCTTCCAAAGCCGTGAGCGGCATCAGCGCCTGCTCTCCGTGGATGACATCTTTCAGTTCCTGCCACTGATCCCCGGCCAGTTGCATCGCCAATCCCTCGTTCAGCCAGGTTGGAATGGTACCGCTGTTGGCGCCTAGCTCGTCGTGGATGAGCGCGTGTACGAACTCATGCCGCAGAACCCGTGTCAACCAGGTACGGTCGGTTGCCGCTCCCTGGCTTGGAATTTGGATTCGACCGAGCACGGGGTCGAACAATCCGTCAGCCCAGCCCGGGCTTCCCGTGGCACTCTGAAACTGATCTTTCGTATGCAGCACGACGATGATCGGTTTGGTCGGAAAATGGTTAAACTTCTGCCCGATGTCGCGGTAAGACTCCTCGAGAATCTCCAGTACGGTCGTCCAGGTAGCCGGGTCCTCGTTGCCGTCGTATTTTACGGTGAAGTGGACGGTGCTGTGGGCGGACAGCTTCTCCTCGATCTTTTCGGTGTGCTGTACCTTTGCAGTCACCGAATTCAAGTATGACTGCAGGCCTGGGTCCTTTTTGATCCGCTCCTTGGCCTCAGCCAAATGACGGGCGGCGTCCTTCATCTGATCCTTTTCCTGCAGCAGGTCGGCCAAGGCCAGGTGTGGGAAGGGCTCATCCGGCGCTAAGGCAGACACTGTTCTGAGAAAGTCTAGAGTCAGTCCGGGGTCGCGCAGTCCCCAATAGGCATGGGCCAGGTTGAGATGGGCCACCGCGTTCTGAGGGTCCAAGGCGACGGCCTTCTTGAAAGCTTTCACGGAGACTTCGGTGCCACCGTTCCGTTCCTGCAAGATTCCCAAATTGTTCCAAAGAATCGCAACGTGCCGTTTAGTGGCGGATTCCGCCATCAAAGACGACGGAATCTCGCTGAGTTTTGTTTCAGCTATGGCCAAATTTCGTTTCTCGAGTTCTTCATGGATGGCGCTCAGCAGTTCCGAATGTTTTGGAACCGGAATGCTGACGGGGTCCAGGGTGCGCGGACGCTTCGGTTCGTCCTGAACCGCTTCTGGTGGTGGGGCAACTGGTGTTGAAGGGGCTGGGGCTGTTTCCTCGACGACAACTTTCGGTGGCGGCGGCGGAGGATCGGGGAAGAAATGGGGTTTGATCCAGGCATGGTAGAGAACGAATATTCCGATTAGCACCGCAAGGGGAGTCAGAATGTGTCTAATATTGCGACGATACATGGGTGCCCCAATGGATGAGTTGCCGCAGGATCACTCTAACATCGGGTCTGAAAAGCACCAAGAAAAGTCGATAAATCAGGCTGCTCCGGCGTCGGTCCGATGCCAGTCAAGCGTTCTCCGCTCGTTGAGGAGGGTGAGGGGCTGTGATACGATCCCGCGTCAGGATGCCACGTCCTGACGTTCCCACCCCCAGCGATGTTTTGCCCGCCTTCGTGGAACGTGTCACCCGTCCAATTGAGTTTGCCTCCCGGGATGCAGGGGCACATCTGGGGGCAGTCCGCAATCTCGACCGGTTTATTTCCGAGCAAGTGATCGAGCTATTAGGGGGGCGGGTCTACCCACGATCGGTCGAAGCTCGCTTGCTCTCCCTACGAAACCTGTTTGTCGATTTCCATACCGGCCTGTCTCCGATGGAGCAGCGAGACCGTCTTGCGAAGGCGTTGGACTTGCTGCGCGAGTTGAGCGGTGCGACAGGAGCGGAACGCGCACCTTCAGAGCCGACGGACTCTGGGGAGCGAGAAGCGACGGTGTCGCCTTCTCAATGGAAGGCGGGGCGACCCTTGTGGGACTTGCCTATTCGATTTGCCAAGGGAGTGGGACCAAAGCGGACACAGTTGCTGGAACGACTAGGAATTTCGACTGTCGAAGAGGCGCTCTGGACAGCACCCTGGAGGTATGAAGACCGCTCGGTCGTGACACCGATGGCGAAGCTCGTTCCAGGGATGGCGGTCACGGTCTGCGGCTCCATCACGAAGGCCTCTGCAAGTAAGGCCAGGTTCCGGCGGATGGCGCTTCTGACGGTATGGTTGAGCGACGGTTCCGGGACCGTACAGACGACCTTTTTCAACCAGCCGTACTTGGAAAATGTGCTCAAGGAAGGCCTGCGGGTCATGATGACCGGACGAGTGATTGCGGGCAGGAGCGGCTGGACCGAGCTTCGGCTCGAGGTGGCGCAATTCGAGATCTTAACCGGCAGCGAAGACGAGTTGCTGCATCTCGGTCGGATCGTGCCTGTCTACCACGAAACCAAGGGCTGGACGTCCCGCCAGATGCGGGGGCTGATCCACGGTCTGTTGGCCGAGTATGGCGCCGAGGTCGAGGAAATCCTGCCGGTTCAGATTCGGGCGCGGTACCGCTTGATGCCCGCTTCCGAGGCGATTCGGCTTCTGCATTTTCCGGCTCCTAAAACGGACCTTCCACGGCTTGATCGTGGCATGAGTCCCTCCCATCGACGGCTGGCTTTCGAAGAATTGTTCGTACTGCAGACTGCCATGGCTCTCCGGCATCGGGCGACGAAGGATGAGCCCAAGCCATTTCGCTTTCGCGCCGACGTGCCGCTGCTCACCAGCCTCGAAAAAGCGTTGCCCTTCCGCCTGACGCCTGCGCAGGAGCGTGTGTTCGGCGAAATCCAGGCGGACATGGTGTCGACGCAACCGATGAATCGGCTGGTTCAGGGTGATGTCGGATCCGGAAAAACCGTGGTGGCGTTGAAGGCAATCGCGATGGCTTGCGGCTCGGGCTATCAATCAGCGTTGATGGTTCCGACGGAGATTTTGGCTGAGCAGCATTTCCGGAATCTCTCGTCGCTGCTGGGGACGATCGGCTTGTCGGCGGTGCTTGTGACCGGAGGTGGAAAAGCAAAGGAACGGAACGAGAAGGTGAGGCAGTTGGCGTCGGGTGAGGCGCATGTCGCTATCGGGACCCATGCCTTGATCCAGAAGCGGGTGAAGTTTGCAAACCTCGGCTTGGCAGTTATCGATGAACAACACAAATTCGGTGTGTTGCAGCGCAAGTCCTTGCTGGAGAAGGGCTATGCGCCGGATGTATTGGTCATGACGGCGACACCGATTCCCCGCACGCTGGCGATGACTGTGTATGGTGATTTGGATGTGTCGGTAATCGATATGCTTCCGCCTGGGAGAAAACCGGTCCGCACGTTCCTGTTTGCAGAAAGCCAACGTCACAAAGCCTGGCAACTCGTCCGGGACCAGATCCAGTTAGGGCGGCAGGCGTATATCGTATATCCCCTCGTGGAAGAATCGGAAAAAATCGATCTCAAGGCGGCGATGCAAGGGGCGGAACAGATTCAAGCCGAGCATCCCCAATGGCGAGTCGGGCTCCTGCATGGTCGGTTATCGGCTGCGGAGAAGGAACGGACCATGAGGGCCTTCCAGGCTGGGGATATTCAGATACTGGTGGCTACCACCGTCATTGAGGTTGGGGTGGACGTCGCCAACGCGACAGTCATGCTCATCGAACATGCGGAGCGGTTCGGCCTCGCGCAGCTGCATCAGTTGCGGGGCCGGGTCGGGCGAGGAGTTCATCAGTCGCTATGCCTTCTGATGGCGTCGTCACCGCTGCGCGCGGCAGGGCCCCGCGTGACGGCTGATGGAACGCCCAGGGCGGAGTCGACCGCCCAGCAACGGTTGGAAGCACTGGTCAAATCCACGGATGGCTTCGTGATCGCCGAGGATGATTTGCGCATTCGAGGACCGGGTGAACTACTGGGCTTACGCCAGTGGGGCGTCCCGGAGTTCAAGGTGGCGAATCTCGTGCGGGATGCGGATTTGCTCGAACAGGCAAGACGAGAGGCCATTGCTCTGGTGGCGTGCGATGGGACCTTGTCTCAGCCTGGGCATCAGGCTTTGAAGCGCAATTTGGTTCGCCGATGGCAAGACCGGCTTGCCCTCAGTGTGGTTGGATAGCAGAAGGAGGGACGCATGGGGTTGTTGCAGCGCTTGGGACACGATCTACGCGCAGGATGGGTCACGTTGCGCCACGGGACGGCCCATGCGGCGACTCGAGCGCTGGAAGAGGGCGAACTGCTTCGATATCGGCTGGAATTGCGCAAGGTCGATCAACAGCTCGACGATCTGTATGGAGATATCGGTGAACGGACCCTGGAGTTGCAGGAGCGTGGGGAAACCGTCGAGAGGATCGTGACAGACCCAGACATTGCTCGTCTGATGCAGCAGGTGCGCACGCTGCAGGAAGAGAAGACGAAATTGTTGCTCGAGATGAACGATATTTCACTTGAGGGTCAGTGAGACGGTTCAGCTGATGACCGCTTCCAGTGCCCCCCTCCCGCGCATTCTTGCCGGGATCGACATCGGTACCCTCACCTGTCGATTGCTCATCGCCGAGCTCCTGCCATCGGGTTCGTTGCGCGAGATTCAGTCCGAGCGGAAGATCCTGCGGCTTGGCCAGGGCGTCGATCGGGATCGGACCCTTCATCCCGATGCCATGGCGCGTGTGATTCCGACGCTCAAACAGTGGTGCCAGGCCATCGAACGAGCGCAAGTCGAAGCGGCGGTCGCAGTCGCCACCAGTGCTGTGCGGGACGCCGCCAATCGGGATGAGTTTGTCAATCTGGTCAGGCGTGAGACGGGGTTGGCGGTGGAGGTGATCAGCGGAGAAGAAGAGGCGCGACGGACGCTGCTGGGAATCAGATCCGGTCTGCCGAAGGGCGTGACGGACATGCTGGCGTTGGACATCGGGGGTGGAAGTACCGAGCTGATCCTCGACCGTCCCGGCCGCTCTCCGCTAGTCCGATCGGTCGACATCGGCGTTGTCCGCTTGTGCGAGCGCGTATTGCAGCACGATCCACCCACGAGCGAGGAAGTCGAGCAGGCAAGAGAATGGGCGGCAAGGGAAACCAGGGCTGCAGTGTTGGAGATGGAAGGCTATCGGGCTGCGGTGTTCGTCGGAACTGCCGGGACGATTACGGCGCTTGCGGCGATGGCGCAGCAGTTGTCTGCCTACGAGCCGGCGCGGATTCACAACTACCGCCTGATGCGAACAGAAGTTCAAGCCTTGGAAGCGACATTGCTGAGTCGCACCAAGTCCGGCCGCGTGGGGCTTCCGGGGTTGGAGAGGAACCGCGAGGATGTAATTGCCGCGGGTGCGATCATCTTGAGAACCGTGATGGACACGCTGGGCGTGACGACGGTGCTCGTCAGTGACTATGGACTGCGCGAAGGTGTGTTGCTGGATTTGGCACGGCAAACAGCATGAATGTAAGCAGGGTCATCGAATCGACGCTCAAGACCGTCGGCTCACAACTACTCATCATGATGGGAACCATCGAGCGAAGTTCGGGTCGGCGAGATGGCTGAGTGGCTGCTGCTTGGCATGACAGCATGCGTGTGGCTGGTCGGGCTGCTGGTTGTGAAGGCTCGCGTGCGTTTGTTGCGTGAAGGCCGTCGGGCAGTCGGCAGGGTCGTGCGTTCGAAAGGGGATTCGGGGGAACCGGTCATCGAATTCAGAGATGCCGGCACCAACAAACTCGTGCGCTTCCAGACAACGATCTCCAACAGCCACTCGGTGCTCGAGATCGAGAGCGAAGTTCCGGTGCGCTACATATCGGGAGAGGGATATCTCGCGGAGATCGATCGCCCGTTCAACATCTGGGGTTTTCCGATATTGGCCTTGACGGCCGGTACTTTCTTCCTCGGAATGTGGTGGCTGATACAGCTGGGCTACTTAGGCCGGTCCTGACCGGATCGGCTATTCCCGTTACCTCAACCGCTTATCGCTGCGAATACCAGCGAAACCCGCCCTTTTGCTCGGTATAGGCGGCCTGCGGGGCACCACCCGGCTTTTCGAGGAGGAGCACCTTGAAGTCGATCAGGCCGAACCAGGCTGGATCGGCGATGTCGTGGTAGTGGCAACCTTGGAGCTTGGGCAACATGTCGCCAAGTACCTTCATCAGTTCGCCTTCAGTGTACGCGCGGACGGAGAAGGGTTTGCCGAGGCCCTGACAAAATCGCTGGATGGTGTAAGCGGCTCCGGTGCACAGTACCTTGGTGTCCGGCTTGATCTGAAGGAACTGGGGGAGCGGGAGATAGCGTTCCTGGAATCCCAGCCAGCGCACAGCCTGTCGGAGGTGGCTGTATTGAACCTCGTATTCCGTATGGTGCGGGAGTTTCACCGCCGCCGGCCAACCCTCTTCAATGCCGAATTCGGTGAGAAACGCTCTGCCCCCCGGTTTGAGGACCCGCCAAACCTCGGCGGCAAACCGCATCGGTCCAAGATTGAAGATGACTTCATCCGGCAAATCGGCGTCGAGCGGGAGCCGCAACCGTCTGATCCAATCCAACGCTTCCTGGTGCTGGACCGTGTCGCCTTTTCCTTCAATCAGCTCTTTTCGGGAGAGCTTGACCGGGGTCATGTCGGCCATGTTTTCGTTGTCGACAATGAGATCGACGGAATTATCTTTGAACGGCAGGAATTCCCCATTGGCCTGGGTGCCGGTAACGGTCCACCCGCCGGCCCTGGCGCGCTTCCGCTGGAGTCCGAGGAACGGCCGGGTCACGTCGAGGGAGACATATTGAATGCCTTGCTTCTCGAACGGCAGGAGTTCCTGCCCCAACTCGCGAGCCACGTACCCTAGCCCGCCGCCGACTTCCACGATGATCTTTGGTTTGGGTTTGAACCAGCCGAGCCGCCTCAGCTGCCGCATGAGCAGCCGACCATAAGTCGCTCCACCCAAGGCCTCACAGGGTTCGCGGAACAAATGGGAAACGGTGGTTTCGATGAGGTCGAAGTGTCCGTCCTCCAACTCACTTTCATTCAACTCCTGGAGATGGAAATCCTCGAGATGCTCTTCGCCCTCGAACTCCTGCTGGCCTGACCAACCTTCCCGGATCTGCTGAAGCAGGAGATCCCACTTGGCCTTATGGCGATGGCCTCCGGGCGGTTCCGTTCCAAAATAGCAAAGCGAGTAATTGGGAATGGCCCAGCGTTCCAAGTGCCAGGTCCCGGGCTGTCCGTCGGGTCCGCAGACCCTGTCGCCGTATTTCTCGAGCAGCGCGCCGACGGTGATATGTCCGTTCATCGAGGTCAGCATTTCGAGCCCGACCGAATTGAGGCGCACGATCGGGAAGTCGTCGTCCAGCGGCGCCAGCCACCATTCGTCAAAATTGTGCTGGTAGGCGATGAGGTCGGGAATGCGCCAAGCGCATTGCCTGAGGACATCACCCGAGAGATTGAGCGGCTCTTGAATTGCGGCTGCAGGTTTCATGCGGCGCCTTCCGGTAGCTGCGGGTCAGCAGCCTACACGACGGAGACTGCCACCTGCAAGGAGGCGCGCAGGTGCCTGTTGTGACTGAGCCGGGAAGGACCCGGTCTGATTATGTCTGAGACGGCATAAGGGCGGATTCCGTGACGATGATCAGGCCACGCATGATCGGATGGATCCGGCACTGATACGGGTAACGTCCAGGGGGGAGGCTAGGAATCGTGTAGCTTCCATCAGGATCAACCGCACCGGAGTCGAACGCGCAACGGGTGTCTTCCTGGAAGCAACCATCGTGAGTCACGGTGTGGTGAGTAGGCGTAGGATTGTCCCAGCGAATGGCCGCACCGGCGGTCACTGTAACCGAAGCCGGCACGTAATAGGGTGAGCCGCTATCCATTAACACGGACGCCACCGGCGCCGCGGCCGAGGTGGGAAACGCCACGAAGCCGGCGAGAGCCAGCGAGGGAACCAGAGTCCGAACAAACCGCGTGAGCATGGGAAGAATGTCCTTTCGTTGTCTGTGTGTATTATACAAAGGGCCTGGCCTGCTTTGTAGGGATTCACAGTTTTTCGTTTTCTTCGGACATCCAGAGCGGCAAACCGGTCCTTGCAGCCCATCGGTATGTCGTCGCAGAACGCGACAATAAGTGATGAATTCCCAGGTGGTTGCAAGAGTACGGCGGTTCATGCTAGATGGTGGCCGCCGAAGCCCCCAAGGCTGGCCTGAGAACTTCAGAGGAGGAAGTCGAATGGCGAAGAAGAGCGCGAAGAAGAAAGTGGCTCCCGCAAAAGCCAAGCGGCCTAAAGCGGCTGCAGCCAAGAAGCCGGTCAAGAAGGTCGCAAAGAAAGCTGCAGCGAAACCGGCGAAGAAACAGTCGGTTGCCAAACCAAAAGCCGCCAAGGCTTCCAAGCCCGCTCCTGCGCCCAAGGCTGTTCCCGAGAAACCGAAGAAAGTTGCGAAGGCCGCTGCCGTTGTGCCGGAACCCAAACCGCCGAAGCCGGAAAAGGTCATTGCGAAGCCGGTGCGGGACGACATCGAACCGGATCAAGTCGATTTGGACGACGAAGAGGAGATGTCGGACGAAGAACTCGACGAGATGCCGGAAGATATGGAAGAGGATATGGAAGAAGAACTCGGGTTGGACGACGAAGACGATGATGTCGACTACCTCGAGAAGTCCGAAGATCTGCTCGATGACGCGGACGACTATCGGAATAACTGAGCGTCGGCCGTTTCACGATACCTTTCGTGCGACTGCTTCCCATACCCTAATACACTGACTTTTATTGTCCCCGATGAGGGCTGTCCCCACGGCTTTCGAAGCTGCAGTGCCAAGGCACAGCGGTGGCAGTTGGGGGGCTGGCCCCGTCGTGGTGCGATGCCACCATCCTATGAGCCATTTTCTTTTTGTCGCCGGAGCCCTGCGCGAACGCACCTCCCAAGAAAGTGCAGACCTTCAAATGGGGGCATGCCTCTGGGGATTGCGGACCGATCTGATCCGAAATAACCTGCAAAAATTCCTCACGCCTCAGTCTCACGGCTTGGTTTATGTTCTCAAGGGGGGGATCTGCGCCGAATTTGCTATCGTCTCGGCCGTGCAGCCATTCACTGCATTGGATGATTTGCTCAAGGATGAATTCCGGGCGGAGGCGCGTTATGGGTTCGTACAGGTCAAGCCGGTTCGCCGGTGGGCCTCATCGGCACCTGAGTGCCAAGCGCTATTGCAACAAGTTTTGAGTGTTCCGGAGCAGGCGGAGTTTGCCCGTCGGTTGAGTCTTGGTATGCACCGGCTGACCGAAGAGGAGTACCGCGCGATTGTGGAAGGCCTTGGCCCTGCGGTGCAGGACCAACCTGTGAGCTGACGGTGGCCGGAGATTAGTGGAGCGTGCGCCCGGTCATGAGTTGGTAAGCCTGGTCAATCGTTCCCACTTCCTTGATTTCGACGTTCAGTTCCCAGCCCAGCCTGGTCAAATCCCAGCGTGGATCGGAGTATTGTCCCTCTGGGATCAGTACGGTTCTGTAACCTTCGCGGGCGGCTGCGCGAACTTTGTCCGGTATGCTGCCTACTGGGCCGATTGTTCCGTTCTGGCTGATCGTGCCGGTCAGTGCGATCCCACGCTGGATCTGATCCCCGTTCAGCAGGGCCGAGAATCCCACTGCCATTACAGCACCAGCGCTGGGACCGTCGCTGTTGGTGGCTGCGTATGCGATTCCGATCGTGTGGACGGTGCCGGTCAAAGGTTCCCGGGTATGGTGTTCAACCGCGTACCTGAACGCTTGCGCCATTGAGGAGACATTTGACATCCCTGGCCGGACATTGCCGCCCTGCCACCTCAGTTCAATCGGCGAGGGCGAAGTCTGACGATCCCATCGTAACAACAGCAATTCAAAGACGCCGCGATCATTGTTCTTGATCGCAGCCAAGATCGGAACTTCCACGACCGACTCTGCCGTTGCACTGACGGTGGAGATGGCGAGCAGCGTCAGGGTGAGGTAGCCCGTGAGCAACAGGCGCCAAGCGAGATGTCTGGTCAACGCGGTGTTCATTCAGGGAAAAGTCTATCAAAGCCTGCCGGCCTGTAAAGTCGGATTGATCCAACGGCTTGCTTCGGACGGGGAGGGCTCCTTATATAAGGTCCCATGCAATTGATGAGTGCCCATGCTCCGGCTTGGTTCTGGCCTTTGGTCGTTCGGTTACTCGCTGCGATCGGGTTGTGGGGTTGTCCGGTTGCTGCCGTGTGGGCCGACTGTACGGTCGAACGGTCGAGCGATCCCAGCGGCCCCGTTCTGACGATTCATCTGAGCCGTAGCTGTAGCGAAGCGGAGCGGGAAGCCAGGGCCATTCCGGCTGGTGAGTTGATGGCGGCCCTGTTGAAGGGCAAGGGGGTGGATCTCTCCGGAGTCGTGGTAAAGGGGGATGTGTTTTTTGACGAACTGCCTGTGACCAAACTCGAGGCGCTTACCTCCATCACCGCCCAGGACCGCCAGGCCTTGGAACCGGTGAAAGCAGAAGATCTCCACGTCATCCAGGGGCCTTTTGTCCTGACCCGTTCTCGGGTGGATGGTCGGCTCATGAACCGTCTCAAGGGAGGATATTTGGTCATCACCGGCCCCGTCATACTCACGGAGACTCGCTTCGGGGGTCAACTGGATCTGTCACGGACGGTGTATCTGGGCATGGTGGACCTCTCGAAGGCTACATTCGATGCGGAAAGCTACTTCGTACAAAGTCGGTTCACGCAAGGAGCCATGTATGCGGACACGCGCTTTGGGCCTCATGCTCGATTCCATCGCTCGCAATTTGGGGGGCCGGCGGTGTTCAAGGCCGCCGATTTTTCGGGTTTGTCCGAACTCTTGGAAGTCGTTTTTCAGCAGCCAGCCAATTTTACCGGGGTCCGCTTTCACCTGGGGACCGGGTTTTCCGGGGCGCGGTGTATGGCGAAATGCGACTTTTCTGACGCACGGTTCGAGCGTGAGGCCTTTTTTCTGTTTGCCCAGTTTGATCGGCCGCCGGTCTTTGCCTCAGCCCGGTTTGGAGGGATAGCGGATTTCTCCGACAGCGAATTTAAGAGTGACGATGACCTGGTGCGTGCAACGTTTGCCCAGCCGCCCTTGTTGGCTCGCGCCAAGCGCATCACCCAGGCTCGTCCCGGGAGCCAGGATTCGGGGCCTTGGTCTCAGGCCGTTACGGCAGGGTTGGTGTTGATCGGTTTGGTGCTCCTGTTTTACGGGATGAGGGCCAAATAGCCTGTAGGGAGACCCCTACATATAGTTTTGGTCTTGCTCGTACCCCCATAAGCTGGTATAAGATCCAAAATTTATCAGGGCTTGTCTGATACCTGATGGACCAAACAGAACTTCCCTACCAGGTCAAGATCGAGAAGTTCGAGGGGCCGCTCGATCTTCTCCTCCACCTCATCAAGAAAAACGAAATCAACATCTACGATATTCCGGTCGCGCTGATCGCTCAGCAGTATCTGGATTATCTGTCGGTGATGAAGGAACTGAATCTGGCCGTTGCCGGAGAGTTTCTCGTTATGGCCGCGACGTTGCTGCACATCAAGTCGAGAATGTTGCTACCAGTCGAGGAAACTGAAGGCGACGAAGAAGACGGCCCCGACCCACGGGAGGAATTGGTTCGGCGCCTGCTCGAATACAAGCAGTTCAAGGAAGCAGCTTCCCAACTCGACTATAAAGAGCGGCTTTGGCGCGATGTGTTTGCGCGGGAGTCGGGACCGGAGCCGACTGTTCGGCACGATGAGTCCCTGCTCGACGACGTGTCGCTGTTCGATCTCGTGGATGCGTTGCAGGGGGTTCTTGCCAGACATCCAGGCAAGAAGCTCGTAGAGATCATCCCGGACAACCTGACCGTGCGTGACCGGATGAACTCGATTATTGAGACGCTGGAGACACATGACTCCATCGCTTTCACGGCCTTGTTCGAAACGTCGAGTCACCGCATCGTCGTCATCGTAACGTTCTTGGCATTGTTAGAATTGATCCGGATTCGAGTCGTACGAGTGTTTCAAGGCGAGACGTTTGGTGCGATTCTTGTGTCACGCGCGTTTTCCGAGGTGACCGAGGGAGATCCGGCCGAAGATTCCGAATGGAGGGATGTATGAGTTCGAGCATCGCGCGGGTGATCGAGGAGGCAATCGGTGTGCAGCCGCAGACTGATGACTCCCCGCAGCCGCAGCCCGTGGCCGAAACCGAGATGTCCGATCTCACGGGTGACGCTTCGCCTGCCGAGTCCGCGATGAACGGCACGCCCCTCGCAGAAGACCAAGCCGCATCGGTGGCTATCGAATCGGCCGTGCCGGATGTACGCACGCTCAAGGGGATTCTCGAAGCGATGTTGTTTGTGGCGAACGACCCCATTCCCTTTCCCCGGCTTGTGTCGTTGCTCGGTGGGGCTGGCAAACAGGATGTCGAGCAGGCCCTGGCTGCCCTGCGGTATGACTATGAGCAGGAAGGGCGAGGCCTGCAACTCGTCGAGATTGCCGGCGGCTACAAGATAGTCACGAAGGCGGAGTTCGCTCTCTGGCTCAAGCGTATGGACAAGGCGAAGGTGCCGGCCAAGTTGTCACGGTCTGCCTTGGAGTCTCTCGCGATCATCGCCTACAAGCAGCCGATCGTTCGCGGAGAAATCGAGCAGATCCGCGGAGTCGAAACATCAGGCGTGTTGCGGACGCTCTTAGAGCGAAAGCTTGTCCGAATCGTGGGCCGCAAAGAGGAGCCGGGCCGTCCGATCATGTACGGCACGACGAAATTCTTTCTGGAGCATTTCGGCCTTCGAGACCTGTCGCAACTTCCGCCGCTGCGTGAATTCAAGGAGCTCGGCGAGTCCGAGCAGGCTATGCTGCCGATAGAAGAGACGGTGGCAGTAGAAGGGACATCGCAGGAGACCGTGGAAATTGATGTGCCGATGTCCGAGTCCACGGATTCTGAGCTGCAGATGGAAGCGGCTGCGACATCGGAGGCTGAATCGGAAGAAGCCGCCGGGGCCGATACTGAACCGATGGAGCAAGCTGTCGAGGATTCGGTTGTCAGCGAAGAATCCGATTTGGTCGTTGCCGAGGTAGCGGAAGAAGCTTAATCAATCCGATTGCACACGATTCTACCGGTTGTTCGCCAGCCGCGGGTGCGTTCTTTCCTTCCATAGGGCTAAGGAATTTCCGGAAGGCATCCTCGATGCTGATGCCTTCCGGAGCAATCACGTGATCGTTTAGCCTACTGGCAACCGATGGGGACGAAACCTGCTCCGAAAATGTGGTTCAGGGCCTGGTAGCGGGCGTTGTCTGCGAAGGAGTTGCCGGGTGTCCGCGAGTGCCTGGTCGACGGATCGCCTCCATACGACGGATCAGTTCCGTAGAACATCCCCCCGCGCGTCTTCTGATTCAGGTTCAACCACTCCATATACATGCTGCAGACCTCAACCTGAACCGGCCCTCCCTGAGCATTGCTGGCGTACCAATCACGACTCCAATCGGGGACTTGCCGCATGTTGCGAAGGGCTCCGATTGGAGTGTCGTAGGAATACCAGTCGGGGCGGGGGAGCTGCGGGGTTGGATGTCCGCTGACCAGGGGGATGAGCGGGAAATCCGGCGGAGAGGGAACGATTGAAAGGGCCTTGAGGGATTTCGGTTGGCAACCGGGACGCTCCTTATTCGTATAGAGCGTGGTCCCGTCCGGCCCCGAGCATTCCCACATTTCAACCTCAGATGACTCGGCTGCTTGAACATAGGGTGCGAGCAGGAAACCCGTGGCGATGGACGCTAGAATGATTTTCGTCGACCACATGGTACACCTCCGATTAAGTCTGCTACAGAACGCGAACGACGAGTCGGCCTCAGTTGTCGAGAAAGCTGAGGCTAAGTCAGATGCTGGACATGTATCCATCCGGCTTTGGGGGGGACGCCACCTACCAGGAATCAATTGGAACGCCATGTCCAGCAAGGCGTTGCAGCGGATCGCTTCTGCTGAGCCGCAGGTCCCAAGGCCGCTGTCCATTACCTTGACTCCCTTCTTTTCGCTTTGTTAGACTGCCCGATCTAAGTTATTGAAACATCCGCTAATCTTCACCAATTTCGTATCACGAGGAACACCATGATCAAGGCCTGGCTCTTCGACGAATTCTTTCGGTTCGACCGGCATCTTCTCACGGCTGACAGCGGCCAGAGTGAGTGGGGCGCCGGAGACTCCGTTGCCGAGGAGGAGGAACTTCCTCCAGCGCCAACCGGAGTGACGGCCAAGGCGGGCAATGGGCGCGTGACTGTTTCATGGGACCCCGTGCCGGACGCCATGTATTACAACCTGTATTTCATGACGACGAAAGGGGTGCAGATCAAGTTTTCTGAGCTCACCCGTCCCATTGCTGGGCCTGATGACTTCAAAACAGTCATCGGCGTGAAGAAAGAAAAGGCGACGTGCCTGGAGGGAGCACAGTCCCCGTTCGTGCACGATGACCTGGCCAACGGCAGCTGCTACCACTATGTCGTCACAGTCGTAACCTCAAAGGGCGAGAGCCTCGAGTCGCAGGAAGTCATGGCGATCCCCGCTCCCTACCTGATTGCCAATATCTTCGGCCAGGAAGGGGTGGACGACGGGGAAATGAGCTCCCCGACCGGCATTGCGATCGATAAGGACGGCAACATCTATATTGCGGACACCGACAATCACTCCATCCAGAAATTCGACAAAGACGGCAAGTTCATCGGGCGCTGGGGCGGCGAACCACGTACGGATGAGGGCGGGTTTTATTACCCAAGAGGCTTGACGACGAATGCCGACGGCCACGTCTATATCGCAGATACCGGGAACAACCGCGTACAGCGGTTGGATGCGGACGGTAATCCGATGAAGGCTTGGGGCAAGTTCGGGTTTGCCTGGCGCGGTGCCGACATGAATAAGTTTGATGCGCCGTGGGGGGTTACGACGGACCAAGAGGGCAACATCTACGTTACCGACACGAACAACGCACGCATTCAGAAATTCAAAGGCGACGGGTCCCCTCTCTTGAAGTGGGGGCGAGACGGCAGCTTCGACGGCGCATTCTTTTTCCCGCGCGGTGTGGCGGTCGATTTCGTCGGCAATATCTTCGTAGCCGATGAAGGGAACAATCGGATCCAGAAGTTCGATCAGCGCGGCAGCTTTCTGGCCAAGTGGGGACGCGAGGGCAGCGGACCGGGCCAATTCAAGTCACCGTGGGGTGTGGCCTGCGATGCGGTTGGAAACGTGTATGTGGTCGATCAAGGCAATCATCGGATTCAAAAATTCGACGGCAACGGCACCTTCCTGTGTGCTTGGGGAAACCGCGGTAAGACGGAAGGGCAGTTGAATTTTCCGTCCGGCGTGGCGGTGGACAAGGAAGGGGCGGTGTATGTGGTCGACAGCGGAAATCACCGCGTCATCAAGTACATACCAACGGACGAAGAGCTGAACCGCGGCAAGGAAGACAAGACCAAGGCCCAGGAGCCGACCAAGTACCCGGCACCGCGTAATGTCGCGATCAAGGCCGGTGACACTGAAACCTTCGTGAGCTGGATGGACGTTCCAGGCGCGGTGTCCTACAACCTCTACTTCCACACGCAGCCGAACATCACGATCGATAGCGGGACAAAGATTGAGGGCGTGTCGAGTCCCTACAACCACTCAGGGCTTACGAACGACCAGTCCTATTTCTATGTTTTGACGGCTGTCTATGAGGATGAGACCGAGAGTGGTGTGTCGGAGGAAGTCACGGCAATGCCGGTCCTCATCGACATCACTGCGCCGCAAAACCCGTACGCCGTCATCAACCATGGCGCATTCATGACCAATTCCCCTGAAGTGGTTGTGACCATCTCTGCGAATGACTTGGACACGGGTGTCGGGGCCTACTTCATTTCCGAAAACCCGATGACTCCGATGTCCGGCACGCCGGGATGGGTCGATGTCACGCCGGCGATCAAGTTCGGCGCGACCATTCCGTTCATTCTGTCGCCGAGCGACGGGCAAAAGACAATCTTCGTCTGGTTCAAGGACATTGGGAACAACATCTCGACGCCGGCCAGCGCGACTATCTTGGTCAACACCTCCGGGTATCTTTGTGTATCCAGGTGGGGAAAACCGGGCCGCGGTGCTTCGTTGCTGCATGGGGGCGAGTTCATGGCCCCGATGTACGGCATGGCTATCGATCAGCAGGGCAGCCTGTTTGTGGTCGACAACGGCAACAACCGAATTCAGAAGTTCGACAGTGCCGGCAACTTCATCATCCTGTGGGGAAACTTTGGCTCGGCCAACGCCAATTTCCACAACCCAACCGGTATCGCGTGCGATGCCAAGGGGGATGTGTATGTCGTCGATACCAACAATCATCGGGTGCAGAAGTTTGACGGGAAGTTGGGCGGCTATCTGATGAAGTTCGGTTCGCGCGGCAACGGCGAAGGTCAGTTTAACGCGCCTTGGGGCATCGCGATCGACCGAGTGCGCGGGTATATCTATGTTGTCGATAGCGCGAACTTCCGAGTACAGAAATTCGACATGACCGGCGAGTTCATCATGCAGTGGGGTACCTTCGGTAATGGTGACGGCCAGTTCTACTTCCCGCGCGGAATTGCCGTCGATCAGTCGGATGGGATGGTGTATGTCGTCGATATGGGCAACCACCGCATCCAGAAGTTCGACACCAGCACGAACGTCCTCCCCCAGCTCATTACCAAGTGGGGCGGCAGTTCAGAAGCCGGTCACGCGAGCAGCCCGTTGGCCCAAGAGGCAGGGCAGTTGCGGTCTCCGTGGGGTGTGACGATCGATGCCCAAGGCGATGTCTATGTGTCCGATACGGGCAACCATCGCGTAGAAAAATTCGACCGCGAGGGTAACTTCATCACTCAGTGGGGCGGGTTCGGTGTCGGTGAAGGACAGTTCAACTTCCCCTACGGGTTGGCGGTCGACTCCAGGGGCAGCGTGTACGTGGTGGACAGCGGAAACACCCGCGTCCAGCAGTTCATGCCGGCGGACGAAGGTAGTGAGCGCCTGCAGGAAGTGGCGGAAGCGGCAGCGGAGTTAGAGAAGGTGGAAAAGGGAACTCAGGTTTAGAACTGGGTGAGCGTGGGATGGTCTCACCGACCGTTCTGCGAGGCAGCCTGGTCCTATAAGAACGAAGCTGGCGGGCATATCACCATCGCGCATGGTGGGCTCGGGAAGGGTGAGCGGCTAATGTTGGATAAGGAGATTCGGGTTGGGTTGACGTACGACGACGTCGTCCTCGTGCCGGCCAAATCGCAGGTAATACCCAGCGAAGTCGACACCCGTACCGTCGTCACCCGAAACATTCAAGTCAACATTCCCATCGTCAGCGCCGCGATGGATACCGTCACTGAGGCCAGGCTTGCTATTGCAATGGCTCAAGAAGGTGGGATCGGGATCATTCACCGGGTCTTGTCTCCCGTGGACCAGGCCGCGGAAGTCGATCGGGTCAAGAAATCCGAAAGCGGGATGATTCTCGATCCCGTCACGATTTCCCCGGATCAGACGATCCGCGACGCCCACAGCCTCATGGCGAAGTACCGCATCTCCGGTATTCCCGTCACCAAGAATCGCAAGCTCGTAGGCATCCTGACCAACCGAGACCTGCGCTTCGAGACTCGCATGGACTTGAAGGTCTCTCAAGTCATGAAGCGTGACAAGCTCATCACGGCGCCGGAAGGTACTAGTTTGGAGAAGGCTCGAGAGATTCTCCATGAACATCGGATTGAGAAGCTGCCGGTCGTGAACAAGCAGTTCGAGTTGAAGGGGTTGATCACGATCAAGGACATCGAAAAACGCATCAAATATCCGAATGCCTGCAAAGATACGCATGGGCGTCTGCGTGTCGGGGCCGCCCTCGGCGTTGGCCCGGAGACCGAAGAGCGGGTGAATCTGCTCGTCAAGGCCGGAGTGGACCTTGTCGTCGTCGATACCGCCCACGGACATTCGCAGGCGGTGTTGGACACGGTCAAAATGGTCAAGAAGCTGCACTCCAAACTGGAAGTCGTCGCCGGCAACATTGCGACGGCTGAAGCAGCCAAGGACTTGATGAAGGCTGGAGTCGATGCGGTGAAGGTCGGCGTTGGGCCCGGTTCCATCTGCACGACCCGTATCGTATCCGGCGCCGGCATGCCGCAGCTGACGGCCATTGCCGATTGCGCGAAGGCTCTGTCCGGGACCGGAATTCCCGTTATTGCCGATGGCGGGATCAAATATTCAGGCGATATCAGTAAGGCGCTTGCAGCCGGGGCCTCGGCGGTCATGCTCGGCAGCCTGTTGGCCGGCACCGAGGAATCGCCTGGAGAAACCGTGCTGTATCAGGCCAGAACTTATAAGGTCTACCGCGGTATGGGGTCCATCGGAGCGATGGAGAGAGGCGGCGGCGATCGCTACGGCCAGGGAGGCCGCCCGGTGCAGAAGCTCGTTCCAGAAGGCATCGAAGGCCGCGTGCCTTACAAGGGACCGGTGGCGGCGGTGGTCTATCAACTGGTCGGCGGCGTAAAGTCCGGCATGGGTTACTGCGGTTGCAAGACAATCGCGGACATGCAGAAAAGCGCTCGATTCATCCGACAGACGGTCGCCGGTCTGCGGGAAGGCCACGTGCACGACGTCATCATTACCAAGGAAGCACCCAATTACCGTATGGATTGGGAATAGCCCCGCGTGAACCGTTCCTCGTGAAGCGTATCTCGCAATTCAGATTCCCTCACTAGCCGAACGACGACTCACGCTTCACGAGATACGACTACATGGAACTCTGGCACGATAGAATCCTCGTTCTCGATTTCGGATCTCAGTATACGCAGCTGATCGCCCGACGCATCCGCGAGGCGCAAGTCTACTCTCAGATCCTGCCTTGCACGGCCTCCCTCGCCACGATCTTGGCCTATCGCCCACGAGGCATCGTCCTTTCCGGCGGGCCAGCCAGCGTCTACGACAAGAAATCCCCACAGGTCCCCAAAGAGTTGTTCGATCAGGGAATCCCCATTCTCGGCATCTGCTATGGCATGCAGCTTGTGACCCATCTCTCGGGTGGTGAAGTCGTCAAAGCGCCCCACCGCGAATATGGCCGGGCTGAATTGCGAATCGACGACGGGTCGGATCTCTTCAAGGGTATCGGACAGGCTGGGTCGACTACCGTCTGGATGTCCCACGGTGATCGAATCGAGCGCATGCCTCCGGGCTTCCGCTCGATTGCGCACACCGACAATTCCCCCGTCGCGGCGATGAAGCGGGACGACCAGAAGCGGCGGATCTACTGTCTGCAATTTCACCCGGAAGTGGCGCATACGTCTGAAGGCACTCAAATCCTGCGCAATTTCGTCTACGATATCTGCGCCTGCAAGGCCTCGTGGACCATGCGGTCCTATGTCGAGTCGGCCGTCGAACAGATTCGTGAACAGGTCGGCAAAAACCGAGTGATTTGTGCGCTGAGCGGTGGAGTCGACTCGTCGGTTGCGGCTGTCCTCACCCACAAGGCCATCGGCGATCAGCTGACCTGTGTCTTCGTCGACAACGGCCTCCTCCGTACCGGTGAAGGTGAACAGGTGCAGAAGACCTTCGCCGCGCATTTCAAGATGGATCTCCACTTCTTGGATCGGACCACGCAGTTTCTCGCGGCCTTGAAGAACGTGACCGATCCCGAACGAAAACGGAAGACGATCGGCAAGCTCTTCATCCGAAACTTTGAAGCGGAATCGAAGCGGCTCAAGGGCATCAAATTCTTGGTCCAGGGGACGCTCTATCCGGACGTGATTGAAAGCGTCAGCTTCAAAGGGCCCTCCGCGACCATCAAAACGCACCACAACGTGGGCGGCTTGCCGGCCAGGATGAAGCTCAAACTTATCGAGCCCCTTAGAGAACTGTTCAAGGATGAAGTCCGCGTGTTGGGAAAAGAACTCGGGATGCCGGACGAAGTGGTGTGGCGGCAGCCGTTCCCCGGTCCTGGATTAGCCATCCGCGTTTTGGGTTCCGTCACCAAAGAGCGGTTACAGATTCTCCGTGCCGCCGAAGTGATCGTCGACCAAGAGATTCGCGGCGCCGGGCTCTATCGGGAGATCTGGCAATTCTTTGCGGTGCTGCTGCCGATTCGCACGGTGGGTGTGATGGGGGACCAGCGGACCTATGATCACGTCATCGCCATTCGCGCGGTCACCAGCTTGGACGGGATGACTGCGGACTGGGCAAAGATTCCCTACGACGTCCTAGGCCGAATGTCCAACCGCATCATCAATGAGGTCATGGGCGTCAATCGCGTCGTCTACGACATCAGTTCCAAACCGCCCAGCACGATCGAGTGGGAATAGCACTGGCCTGAAGCATCGTTCGTGAAGCGTGGAGCGCCGAACGGACCGTTCCTCTCGGCACTCGAGTCACGAGATACGCGTGATAGAAGGACATTTGTGGAAGTGAGGTTGCAAAAATTGATCGCAGGCACCGGCCTTTCGTCTCGGCGTAAGGCCGAGGAGATGATCACGGCCGGGCGCGTCACGGTCAACGGCATCGTGGTGACCGAGCTCGGTACCAAAGTGGATCCGGAGCGAGACCACGTGAAGGTGGACGGGAAGCATCTGCGTGCCGCCCAGCCGTTTGTGTATCTCATGCTCAACAAGCCAAAGCACGTGATGTCCACTTTGGACGATCCGGAGGGGCGCCCTACGGTGAAGGACTTCCTGCATGGAGTCACCGTTCGGGTATTTCCTGTCGGGCGATTGGATTTCGATAGCGAAGGGCTCATGTTGCTCACGAACAATGGTGACTTAGCGCAGGCGCTCCTTCATCCGAAATACCACGTCGCAAAGACCTACCTGATCAAGGTCAAGGGCGTGTTGAACGACGAGGATATTGATGCGTTGGAGCGGGGTGTGAAGCTGGAAGACGGCGTGACGGCTCCGGCGAAAGTAGTGAAGGTGAGCAAGGCCGAGAGCAATTCCTGGCTGGAAGTCACGATCCATGAAGGCCGCAAGCACCAAGTCAAGCGGATGATGGAAGCCGTGGGGCATCCGGTGATCAAGCTGACCCGCGTACGGATGGGACCGCTGGTCTTGGGTGATTTGCCTTCCGGTACCTATCGGTTTCTCACTGATCGGGAGGCCAATCGGCTGCGCGAGCATGTCGAGGATCGCATGGTCCGTGAGGCCGGGCAAGAACCGGCGCCGAAGCCGAAACCTACCACCTGGGCAAAGCCGAAAGCGCGGCCGACCCGGCAATCGAAATTGGAGCGGGCTGGACGAAAACCGGAGCGCGGGTCCGGCCGGCCTAGGCGGAATACGAGCGGACGAGGGATGCGGAGATCAGCATGAAGGTACGAACCCATCGGTGCGGAGAGTTGCGGAAGGCGCAGGTCGGGCAGCAGGTCACGTTGAATGGTTGGGTGCAGCGGCGTCGTGACCACGGGACCGTCATGTTCATCGACTTGCGCGACCGGACCGGCATCACGCAGGTGGTGTTCAACTCCGAACGCAATGCCACGGTACATCAGGCGGCCCATGCCCTTCGCAGCGAGTGCGTCGTGTCGGTCACCGGGCAAGTGATGGCGAGGCCGGACGAATCCAAGAATCCCAACCTCGCGACGGGTGAGATCGAAGTCTTCGTCGATGCCGTGGACATACTGAACGAAGCCAAGACCCCTCCGTTTATGATCGAGGATGATGCCGATATCACGGAGTCCCTTCGCTTGAAGTATCGGTATTTGGATCTTCGCCGTCCGAGGATGCAGAAACTGTTGGGCATGCGTCACGGGATTATGCAGGCAGTGCGGGGGTTTTTGAACAACGAAGGATTTCTCGAGGTCGAAACCCCCATCTTGACGAAGAGCACGCCTGAGGGCGCCCGCGATTACTTGGTCCCGAGCCGTGTCAACCCCGGAACCTTCTTTGCGCTTCCGCAATCACCGCAGCTGTTCAAGCAGGTGCTGATGGTCAGCGGCGTGGACCGCTATTACCAGATCGCCCGCTGTTTCCGCGACGAAGACCTCCGCAACGACCGGCAGCCGGAGTTCACCCAGATCGATTTGGAGATGTCGTTCGTCGATCGCGATCAAGTCATGGCGCTCATGGAGCGGATGATCGTCTCCGTCTTCAAGGACGCCGGCGGGGTGCAGTTGCCGACGCCGTTCCCCAGGATGACCTATGCAGAGGCAATGGGGCGGTACGGATCGGACAAGCCCGATCTGCGATTCGGGATGCCGTTGCACGATGTGACAGGGTTCGCTGCAGGGAGCGAATTCAAGGTATTCAAGGATGCCGCCACGAAAGGCGGCATCGTCAAGGCCCTGATCGTAGCCGGTGGTGGGTCGATTGCGAGGAGCCGCATCGACGCACTGGGGGAAACGGCCAAGAGTTTCGGCGCCAAGGGACTTGCTTGGCTGAAAATCACGGCCGAGGGCCAGTTGGAGTCAGTGATCGCCAAGTTTCTTGATGCCAAGGCCTTCGCCGCGGCGCTGCCGGACGCCAAGCCTGGGGATCTGGTCCTGTTCGGAGCCGACAAGCCTTCGATCGTGCATGACGTCCTGGGCCGTATCCGGCTCTTGCTCGGCGAGGAATTGAACCTCATTGATAAGCAGGCCTGGAAGCCGCTGTGGGTGACGGAGTTTCCTCTCTTGGATTACTCGCCGGAAGAGAAGCGCTACGTGTTCATGCACAATCCATTCGCGGCTCCCATGGACGAGGACCTGTCCCATCTCGAGGGAGAGCCTCTCAAGGCTAGGGCAAAGGCCTATGACATGGTCTTGAACGGCAGCGAGATCGGTGGCGGCAGCATTCGTAACCACCGCAGCGACGTGCAGTTCAAGATTCTCGACCTGCTCGGGATCACCAAGGACCAGGCTGAGGCAAAGTTCGGTTTCCTCTTGGAGGCGCTGGAATACGGCGCACCGCCGCATGGAGGGATTGCCTTCGGTCTCGACCGTTTGATCATGTTACTGGGTGGGGCCGATTCGATCCGTGACGTCATTGCATTCCCCAAGACGCAACGGGCGCAATGTCCGCTCACGGAAGCGCCTTCGAGCGTCAGCCCCGACCAACTCAAGGAATTGCGGATCAAGCTCGATTTGGTTGAGTAGCCACCTGACCGGGGCGGACTCTTCTCCTTCCCGGTCGATGGTTACGGCACTGTTTTCTCGATGCAACGGCCTGTGAGGCGTCGTTGGATCGGTTCGCGTGTTGGTTCCCTTCGCCTCCCTTCCCCTATCGAACCGTATAGCCCTCTCCCCTAATTCTCTCAGGGGCGGGGTGACCACGTTCCCTTCGGCCTACCCGTCGAACCTGTCCAGGTGTAAGATGGAAGCGTCCAACCTGGCTTGGGGCTGTCGATGAACCGCTTCCTGTCGGTGCTGGGAGTAGGATTGGTCCTGATGGTGGACGGGTGTGCGTTCTTTATCCCAAAAGAATCTGTCTATCTCCGCGTAGCAGCCGGAAAGGCAACGCAGGAGGATGTGCAGTCGCAATTGGGAAAGCCGCGTTCCGTGACCGTTTTGTCAGACGGGGAAGCGCAATGGTTGTATGAGGTGAGAGATCTCGAACCGATGAGCCAAAGTTCCTGGTCGACGTTGGGCTCCTGGTGCGACGAGTACCGATTGACGTTCGACGGTACCGGAGTGCTGCGGGAGTGGTCGCATGCGTCATACCTACATGCGGGAGAACTGATGCCCGCCACTTGTAACGGCGCCGTTGCCGTGCAAAAGCCTGCCCTGTGAGGATCCTCGATGTTCAACATGCCACCGTCTATCGCGGCGATCGCGAGGTCTTGACCGACTTTTCGCTCAGTATCGATGAAGGTGTGCATACGGCCATTCTTGGTCCCAACGGGGCAGGAAAATCCACATTGCTGAAACTGCTCTCGATGGAGTTGCATCCGACACCACGGGAGGAGACCGTGGTGCGGCTGTTCGGCGAGCAACGGTGGAACGTCTGGGATTTGCGCAAGCGCCTCGGTCTGGTATCCCACGATCTTCAGCACCGCTACCTCGACGGAGCCCGCGGCATTAACGTGATCCTCTCGGGGTATTTCGCCAGTGTCGATACATACCAGCATCAAGAATTCGGATATGGGCAACTCGTGCGTGGAATGGAAGTGATGGAGGAACTGGAGATCGGCCATCTGCAGGACCGCGCGTTCGGCGAAATGTCCACGGGCGAGCAGCGTCGATTCCTGCTCGGCAGGGCGCTTGTGCATGATCCGGAGGTGTTGGTGCTTGACGAGCCCACCAGCGGGCTCGACCTCCATGCCTGTTTCCATTATCTCTCGACGATTCGCCGGCTCATGTCGAAGGGGAAAACGATCTTGTTGGTCACCCACCATATCCATGAGATTCCGCCCGAGATGAGTCGTGTCGTATTGCTGAAGCGTGGAGCCGTGAGGGCGGACGGAGCGAAGGAGCAAATCCTGACTGCGGAAAGACTGACGGCACTGTTCGATACCCCGGTGCATCTGGCCCAAGCGAATGGCTGGTACCAGACGCTGCCGGGGTGATACAGGTGTGGATGGTTATCCCCCGCCGAGGGTGACTGTAAACGTTAAGTCCGTGTCGAGACGTCGTACTTTCACGCGGACTTGCTGGCCAGGGCTGGTTCTCTCGATCAAGTAGTTCTTCAAGTGTGCGGCGTCGTCGATGTCGGTATCGTCCACGGCGATGATGACGTCGTGCTTTTGCAGGCCTGCCGACTTAGCCGGTTCTCCCACGTCTTTCACCGCCATCCGCCACCTGGTTCCGTCACGCACAGCCATCATCTGAACGCCCATCTTTGAAAACGTCAGCGGTTTGCCTTCGAGGGCAGCGGTCACGATCCGTTCAGCCAGAATGCCGGGAATGGCAAATGCCATGCGGCTGCAGCGGGCCGTCGAATCGTCCCGTTCGGTTTGGATGATCGCGTGCATAATCCCGACCACCTCGCCCTTTTCATTGAAGAGCCCGCCGCCCGAGTTGCCGCTGCAGGCGGCCACGTCGGCTTGAATCAATCGGCCGTCCACTGTCTGCAAGAAGGTGCTGGTGTTGCCCAAGTGGCCGAACGACATCGTGGGTCCCCAGCCCATCGGGTAGCCGACGGTGAAGACTTCCTGTCCAGGAAGCGGGTCTGCACTCGAGAAGGGCACGGCGGCCTGTACCTTTCCGCGATGCTGCTGGACGATACGGTAGACGACGACATCCATGAAGGCGCTGTCTCCAACCAGTTCAGCCGGCAGCTCGTGCAGATCCGCCGTGAGGATGCGGATTTGCTTGGGAATGAAGGTGCCGGTGGCGGCTTCCTGCTTTTCGGCGGCATGCCGCGCGGTCACGATATAGCCGTCGCGGACATGGAATCCCGTGCCGCGCACGAGCAATTTCCCGGGCTTGTCGGGTGTGCGCTGGTCCTGCGTATCTTCCAGCACGCCGATGGTCGCGCGCTTGGCCCGCTCGAGTGTCGCCGGGTCCACGGCGTCGGCGGCAGGGGCCGAAAAAAGCGAAGCGAGGAGCCCACAAAGCAGTAGTGCCGCACAGACTGTTCGTCTCACAGAGGAAGCGATCATGCTCTCATGTTCCTTTCGTCGGGGACCGGCCTCGCGCGAGTATAATCCATGCTCGGCGTGCATGGGAATGCATCGTGGGCGAGAATTTCACGATCGTGAGATAGCGTCGAGCGAAGGCGTCGTTTATACTGACTCCATGAACATCACCAAACGTCTCTTCTCAGCTTGCTGTCTTCTGTCCTTTCTCGGCGGAGCCGGCTGCGCCGCGCCGGTGATTCCAGCATCGCTGGAACCGCACATCGATCGGTCGATTGCGTTTGGGCAGGTACTGGAAAGTCCCGACACCTATCGTGGCCGGATGGTTGTCTGGGCCGGCGAGGTTCTGAGAGCCAAGGCGCTCCAAAGCGGAACTGAACTGGAAGTCCTTCAGCTCCCGGCGACCGATGAGGAGGCGCCCGTGCTCCAACGCACTGAGTCAAAAGGGCGGTTTCTGGCGATCCACAACGCGTTCCTTGATCCTGCCACCCTCAAAGACGGGGCACGGGTAACCATCGTGGGAGAAGTGACCGGTGCGACCATGGGGAAACTCGATGAGGCCGACTACCGGTACCCCACGGTCGAAGTGAAACACCTGCATCGCTGGGAAGACCGGAGCGCCGCCGAGTTGCGAGGCCCGAGTCCCTATTGGGGCGTGTTCGGCGGAGTCGGGGTGGGCGGAGGAACCCGTGGCGGCGGCGGGATCAGTATCGGCACAGGATTTTGACCAAGACCGTCAGCCCTCGTTCATGCAGCGGCTCTCGTCAGGCAGACCGCCTTGCCGGATCATTTCTTTCGGAAACCCAGAAAGACTCCCCCTGCACCTGCGCCGGCGGAGGGGAGGTAGCCGGTCAATAGGTCTTTCAACCCCTCTGCTCCACGTCGTAGGGCGGCTGCGTTGTCTGTGACTTGCCGTTCCAGCGCCGCCCAGTCGGTGGTCCACCAGCCGGCATTCTTCAACAAGGCAATCGCGGCAATCGCCAAGGCTCCCAGTACGACCATCAACTTCACGAATCGCCGGAGTGCCCAACCGATAAAGAAGCCGGCGATGTAGCTGCCGCCGAAACGGGCGATGGCCGGTGATGCAAGATCGGTCATCCACCCGGCCAGGCCGGCGACGGTCGCCAAGCCTGCTGCCACGACGGTCTTGGCCTTCCACGGTGGGTCGGGCGCAATGGCGTGGGCTTCTGCCATGGCGGTTGAGTTGAACGAATCAAGCAAACCCATATGCGCCTCCAAAAGGGAAGTGGGAGAACGGTCTTCAAACAGCGCAAGGCTAAATTGGAAGCCCAACCGGGATCATCCGGCTGAAAACGTATCGCAGGCAGCGGGATCACCGGATCGGAGGCCGCGTCGGAGCCAACTCATCCGTTGTTCGGAGGACCCATGGGTCCAACTTTCCGGCTGCACGTAGCCCTGCCCCATCTTTTGGAGCCGGTCGTCTCCGATCGCCGCTGCAGCTCGCAGTCCTTCTTCGAAATCGCCGGGCTCGATCAGATTGCGATGGGATTGGGCATGGTATCCCCACACACCGGCCAGGCAATCAGCCTGCAACTCCATTCGCACGGAGAGCCCGTTGCCTTCAGCCCGCGATGCACGATGCTGCTGCCGTGAGACCTGGTCGGCGACTCCTAACAGGGTTTGCACATGATGGCCGATTTCGTGTGCAATCACGTATGCCTGGGCAAAATCGCCTGGGGCGCCCAGCCGTTTGGCCATGTCATCAAAAAAGGACAGGTCGAGGTAGACTTTGCGATCGTTGGGGCAATAGAAGGGACCGACGGCGGCTGAGGCCGTGCCGCAGGCGGATCGGACTGCGCCGGTAAAGAGGACCAACTGAGGTTCCTCGTAGGTCTGGCCGAGCTTTGGAAGCAGCGCGCGCCAGGTGTCTTCTGTGTCGGCCAACACCACCGACGCAAACTTCCCGAGTGTGTCGCTGGGTGCGCCGGTGCGGCCGGCCTGGTCAGAGACGGGAGGCGCCGTGATCTCTTGCACACCGTTGAGCAGATTCAGAATCGTCAGGGGATTGGTCCCGGTGAGAAAGCTGACGGCTAGGACAAGTACCAGCCCACCAATGCCGATCCCGACGCCGGGCCGGCCGACAGCGATGCCGCGGCGATCTTCGATGTTGTCGCTTTCGCGTTGACCTTCCCAGCGCATGGCGAGCCTCCACATTGACTGTCGCACCACGGTCCGGAGTCGTCGGGTGCAGTCCGATGGAATCACATCGGGCCGGTCGGTGCAAGTCTGATTAGGCGCAGCCGACGCTTCGCTCCAGGGAGGGCCTGTTCCAGGTCGAGCCGCTCTGTTCAATGTTGTGCGCCACGAAATACGAGTGACTTTCTGCCTGGACAACCCTGCGCTCGCTTCGCTAGACTTCACGTATGGTGATTTGCTCACATGACCATCGCTGGTCGCGCTCAATCCGCTTTGCGGGTGCGGCCGCGCTTCTGTGGCTGGTTGGTTGCCAATCTGCGGGCATGCCGCCGAGCCAAAATTTGAAACCCACACTGGCGGCCCCGGAATGTCCCAAAATCGGTGGAGTTTATGAGCTGTATGGAGAAGCGTTGCCGGGGACGGTCGATTTTTATCGAAACCGCAATGCCAAGCTGACGCTCAACGCTATGCTGGGATTGTCGCCGAAGGCGGAATTGGTGCAGGGCGCCGAACGCGTCGAGGTGCTGCACGACGACACGCTCGAATTGATCAATCGGCACGAGGGCACCATTGCGTCACACCAGTTGGATCTGCAACCGGAAGACCGGGTGGTGTGCCAGCCGAATCACATCGTGATCCAACGCATGCGTGTGCAAGGCGATCAGGTGCCGGAGCCGGTTCGCGTCATCTCTACGACCGAACAAGAGCTCACCGTGGAGGGGGACGGTAGCCTGCTAGTCCGAACCAGAATTACTTCTCAGGGAAAGTCCAACTTCTTTCCCACCTCCGTTCCGCCGGAAGAGTATGCCGCGCGTTTCAAGCGGCTGTTCTGACCAGCCTCCGCTCGTTACCCCTGTCGTGATCGCGCATTTCAACGAAGGATTTCCCCGTCTGTTGGTTGTGTGCTGATGCGCACTAGTCCTGCTGCGCTTCCCAGGACCCTCGCGTTGAACAAGCCCTATAACGTGTTGTGCTGTTTTACCGATCCCGAGGGGAGGCCAACATTGGCCGACTACGTCCAGGTGCCGAGCGTCTATGCCGCTGGTCGGTTGGATCGCGACAGCGAAGGGCTGCTTCTTCTAACCTCCGACGGACGATTGGCCCACCAGATCACGGACCCGCAACACAAGTTGCCGAAAACCTATTGGGTGCAAGTTGAGCGTATACCCGACGAGGGCGCGCTGGCAGCGCTTCGTGAGGGGGTCCTGTTGGGCGGGACGAAGACTAGACCGGCCGAGGTGCGGATGCTGGAGTCTGAGCCGGAACTGCCGCCACGGCCCGTGCCGATTCGGTTTCGCAAAACCGTTCCGACGTGCTGGATTGAGATTACCCTGCGCGAGGGAATGAACCGGCAGGTCCGCCGCATGACGGCCGCCGTGGGGCATCCAGCGCTCCGGCTCGTGCGCGTGGCCATCGGGCCGGTCGTGCTGGGAAAGTTGTCGCCGGGCGAGTGGCGAGACCTAAGCGAGGTGGAACTCCGCCGTCTCGGGGCGGAGTTCGCGTCGACTGTATCGAGACGGCCGCGACGGTTGCCCGGTGGGTAACCCGCTCCGCATGGATCAGCGCGGGAGGCTCGTCAGAAACGCGCCAAGGACCGACTGAAACTGTTCCGGGTTTTCGGCCATCATGAAGTGGCCCGTATCGAACTCGACGAGTTGTGACCCCGCAATTTGGCTCTGAATGCCCTTGGCGATCGCCGGCGTCGCGACGTCATCCTTCGCGCCGACCATGATCAAGGTCGGTGCGGTGATCGCGGTCAGCCGGCCGTGGAGATCGAATCGGGACATCGAGGTGAGGGCTTCACGCAGCACGTCCCCGTTCCAGGTGGAGATACGGTCCAGTAGGGGCTGATATAGGCGAGGGTTCGTGCCCGCAGGGAAGCTCTCTACGATGATATGTTTTGAGACCTCCCGGTAGTCGCGGTCTATGCCGATGGTGGGGAGGTCTTTGTCGAGGATCATCGCGCCATCGGTCGTGGAGACCAACACCAGCGCTCGCACGCGATCCGGATGGGTCAGCGCGAGCCGCTGCAGAATCATCCCGCCCATCGAGACCCCCACCCATACGGGCTTGCGAATGTCCAAGTGATCCGCCAGGGCAATGAGATCGGCCACGAACTGATCGATGTTGGAGCCGCTCGGGGTCTTCTCGGACTCGCCGTAGCCGCGCAAGTCTACCGCGATGCCACGATAGGCCGGCGAGTAGGCCGCCACATGCTTCGGAAAGATGTTGCTGGTCGTTACCACACCATGCACATAGATCACCGGGTCCCCGTTACCGGCTTCGAGGATACTTAATTGCACCCCAGGCAAGTTGACCGTTCGCCTCGTCGGCTGAGTCGGCGTGCTGACCGGCTGGCTGATACGGGCACGAGCCATCCCGGCCTGACGGTCCGTGGGGGGAGTCGTAGGAGCAGTTGGAGTCGTGCAACCGGCCAACATTAAGACTAGGGCCAGTGCGATGAGGGAAATCCGTGGCATGGTGTCCTCCTGCATGAAACGTGGCACGCAGTTCAGCGGGAAACGGGGAGAAATCAAACGACAGCATGACCTTGGGGAAGGAGTGCCGTCAAGTTCGACGGACGAACGGCCGAGATCGTGGAAGGGGGTGTCCCGAAAGTGGGTCGCCCGGCTTACCCCTACGCCGGATCAAAGAAATGTATCGACAATCGGGGGCGACGTGCGAGAATAAATCAGGTGCTGCTTCCGAACCGCGGGAAATGGAGGGCTGTTATGGAACAAAAACAGATCCGTCCGGTCCGTCACGTTCATGCAGATCCCAGGCGAGACGAGGAGGCCAATGAGCTGTGGCCGCAGTCGGCTCGTGAGTTTCTCAAACCGCCGTCGGTGGGGAATCGGCGGAAAGGTTTCACGTTTCAATCTGGCGAGAAGCGGTCAGCAGGGGAACCGTAGCTTCGAGAATGGAGCGGTGCGGGCTGACCCGACGAATTAGCCCACCGGGTCCTTTTCGGAGCCAAATGCCGCGGCTGCTTCCTCTGGTCGGCGGTCCAGCACTTCCCGCACCTTCCTACACAGCTCGGTGGGACTGAAGGGTTTCTGCAGGAACGCAAACGACGCATGCGCCAAATCCGGCAGAGGGGTCTTGTCTCCAGAATAGCCCGACATGAGTAGGATTCTGAGGTCGGGTCGCGTCGATGCCACACGCTGAAACAACTCTACCCCGCCCATCTTCGGCATAATCGTGTCCGAGAGGAGCAGGTCGATGCGGGAGGGGGACTTCTCGAGAAATTCAATCGCCTCCAGGCCGTTGCCTACCTCGAAGACCGAATAGCCCTGCGTAATCAGCGTTTCTCGCGCCAGCTCCCGCACCGTCTCGTCGTCTTCCACCAATAGAATGGCCTCGGTGCCGCGTGTTAACGGGAGGGTTGCGACCGGGGTCGGTTTGGCGGTGGAACCGGTTTTGGCCTTCGGGAAATACAGTCGGAACGAAGATCCTAGGCCTTCCTCGGTGAGCACCTCGATGGCGCCTCCGCATTGCGTGACCGCCCCGTGCACCATGGCCAGGCCAAGCCCTGTGCCCTTTCCAGGGTCCTTCGTCGTGAAGAAAGGTTCGAAAATCTGACCGCGCAGGTCCTCAGGTATCCCGATCCCCGTATCTTGCAGCGTGAGCCTGACGTAGTCGCCCGGTTGGAGAATGCCTGAATCGACCGCGCGCGGTTCCTTGACGATCTCATTGATGGCTTCGATGGTGAGACGACCTCCGTGGGGCATCGCGTCACGCGCATTGACGGCCAGGTTCACGATCGCCTGTTCGAGTTGTCCGGGGTCGGCCAATATCAGCGACAGGCTCTGATTCAGAGATGTCTGCAACTCCACGTCCTCACCGATCAGCCGTTTCAGCATCTTGGTCAAGTCGGTGACCAGTGTGGCCACGTTCAGCAGACGGGGTTGGATGACTTGTTTCCGGCTAAAGGTCAGGAGTTGCCTGGTCAGCGTCATCGCCCGCTCACCCGCTCGTTGGATTTCCACGATCTGCCGGTGCCGTGGATCGGCGGGGGTGGATTGCTGCAGGATCAAACCGCAATAGCCCAGGACCACGGTGAGCATGTTGTTGAAGTCGTGGGCGATGCCGCCCGCCAGGCGGCCGATCGCCTCGAGTTTTTGCGCCTGCCGAAACTGGTCCTCCAGTTGTCGTCGCTGCTGAGATTGAATGTGCAACGAGACGCTCTTGGACACCTCGCTGGCGAAACTGACATGCTCCGGAGCCCAGGTGCGAACCGGCCCGATATGCTCGCAGCACAGAACGCCGATGACCCGGCCGTCGAGGCGAATCGGGGCATCGAGTATGGAGGTGATGCCCTGCGGAATGAGGTAACTGTCTAGGAACTCTGCCGTGCGCGGGTCCGACCGCGCATCCGTTGCCGCAAGCACCGAGCTTTCCTCCAAGGCGGTGAAAAAGGTCGGTGTCGCCCGGACATCCAGGGTGGCGCCTCGCTGGTGTGTGCGGGTCGGAAGGTGGAAGAGGTCCTCACAGACCAGCGTGTTTCGGTCAGTGCCACACAGCCATATGCCTACCCGCTGCACATCCAGAGTTTCGCCGACCAGGGAGGTGATCCGGCGCAGCACGGAAGGCAGTCCTGAGGCCGCCGGTCTGGCCTGTTCCTTGGCGAGTGTGAGGAGTGCCTGCTGGTATCGGATGGTGCGGTCAGCCGAACTGCGCAGCGCCTGCTCGGCGCGCTCCCGATCGCTTACTTCCTTCTGCAGCGTATGGTAGGCTGCCGTCAGCTCCGCCGTGCGCATGGCCACGCGCTGTTCGAGCTCGGCGTGTGTCCGGCGCAGTTCTTCCTCGGCCAGCTTTCGCTCGGTGATGTTTCGTTTGATGCCGACGTAGCAGATGGGCTGTCCTTCCTCGTCGAAAACCGCGAAACAGTTTAGGTCGATGGGGATTTTGGTGCCGTCTTTTGCGGTGCTGAGCGCCTCGCCACGGAATCGACCGGTGCCGGTCAGCGATTCCATGATCGTGGAAAACTGCACTCCACCCAAATGAATGGCCGGGCTTTTGCCCGCGATCTCCTCGTTTGAGTAGCCCAGGAGGCGGCGATTTGCAGCGTTCTGTTCGATGTAATGACCGGAGAGATCGAAGATGACAATGGCATCGGTCGATTTCGAAATGATCTCCCGATAGAGGGCCAGGCGCTCGCGCGCCTCACGTTGTTCGGTGATATCCTCCGAGATGCCGAGTAGGTAGCGTGCGGTCCCGGTCGAATCGAGCAACGGAATCTTCTTGGTATGGAGGTACCGGGTCCCTTTTTCCTTGGTTTGGATCGGCTCGGCGGGGATATCGACCAAGTGCGCGTGCTTCAGCACCTCACGGTCTTTCTCTGTAAAAAAGTCGGCTTCGGCCTTCGGGAAAAAATCGTAGTCGGACTTGCCGAGCAGCTCCGATCGCGAGTAGCCGAGCAGCTCCTCGCCGGTTTTGTTGAACCGAACAAACCGCAGGTCTCGCGCGTCTTTTACGAAGACCATGTTCGGGAGATGCTCCAAAATGGAGTTCACGAGTTCTTGAGAGTCCCGCAACGCGTCCTCGGTTCGCTTCCGCTCGGTCACGTCTTGGGCGACGACAAAGAGGAGCAATCCGTCGTTGACCGAACGGATGGCTCTGGCATCAGCCTCAATCCAAATATCACTGCCGTTCGCTCGTCGCAGTCGAACCTGCCACCGATGGACGGGCCAGGGGGGCTGCGTGAGTGTGGGGAGGGCCTGCTCCACGGTGGGCCGGTCCTCGTCACGGATGAGGGAGAGGATGGGCTGTTGCTGCAGGGTATCCACGGAATAGCCGAGCTTGTCGACGACTAAGCGGTTGGCGCTCAGAATCCGACCGGATTCATCCAGCGTGAAGAACATCGAGGGGCCCGCCTCGTGCAGCATCCGAAGCTCTTCTTCGCTCTGGGCCAAGGTTTGTGAGAGATCCTGATTCTGAAAGCGCAGCGCCAGTCCCGTCTCAATCGCGTGGCTCATGTTGCGCGCCGCAATCGTTGTGGCCAGAAAGAACAGGACGACCATGCCTCCCATGAGGTCATGCAGTTCCTGGCCTCCCCAGACAAGCCGTCCGATCAGCGGGACCACGGTGAACCCCGCCGACAGCAGATAGGCGCTGAAGATGGGACTGAGGGCCGCGACAGCGCCTGCCGTCATGCCGGCCACGACGAATGTCAGGAACAGCTGATGGAAGAACGAGTCCGGAGGGTAGAGGATGAACGAAGCCGCACCCCAGCCGATGGCAGTGGCGGTAGAGCCAAGGATGTAGCGCTCTCGCCATGGAGTCGAGGTCTGGTCTGCAGCACCATGTTGAGCGTACGCGTACCAGAGGCCGATGCGGCCGGCGAGCACCAGCAGCATATAGGCCAGCCACAGCGCGGCGCCTCGATGGGAAACCACGTTCCACTGCGCCAGCGTCAGAAAGACGGCGTTGAGAAAAATTGCGATTGCGCCGATGCGAAAATTCCCAAAGAGTAGCTTGGTCTGTTCCAGCGCAATGAGGGAAGAGTTGGATGTCTGGGGCATCCCAGAAGGGAGGCGGCTGAGAATCCTGATCGCAGGGCTCATTCGTACCTTCCGACTCTGGGAGTGGTGATGCTCAGGGCCGGTGGATCGATACGGACCGGGATGGTAAATCTCACCATACTTCTAGGTCACTAAACTAGGGCCATTTGGGTCGCGAGTTGCAGATATTTGTCCCTCCGTATTTTAATTGGAGAATTTCATGCCTAGTGCTATGGCGGCGTGGATTCTGTGCATCAGCGGTTGCTGATCGGTTGGATACCCTAGGGTTGAATGGGCAAGTCAAGATCCGTACCGATGTGGGAAAACACGGAACGTGTGCAACTTCCTGGAGCACATCACTGACTCCGCCGGTTCGCTTCGGACCATCCGTTCTTCGGGTCTCCCGTGCTGGAGGCAAGCTCCGGCGGCCCGTCCAAGCATGACACAATGCAGAAGAGCATCGCGCCGATAGTTGAGCTTCAATCGATGTTGTTCCCATTGCCTGCGTTGGCTAGTCGAGTGGAGTGTGGGCGGCGCTGTTGTGTCAGGGTGAGTCATTTGCCGCTGGATGGGGCCGTGACGATATTTCTCCAATGAACTCTTTCGTGGAATGTGGCAGAGTAGGCCGCATTGCAGATATTGCAGTGCAGACCAGTGTCGGAGAGGAGCTTCGATGGTGTTGAAGAAAAGCCTGGCATGGGGGTTCTTTGTTGCGCTGTTCACCGTCTACGCCGGCGAGGTGCCGGTTTCGGCCGCTCCGGGCGTCAGCGGGGAGAGCGAAAGCTCTCCAAGCGCGGACCTCAGACAAATCAGGAGATTCGCTTCTGTGGAGGTTCAGACCCAAGGTACAGCGGAGCGGCTCGGCATCAAGCGTGGGGAGTTGACCGACCTGGCCCGCCTCGCGTTGCTCAATAGGATTCCAGGCGTAGGGATTGAGGGTTCCGGGATTCCATCGGCCGACGCAGGCGAGCGGCTGCACCAATTCGGATTCTTTGCATGCGAGGTGTGGACAGTGGGAGAGCAGTATATTGCCGCTTATCACGTGGACTGCACGGGCGGAGCGTATACGGCGCAGCGTCGTCAGAGCCCGCTGTGGAATCAAGCGATTTTGGGGTACGGTCCGAAAGAGGAAGTGTCGGATGCGGTGCTAAAGGGCCTGCGTGCCCTGGTGGAACATTTTGCTGCGACGGTAGCCAACGCCCGGGCGGAGGGGGCTGGCACTCACTGAGACCTGCCTGTCATCAAGCTCTGTGATCTCCAGCGCGGGAAGTCGAGCTGGATCCTCCTCGGTATTATCTCTTCTCTCCCCTCGGCTCCACGTTGTCGACATCCGCGATGATGGTGTGCAGGCCGCTCGCGCCTGCCGGCTGCGGACGCACGATATCGGCGATCTGCAGTTGCCCCGCCGTATCCCACGCTCGCACCGATACCTGGTACTTGCCGCGTTTTGTCGGCCGCCACCTGTAGCTCCAGATCACCCACGAAAAGGGCGACATGGGCGTTTCGATTTTGCAGGAGTCCCACGTTCTTGCGGCGTCTAGACTGATCTCCACTTTGCTGATGGAGTTGGGGCCGCCGAATGCGATGCCTCGGAAGGTTTGCTCCGGTCCACGCAGGGTTTGATAGTGGCCTGGCGAATCGATGCGTGAAAAAATCTTGATCGTGCCGTCGTCCGTCCAGCCTTTGCGTTGCCAATAGCCCTTGTAATCTCCGGCGTAGGCTTCGATTTCGATGATCCACTTTACGTTCTTGATGCCGTAGAGGCCGGGCACGATGAGCCGCAGGGGAAAGCCATGCTCCTTCGGGAGCTTTTCTCCGTTCATCAGGAACGCGAGCATGACGTTATCCTGCATCGCCCGCGCAAGCGGGATGCTGTCATCGTAGCCGTCGGCCCCACGAAAGACGATGTCCCGCGTCGTTTCTTCGTCCACCCCGGCCTCAAGAAGCAGCTTTTTGAGTGAAATGCCGCGCCAGCGCGCGTTGCCGAGACTGTCGCCGCCCGGCAGTGTGTCGATGCACATGAGGGTCGAGACTTGCTCGAAGGTGTCTCGATTAAGGACATCGCGCCAACCGAGCGTCAGCGGCTTCTTCACTTCACCTTTGACGCTGCATTTCCATTCGTCTTGGCGCAGGTCTCGTGAGACGCTGAATGGTGAATCGGAGTAGTTGACGACGTAAAATTTATTGCTCGGTGTGAAATAATTTGTATCGCGAGGCGGCATGGCAAACATGCGACCGAACACCGACCCTACTGCGTCGCAACCACCGGTGAGGCCCGCGGAAGCCGCAATTCCAGTGAGCTTCAAGAGGGTGCGCCGCTTCAATGAGAGCCACGAATTCATGCGATTACTCTGCGATAATAAAAAATTGAAAGCAAGGCTTGACTCCAGAAAACCAGATTGGTATAAAGATGCACGTTTGATCCAGCCTAGTGGCCGATGCGGTTGTTATCCCCGCGACGGATTCTCAGGAACCCAGATCAAAAAAAGTTACCGACCCACTTGACAGGGTCAAGCCGAGCATAGTAAATTGCGCGGCTCGCGTGACGAACGCGAACGGTTCTTTGACAACTGAATAGAGCGAGAAATGAGCAAGGTAAGGTGTATTGAAGAGGTGGCCCTCGGGTCCAATGTAAGTAGAACCTTTATGAGAGTTTGATCCTGGCTCAGAACGAACGCTGGCGGCGCGCCTAATAC
>JAHBWI010000007.1 GCA_019637075.1 Nitrospiraceae bacterium | reverse complement strand
ACATCACTCCTTTTCTCAGAAATCACTCAAGATACGACCCAATCGTCAGGGCCCCGCCCTGGCGCCCGTTCAGATCAAGCTCGGGATGGAGCCCACGACGCGGATCGAACGCGTGACCTCGTCCTTACCAAGGACGTGCTCTACCAACTGAGCTACGTGGGCACCCAGACTTCATCTTCGCGCCGTACATTTCCCGTGAAGCCCCTGCCTGCACTCCCATTCCGAGCCAGATCTCGGCCTCACATCCAGCACATCACGTCTTCAGTTTGGAGCGGGCGATGGGATTTGAACCCACGACAGCCAGCTTGGAAGGCTGGAACTCTACCACTGAGCTACGCCCGCCCAGATTTCCCTTCCACCGAACAAGTACGTTTCTATCTTTCAGGTACGGCCTCCAGCGCCGCCACCCGATTGCCTACCGCCTCCGCAACCAGCGGCGGTACGAACAGGCTTCGTGTGGTGGGCAGGCAAGGATTCGAACCTTGGAAGACATAAGCCAGCAGATTTACAGTCTGCCCCCTTTGGCCACTTGGGTACCTGCCCGGCCGAGCCGGAACAACCACACAACATTCGTTTTCGTTCAGGACAAATCCAATGCAAGAGCGCCTTTCACCCCCCAATAGAGAATGAAAGTAAGCCCCACCACACACAGCTCCCCAGCGGAAAAACATGGCTGGAATGCTGAAGAAAATGAGGATTGGCCTAGATCCGAAAGCGTCCGATTCTATTAGCGAAATATTTCCCTGTCAAGGGGTATGCTCTATGCAAGGTCTTTCGTCCTCATGGTGAGACGCTGCAGGTGCCTTTGGAGCTCGAAATGGCACTGCTGTTCCTAAGTAGCCCCTCGGCCCCACTGATGTGATCAGCTGATGCACCAAGCACTTCCCGCAACAAAACAATCACTTCCGGAGATGAAATGCGAAAAGGAGGGGCTAGAAACCGCTTGTGCGCAACCGTCCTCTCTTCGAGTGATTCCGGCTCGTAGTACCCGGTTAGGTCCGCCGCATCCTCTGCTTTCTTCAGCCGTGCCACCCAAGATTCAAGATTTTTTTTTGACATTCGGCCTCGTGCGGCCCCGGAACGACTAGGCTGTTGCTCTACCTGCGACCACACAGCCCATCCGACGAACAGCGCCCACGTTTCATTCAGGGCCTCCCACGATTCGTTCTCACTCAAGAACCGCTCCTCCGTAGACGATTTCTTTTGCACCACCGGCGTGATCAAGACGCGCTGATAGCGACATTGTTGTTGCTCGCGCGCGAATCGAATCAGGTCGAAGCTCTCCGCCCCTTCGACCGATGCGCGATGCTCAAGAAAATCCATATAGGCATGGAAGAGCTCGTGAAACAGGGTTTCAAGATCCTTGTGTGGCAATCGGTCAAGGGGGCGCAAAGCCCGGCCGGCGGCATTCAACGACAAGGCTCGATTCAGTACCATGCGATGGTCGCTCGGATGGTATTCGGCGGCAAAAGTCCGCAGGTCTTCAAACTCAATGGTGACGAAGGAAGGAGGAATCTGCGAAAGAAACCGCGTAGGCAATCCTAGAACATTGGCTTCGACGACCAATCCCTTCCAGAGAGAAACCGTGCCTCGTCGCCCCGCACTATGGCTGGATTCGGCCGCGGTCCCCTGTCCTATCGGGGCTATCGCCGCGAGCAAGAGGAGCACGAACCAAGTTCGTGCCCACAAGCGATATTTCGTACTGGAGGACATGGTCGCGCCGATAATCGATGAACGGTGAGCGTGCAGGCCTGATAATACAGCCGGACTTCGCCGCCGGGCCGTCTTAGGTGTAGCGGTCAGGATCGCCGCCCCATCCGTAGGAACCGCCCTCTTCCACCAAGGCCAGAGTTTCGACCATGTGCGAAGACACGTGGTCTAAAAACCGCGACGGCTTGGACAGTAACATCCCTGAACTCTTGTCGTAGATATTGATGGGGTAGGTCAGGAACAGATGCCGTTTGGCACGCGTGACCGCCACGTACATCAACCGCCGCTCTTCCTCCAGATCTTCGTCGGCCCCAAAGGCAAAGACCGATGGGAACTTGCCGTCCAACACCCACAAGACAAAGACACATTGCCATTCCAACCCCTTGGCGGAATGGATCGTCGACAGCACGAGTTGCTCGTCGTCACGATCGGCGGCTTCCACGCCGACCGCACTACCATCCGGCGGTTCCAGCGCGAGATCAGCCAGAAATTCCGTCATGCCGGGGTAACTTTCCGCAATCGTGTGAAGATGCTCCAGATCGCGAATGCGCTTGGGATAGTCGTCGTGATGATCTTTCAAAATCGGCAGGTAATACTCATAGATCTGGTTGACCTGCTCCGAGGGATTCAGATCATCGGCGCCCGAGACGCTCTGGAGCACGGCCGCCAACTCCTTGAGCCCCTTCCCTGACCGTCCGGTGCTTTCGGCCAGCACCCGATAGGGATCGGCAGTCCGCACCATGGCCGCCACCAAGTCCTGCGCTTTCTTGGGCCCCACGCCTTCGACGAGCATGAGAATGCGGTGCCAACTGACCGCATCCTGCGGGTTCGTGACCACCCGAAGATGGGCGAGCAAATCCTTGACATGCGCCGCCTCGATGAACTTGATGCCGCCGCGTTTCACGAACGGCAAGCCGTGTCGCGACAACTCAATTTCCAGGTCGAACGAATGAAAGCTCGATCGCACCAGAATCGCGATTTCGCTCAGCGGGACGCCCTCTTCCCGCAGTTCCAATATTTTCTGCGCCACAAACCGCGACTGGGCATTTTCGCCGGCCGCCTCGACCAGCGCCGGCAGGGGACCGTCAAGCTTCCGCGTGAACAGGCGTTTCGAGTATTTCTCCGGCGCCTCGCTGATAATTTCGTTGGCCAGGTTCAGAATCGGCTGGGTGCTCCGATAATTTTCCTCGAGCTTGAAAATTTTCGCGCCCGGGAACCAGGTGGGGAACTCCATGATATTACGGAAGGTCGCGCCCCGAAACCCATAAATGGACTGGGAATCGTCACCTACGACCATCACGTTGTCGTGCGTTGCGGCCAGCTTCCGGATCAACTCCGCCTGAAGGCGATTCGTATCTTGATACTCGTCGACAAGGATGTAGCGAAACTGCTGGGAAATCGCCCGTTGCGTCGGTTCATCCTTCGTCAGCACCTCTTTCAGCAACACAAGCAGGTCGTCATAGTCGACAAGCTGCCGCTGACGTTTGGCTTTCAGATACGCCGCCCGCAACGTTCCGAGGGCCTCCAGATGGTCGGAGAAGTGCGGAAACTCTTCCAGCACGATGTCATCGAGCTCACGCAAGGTGTTCTCGCATTTGCTGAATATCTCGGCAATTGTGCCCTTCCGGGGGAACCGCTTATCCTTTTCGTTGAGCCCCAGCTGACTCCGCAATAGAGCAAGCAGGTCTTCTGCATCCCCGCGGTCCATGATCGTGAACCCAGCCTCGAGTCCGATCACCCGGCCGTGGCGCCGGAGCAACAAATTGGCCACTGAGTGAAATGTCCCGCCGCACACGCGCTGACTGCGGGTCCCGATCAGGCCCCCGGCCCTGTCGACCATTTCCTCGGAGGCCTTTCGGGTGAACGTGAGCAGCAAAATCTGCGATGGATCGACGCCGATATCGATCAAATACGCGACTCGATGCACCAGAGTTCGCGTTTTGCCGCTGCCGGCACCGGCAATGACAAGGGCAGGACCGTCACCAGCCGTCACTGCGGCATACTGCTGCGCATTTAACGTCCCAGCATAGTCAAGCGACAGCTTCCCGGGAGAAACAGCGTCAGCCGCTCGCTTGAGAATGTAGGGTTTGACGTCGCGATCCATACGGGAGTCTAACGAGTCCGGGTTCGGAAGGTGATGCTGAAAAACGGACGCGCTGTATAACATACCATCAGCCGCCTTTCAACGAAACGTGGTGTGCCGGCTCGCCGGAGGCCCTTCCCCGGCACATCAACACTTGGACCGGCAAAACGACTTGTATATAATGCCGGCACATTACAGGCACGAAACGCAGCGAGGCTTATGGTGACGACTCCGCAAACTCCGCATACTGAATACTTGAAGACGGTTGCCGAATTGATGCTGGCTGTGGCTGGCGAATCGGTCGCTATGGTGAAACGGGCGGTCCCCGAGCAGGCGCTGAAACTCAAACGCCAGGACGAATGGGGCATCTACCTGGAATTTCTCAAGGCCATGTTCAACCTGGCCGATCGGGTGTCCGCGCTGCATATTCCGCTGAAAGAGCAACCACTCTTCATGGACAGTTTGGAAGATGAAGTGACGACTCAGATGAAAAAGGTACTGGAGCCAGCGTTCGGCTCGGGCAGCGACCAGATGGAGATTGTCTTGACCATCGGCGCTGCCGTCGCGGAAAGCCGAAAGACCTACGAGAAGCATCGGTTCCTGGTCACCGAGGACAGTCGTGCACGCAACGAGATGTACCGCGATGTCAGCGAGCGCGTGGCGGAATTGATCGGCGCACCCGGCAATGGACAGGTGAGCGGTGCCGCGACTCTCTGCATCAGCGCGGTCATTCCGGCCCTCGTTGGGATTTTTGAGGGCCAAAAGCCGGCGGCGCCGGCCGTGGCCTCATCCGGATCGGCTTCCGCAAGTAGCGGGGCCACTTCGCGCGGGGCCACCGGCAACGACATTAAGCTCGTCAGTGTAATGTCCTCTGTCAACGGAGAGGAAGTGGAAACGCGCTGGGGCCTGCACCCGCGGTTCCGGCAGGACTTGAAGCAGGATGAAGTGCGGCAGCTCACGACGCTCATGAACCGGGTCGCCAAGATCCTTGGCGAACGGTACGCCCGCGTAGCATTTTCGGACCAGTGGGCCTCCTGGCATAAAGCCGGGCACGCCTGAGCGAGAGGCGAACCCGCTCCACGCTGTCGGTCGACGGCCCAAACTTTTCCCCGATCCCATGGAGGTGCAGTGCAAGGACGAGATCAGACACATCCACCTGACGCCGTGATTCCCCCGAATCTGCATCGCCTGCGCGAATTGGCCCATAATCTTTGGTGGAGTTGGAACCCAGCCTCGCGCCGGTTGTTCGAGTCCATCGACCCGACACTCTGGTTCCTGACCCACCACAACCCGGTCCAACTGCTCTCGCACGTCCAGCCGGAGCGGCTCGCGGCGCTTGCGGCAGACCCCAACTTCGTCCGGCAATACTCCGCTGTCCTGCGGACCTTCGATGAGTATCTCAGCAGCAGCAATACATGGATGGCCACCCAATTTCCCTCGCTGAAGGACGGCCATATCGCCTACTTCTCAGCCGAGTTCGGCCTTCACATTTCGATCCCCATTTACAGCGGCGGATTGGGCATCCTTGCCGGCGACCATTGCAAGGAAGCCAGCGACCTCGGTATTCCGCTGGTGGGATTGGGGTTCATGTACCCGCAAGGGTACTTCATGCAGCGGATCAATCCGGAGGGATGGCAGGAAGCCGCCTATGCGCCATTCAATCGGAACGACTCACCGATCCACCCGGCCATGACCCCTGCCGGCACACCCTGCACCATCACCGTCGATATCGGGCACCGCCGTGTGAGCGTGGTGGTTTGGCAGGTGCGAGCCGGGCGCATGTCCCTCTATCTCATGGACACGGACGTTCCACAAAATACCCCGGAAGATCGTGCGCTCTCGGCCCGCCTGTATGGTGGAGATCAGGAAATCCGACTTTGCCAGGAGTTTCTCTTGGGCATCGGTGGTGTGCGCGTGCTGCGCGCACTCGGATTGACCCCCATGGTGTGGCATTCTAACGAGGGCCACTCCGCGTTCTTGACTGTCGAACGGGTGCGTGAACTCGTCCAACAGGGACTCAGTCACGCGGAAGCCTGCGAACAGATCCGGCAAAGCACGGTGTTCACCACCCATACGCCGGTTCCGGCCGGTCATGACGTCTTCCCGTTTCACCTCATGGATCGGTACTTCTCCAACTATTGGGGACAACTCGGCCTATCCCGCGACGAATTTCTTCGACTCGGAGAAACTCCGGAATCGCGTGGACACGGTTTCAACATGACGGCGCTGGCCATGCGACTGTCCGCTCACGTCAACGGCGTCAGCCGAGAGCACGGACGGGTGTCTCGCCGGATGTGGCAACATCTCTGGCCTGGCCTGGCAGAGGATCTGGTTCCGATCCGCAGTTTGACCAACGGCATCCATGCCCCAACCTGGATTTCGCCGGAACTGAATTCGTTGTACACAAAATGTCTGAGCCCGGATTGGGCGGAGCGTATTGATGACCCGGCGCTGTGGCAACGTGTCACCGACCTCCCTGACGACGAGCTCTGGACCGTCCGCCAGACGACCAGACGGAAACTGATGAGTTTCATTCGGGAGCGCGCCCGTGACGGCTGGATCCGCGGTCACCTGCAGCCGACGCAGGCAATTGCGCGAGGCACGCTGCTCGACCCTGAAGCCCTGACTATCGGATTTGCTAGACGGTTTGCCACCTACAAACGAGCGACACTGCTATTTCGAGATCTCGAACGCCTCAAGCGACTCCTTCACAATAGGTGGCGGCCGGTTCAGATCGTCTTTGCCGGCAAGGCCCACCCGGCGGACGAGCCCGGACGGTACTTCATCCACGAAGTCATGAGCATCTGCAACGATCACAAGATCGGCGGCCACATCGCCTTCCTCGAAGACTATGACATGCATATGGCTAAATACCTCGTCCAAGGCGTCGACATCTGGCTGAACACGCCTCGAGCGCCGCTCGAAGCAAGCGGCACGAGCGGCCAGAAAGCAGCACTCAACGGCGTTTTGAATCTCAGCGTGCTGGACGGATGGTGGCAGGAAGGCTATAACGGCGCCAATGGCTGGGGGATTCAGCCGCTGCCGGAAGGCACGGATCTGCAGGCCCAGGATGCGCATGATGCCGAACAGATCTTCCAGCTGCTGGAAGAGGAAGTCGTTCCTCTGTTCTACCAACGCGATCTCGATGGAGTGCCTCGTGGCTGGCTCCAGATCGTGAAGGAGAGTATTAAAACTATTGCCCCACGCTTCTGCACCAAACGGATGGTCAAGGAGTATATGGGACAGATGTATGCACCGGCCACCGCACGAACACCCAAGAAGTGGTGAGGTGACCCGCCGGGCAGTCACTCAACCGGTGAGCCGACACTTGCTTGGGCCTCTGGGAGCCATCCTGGTGACTTGCCTGCTGACGGGACACCCGGCCTCCGTCATTTCGGCCGCTCCCTCCCCATCAGCAGAACAACAGGCAGCCGCGCTCTACAAGTCCGCCCGCTACGATGGCGTGCTGGACATCCTCCGTACCGTCCCGTCGGATCAGCAAGCGCCCCGAGAACTGATTCGATACGCCATTCTGAGCCAGATCAAGCTTGGCAAGCCGGAAGAGGGCTGGAAACTCTACCCACAGCTTCTTCAGACGGACAAATCCGATGACTTCGAATTGCTGCGAGAACTGAGCCAAGCCTTCATTACCAGCCGAGTACGGGACAGCCAAGAGCACATCCGCATTGAAGCCTTCACGGCTCTGGCCGAATTGAAGCTGCAGGACGTGTTGCCTCTTCTGGAGGATGGCCTGTTGGATTCTTCAGCGCTCGTCCGTGCTCGCGCGGCAGAAGCGATAGGGCGGAGCGGCCAAGCAGGTCGCTCGTCGGCGCTGAAACGTGCCATGCGGGACGAAGCCCCAGGAGTCCGCATCGCGGCGATGAACGCCCTGAGCGAAGCCCAAGTCATCGACATCAAGGAGCAACTGACGACGATTGCGCGAGTCGACGAAGGTCCTGAATCAATTTTTGCCCTAGCCGGCCTCTACAAACTCGGAAGGGCCGACGTCCTGACAGATCTCACCAATGCGGTGACGCTCCCCGATCCGGAAGTACGCATGGCAGCCCTAGGGACACTTGGGAAATTGCGCCAGCCCACGAGCTTGGCCACACTGAGTCAGGCTGTCTATGACCCACATCCAGCCGTGCGCGCATTTGCCGCTGGTGCACTTGGTGAATTCGGCAGCGCGCAGGGATTAGCCCCGCTGACTCATGCGCTCGGCGATGAGAGTGCCCGCGTCCGAAGCGTCGCCGCAAGCAGCATCGGACGACTTGGGCTGGCTGAGGGAAAGACGGTCGTGCAGCCGTTGCTGCGTGATCCCGATCTGCACGTTCGCGCCAGTGCGATCGAAGCTCTGCTCCGCCTCGGCGACCTTACGGTGGTACTTACCGCGGCCGACCTGGCCCGCCATCCCGACCCATCGGTTCGTGGGGCCACAGCTCAGGCCCTCGGCGCAGCCCCCACGGCAAAATCGCTGCCGATCTTGGAGGCCCTCCTCCGTGATCAACAGCCTCTCCCGAGACTCCTGTCGGCACGCGCCTTAGGCAAAGCCCGATCGGCCACTCTGGTCCCGACCCTGAAAAAGGGGCTTCAGGACACCGATCCCGCGGTACGGATTGCAGCAGCGGCCAGTATGTATCAATCCCTCTCAAAACCCGACAAACCAGGGAGCGCCCGAAAGGGCTGACAACCGCATGCTTAGGTTTTTAGGCCTGCTGGTGCTGCTCACGGTTTCTTTTGTACTCGGGTATAGCTGGGGTAAGCGTCCTACCACTGATCTGGAACAGACCGTAAAGGATCTGTCTCGAAACGTCATGGATACCACACTCGGCATCGAACGGGACCTTCGACGACGGCAGGGCCTCGTTGATGCCAAAGCCAGGGTAGTGCAAGCCAAAGCAGAACTGCTCAACAAGAATTCGGGAGACGCGGTGAAACAGCTGGCGGAGGCGGTTGACTCGCTTGAGGCCGCATCCCGCGGCGGAAAACAGGTCGACCCAAATGTTCAGATCAAGGAGCTGACGGGTAAGGTGCGCGAGATCAGACTTGAACTTTCCCTGGGTAGGAAGGTGCCGAACGGGAAACTCGACGAAGTCCAAAAAGAATTGGACGTACTGCTGAACAAGTAGCCGGCAAGCGGTCAGGCATTTGCTGTTTGCTTCTTCCACTTCGCCAAGATGCGCTCAACCCGCATCTTGACCACCATATCGGGATCCTTGAGCAGCGGCTTGATGGCATCGCGTCCCCGCTCGTCTCCGATCGCTTCGAGGGCCGCGGCGGCCGTGAGCCTGGTGAACCAATCTTTGTCCTGGAGCATCTCGATCAACGCATCGATCGCCTCAACGGCCTTGATCCGACCCAACGCAATGACAGCCTGTTTACGGACCAGCTCATCCTTGTCCTTCAATGCCTTGATCAAGCCCGGCACGGCCGGCTCACCCAAATTGACCAGCGCGTCCGTCGCGTCGTCTTTGAATTCGTCGTTATGGAGCTGCCGCATCAGCGGCTCAAGAACACGTTCGTCACGGATCTTTCCGAGAGCCGTAATCGCATACTTCCTAACGTCCCAATCACGAAGTAACTTGAGCAAAATCTCAACGGCCGGCGATCCAATCTGGCCCAAACCTTCAATCGCAACCTCACGAACCTGCCAGTCGCCGTCACGGAGAGCCTGCGCCAGCGGGTCGACGCACCGCTCATCACCCATCTCACCCAAAGTGATGGCGGCCTCACGGCGAACGACCCAGTCCGGATCTTTCAGGAGATCGATTTGGATATCGATTTCATCCTTGACCTGCTCTTCTTCGAGGACAACCTCCTGAGCGGGATCAACAGGTTCCAACATGCCCGCGTCCGCCGAAGCAGAGAGTTGATCAGACACCTGATCGGTCAAGGCCTCATCGACAGCAGGCACGCCTGACACAGTCTCTTGCGGCTGATCCATCTCACGCTCGTCTTTCATAACGCTCTTCCCCTTGTCCACGAGAAAAATTGGACGGTCTGCAATGTGTTAGCTGGCAACGCCCTCAGCCTTTCCGTCACTCTGACTGCCCCCTGCATGCTTCTTCCTCAGCGCCAACGCCCGACGCTTTCGCTGTGTGCGCTTCAAGCGCTTGCGGAGACGACGAAGGACCGCGTTGCCGTTGCCATCGTCCTTCTTTTTCCCCGACAGTTTCTTCTTGAGCCTGGTTTCGTCCGATTCACGCACAGCTTTTTTCGCCATTCCGGTTTCAGCCTCCAGCTTTGGGCACGTAGCAAAAGAGAGGCAGCGGCGCAGCACACCGCTGCGGGACTGTGCAGTCTAGACAACTGAGTCGAGAACTGTCAACTGAGCTGCAGAATCGAAATGCAGGTTACGAGAGGACGAGGACTGGAACCGTGTTATGCGCGGTGTGATCCGCCGCCAGCATCGAGCCGATGCGGCGCTCGCGCCTGACATACAAGGCCTCTTTGGGCATTTCCCGAATCTGAACCACCGGTGAGTGGTAGCCCGAGGACCGACGCGAATAGGAACCTGGTGAGGCACTGTCCGTTCTAAGGATAGTCCCTGCCACGCTGGGAATCATCGACGCCGGAATCGGCATAACCGGCCCATGATCGCCGACCACCTCAATCTGCACCGGAGCGATTCCAACTTCCACCATCCCCAACTCGCGGGCCGCGGCATACGACAAGTCCAGCATTCGACCTTCGATGTAGGGCCCCCGGTCATTGATCCGCACTTTCACCGTCTTACCATTCGACAAATTAAGAACGCGCACCACCGTACCCAGCGGCAACTTGCGATGGGCGGCGGTGAACGTCATCATGTTAAAAATCTCACCATTCGCCGCCTGCTTGCCGTGAAATTCCTTGCCGTACCAGGAGGCGACTCCGCGATCCCTAATCCCCATATCCAGCGGAATTTCGCCCTTCTGAATCGAAGAGCAGGCACCGAGCAAGAGACAGCCAGCAAGGGGGAGTGCTGCAATAGCCGACTTCCGGAAAGAACGCGTGTGAAGTATCGTCACCATGAAAGCACCTCATCGATCAGCCTGAGGTTGAACGTCACTGTGGCTCTAACCGTCAACGCGTTCCGTCAGGCTACGAAGTAATCCGGTCGCCAACAATACCGTCCGAGTAGGCAGACGCCCTACCAAAGCATGAAGATGATGAAGGGCGGGCTTGGAACCGAGAGTCTGGCGCTCCGTTACATGCTGACCGCGCCTATATAAAGGAGGAGCGTGGCTGCGTCAACCGAAGAATTGAGTGGAACAGCTACCCCGGCCAAGGCTGTTCCAAAACAAGACAGCCGGGAAAGCCTCTTGGCTCTCCCGGCTGTACAAAACCGGCCCCGACTCTCTCCCAGTCAATCCGGTCGAGTCGAATCAACGAAAACGGATGGCTCTATCATCAAACTTGGTATTGAGGACAAACCGTTCGAAGTTCTTTTCCAACACCTCGGAAAGTATATCCTCCCCGTCCTGCGGTTCGAACCAAAATACATTGTAGGTGCCGGAGTGCGCGACTGTATCCGAGATCGAGCTGTCGTCGCTCCGATTCTTTCCCTGGATCGTCAGCTTGTTGCGAGCGCTGATATCCGTAAACATGAACCCGCCCTTGGCCTCTACGGCCATGTCCAATATCTTGCCGGACAATACGATATCAGGTCCGTTGTCGGAAACCGGCGGAGCGACCTTGGCGTATTGCACCTGCCACCCCTTGCGCTTGAGGTAATCGGCCAACGCCTGCGCCGTCTCTTCTCCCGCACTTCCACTCGGCACATTGAAGTAGCTCTCCCCACCCCACAACGAGTTGCGGGTGCCAACCTTGGTGCGATCCGTGCGACCATCGTCGAATGCCACCACGGTCACCCGTGGAGCTGCCATCGGCTTCACGGCCGCCGTTGCACCGGCGCCGTCCTTTGCCGGCTTGACCGCCAAGTTAACCGGAATGATGTCGCCCTTTCCAGAACAGCCCACCATGAGCAGAATACCCAACACCAGTGGCATCGCCGCTCCAATGCGATTAGGATCTCGTCTCATAGGATTCCTCGTACCTCCCTGTATCCTCTCGATATACCGGACGCTTCTTCTCCCAGAGATCCTACCGTGTCTGAATGACGATTGACCGCACGGTGAGGCCCTCCCGATTTTTGCTGTATTTCATCGTAACTTTATCACCGGGGCGAATCTGCTCCAGAGTGGTTTTCTTTTTTCCCCGAAGAATAGGGGTGCCGGGTTTCACAATGGCTCCGACCACGATCTCTTCCTTCGGACCACGCATGCCCTTCACGACGATCACGGGAGGACTGTCGTTTGCACTAACGGACTCTACCGTTCCCCGGATTTCGTGGGCGCTGGGATTCGCAGCATAGACGGCGTTGGAAACCGTACCGAGGCCGGCAACTCCCACACACAACACCGCCGAAACCAACAGTAGTCCTAACAAGGCCGAACGGGACTGCATCATCACACCCTCATCTGATTCCGGCGAATCCGGCATACTGGGTTATCGGGAAAATTCCAGCGCAAAAGTGGCGGAACTTTAGCAGTTACTGATTGCAGTGTAAAGTCGGAGACGGGAGTTTTCGCACGCTGCGCGGATCACTGAGGAGGGTCTCTCTCTTGACTGACTTCAGGCTGCTCGGTAATATCAGCCCGGTTCACCACACCAAACGCCGAATCGGTCAGCGCTACGATTATATCCAGCCCCTGTCCGTCGCCGTCGCCACCGCATGATTGAAGTTCAGAACATCACCAAGCGGTACGGAAACCTGACTGCCATCGACCGTGTGACATTCCGTGTCGACAAGGGAGAGGTACTGGCGTTTCTCGGCCCGAACGGGGCAGGGAAGACCACGACGATGCGCATCCTGACCTGCTTTATACCGGCCACTGAGGGCACCGCACGCGTGGCAGGCTTTGACTGTGCTGATCAGACAGAAGAGGTCAAAAAACACATCGGCTACTTGCCCGAAACTCCACCGGTCTATCAGGAACTCACCGTACACGAGTACCTTGCCTTCGTCGGTAAACTTCGTGGACTGACCGGCAAGGCCCTGTCATCCGCCATGGACCGGGTGCTGGAGCGGCTGTCCATCGGCTCCGTACGTCATCGATTAATTGCAAACCTCTCGCGAGGTTATAGGCAGCGGGTGGGGCTCGCGCAGGCTCTGTTACATGATCCCCCCGTCCTAATCCTAGACGAGCCAACCGTGGGGCTTGATCCGAAACAGATCATCGAGATCCGTGAACTCATCAAGAGCCTGGCGGGATCCCATTCTGTGATCTTGAGTACCCACATCCTTCCGGAAGCAACGGCAGTCTGCCAGCGCGTCGTGATTATCAACGGCGGGCGGATCGTAGCCGAAGATACACCCGATCAACTGTCGGCGCGCCTGCGTCGCTCTGAAAAAGTCAGCCTCACCCTCAGAAACCCGCCGCCCGACGCGGCGAAGCGCCTTCAGACGGTTCCGGGCGTGCAACACATTCTCCCGGCCTCGGAGCCCGGCACCTTCCTAATCGAATGTGAGCTCGGGCGAGATCTCCGCGAGGAGGTTGCAAGGTATGCCATCCAACAGGGTTGGAGCCTGCTCGAACTGAAAACCGTCTCGATGACACTGGAAGATGTCTTCCTCCGCCTGACTCAGCATGAGGACGGCGTGACAAAAGCCGATCCTGCGACGGCGACTGAGGCATGAGTCCCCGATGACACCAGTCCAAGCAATCATTGGAAAAGAACTCCGTTCCTATTTCGTCTCTCCCATCGTCTATGTCGTTGGGGGCGTGTTCCTCCTCACCTTCGGGTTCCTTGCATATCTATATATTGTCTTCACGGGTGCGCAAGCGATTCAATTGGCGCAGATGCAGGGAGGGACCGCGCAGATCAACCTGAATGACTTGGTTTTCAGGAATCTGTTTGCCAGCATGCGGTTCGTCCTATTGCTCATTCTCCCAATCCTGACGATGCGGCTCTTCGCCGAGGAACGGAAGCTCCGCACCTTCGAGTTCCTCATGACGGCCCCGATCCGCACGGTCGAGATCGTCATGGGCAAATTCTTGAGCGTCTATCTCGTCTTCCTGGGAATGCTGGCAGTGACATGGCTCGTCCCCTTCACCCTGGCGTTATTCAGCGACTTCGAGTGGTATCCGGTACTGACGGGTTATCTAGGCCTCGCCTTACTCGGCGGCTTCTTCCTCGCGGTCGGTGTGTTTGCTTCGTCGATTACTGAGAATCAGATTGTAGCGGCCTTTACGAGCTTCGGGCTCCTGCTCATGTGTTGGCTGCTGGCCGGACTCGGTTCGCTGCTGGGTGACACCACGGGGGGCGCCGTCGTGTCCTATCTCTCGTTCATGGAGCACTTCGACCACCTGGTCCGCGGTCTCGTCGACACCAAGGATCTCACGTATTACCTCAGCGGCACCGCACTCATGCTGTTCCTGGCACACCACGTTGTTGAATCGTCCCGGTGGAAATGACGCGGCACAACCTTCCCATAGGCGCGATCGGTACCGGGCTCGCCTTAGCCGGCATGATCGGATATACCCTGGCGCCGGACAAACTGTGGCTGGTCACACTTTGTGAGGCCCTGGCACTTCTCTGCCTGACCTGGTTTTTTATTGCGCACCTCGAGCAATTCAAGGCCTTCTCCACGCGCCGTTCCACCAGGGCGGGAGCACACAGTGCTCTGGTCGTCATGCTCTTTGTGGGCATCTTGATCATCGTAAATTTTCTGGCCGCTCGCCATTCCGTTCGCTGGGACCTCTCGGAAAACCAGAATTACACCTTGGCGCCGGAAACCCACCGCGTGCTTAGAGGACTCCCCCGGGAGGTTTCAATCACGGTCTTCACTCGAGAAAAGGATCCGGGCTACCAGAGCTACAAGGAACGGCTGGACAGTTATCGGCAAGCCAGCCATAAATTGAGTGTGCAGTTCGTCGACCCGGAACGGCAACCGAAGGTGGCCCAAAATTACGGCATCACCCGGACCGATACCGCGATCTTCGAAAGCGGCCCGCAATCGGTTCGGATCACCTCTCCATCCGAGGTGGAAATTACGGGCGCGCTCATCCGGGTGTCGAAAGACAGCAAAAAGCGCATTCTGTTTCTCGAAGGACACGGCGAGCGCAGCCTTGAGGATAAGGACCGAGGCGGCTTAGCCCTGACCAAGGAAGCGCTGCAAAAACAGGGGTATGAGGTCGGTACGGTCACGCTGCTGCAAGAGATCGCGGTACCGGCCGATACGGACGTGCTCGTCTTAGCCGGCCCTCGCCGACCCGTTACGAAGGAAGAGAAGGACCGAATTCTGGCCTATGTGGCGAAGGGCGGGCACGTCATGGCCCTCGTCGACCCGGATACACAGGCAGGCTTGGACGATCTCTTGAAGGCGTGGGGTGTGGACTTGGGCCCCGGCGTCCTCGTGGACCTTCAGGATCGTCTGGCGCAGGGCGACCTCACCGCGCTTCTAGTGCGCACCTTCACCGAGCATGAAATCACGCACGAGATGACGGCAGCCGTCCTCTTCCCGCTGGCGCAGCATGTGAATTTTCATGAGGATACCGGCAAGGACTGGGATTACGTTCCCCTGGCCAGAACGTCGCCGCGCAGTTGGGCCGAAACCGATATGAAGGGCCGGGTTGTCGGCTACAGTGAAAAGGAAGACGTGCAGGGCCCTCTGGCCATGGCTGCAGCGCTCAGCCCCAAAATGCCACCGCAGGAGGGTAAGCCGCGCCCAGCGATTGTCGTGGTTGGGAACTCGGCGTTTGCCAGCAATGGCTATATCAACTTCCCGGGCAACAGCGATTTCTTTTTGCGCTCCATCGGCTGGCTGGCCGAAGAACGCGAGCTCGTGTCGCTGACGCCCAAAGATCCCGCGCTCCACCCCTTCGTTCCAAGTCCGCTACAGGAGCGAATCCTCCTCTATGTGCAGGTGCTGTTGCTCCCCGCCGTTACAATTCTTTCAGGCGTCATGGTCTGGCGGAAGCGGCGGCGCTTGTAATTCCATGAAACGTTATTGGCCGACCTTCGTGATGGCAGGGGTGCTTGCGGGCCTTGGGGGCTACCTCTATTGGATCGAGCTTCCCGAGAAACGGAGTGCTGAAAGTTCAGAGGTACAGGCGAAGCAACTCCTCTCGTTTGCGGAGCAGGACATTACCGGTCTGACGGTGCGTACCCTCTCAGGTGAAGTTACGCTCGGACGTGAAGCAGCCTCGAGTTGGAAAGTCACCGCACCGATTCAAACCGATGCGGATCGGAGACAGGTTCAAGCGTTACTTCGCGCCCTGATCGTTGGAAAAGTCTCGCGCGTGGTGGAAGCCAAGCCGGCCTCGCTGGCTCCCTTCGGATTGGATCATCCCAGCACCGTCGTCACCATTACGGCCGGCTCACAGCAGGACACGATCACTATCGGCGACGCCGGGCCGCTGTCTTCAACTCTTTATGTGCTGCGCGAGTCTGATCACAGCGTCCTCTTGACGGATCTAGCCCCCAAGGATTTTTTGAACCTGACGCTGCTCTCCTTCCGTCGCAAAGAACTGCTGCAATTCGCCCATCAGGACATCGAACGCCTTCGGCTGACATACCCGACGAACGAGATCCTGCTGTATGCGCTCAACGAGAAACCGAAAAAGAAATGGAAGATCCGGTATCCCATCGAAACCGAGGCGGACCGTACGGAAGTTCAAGCTCTGCTGTTCCGGCTCGAGGATCTTCGCGCGTTAGCGGTCGTCGATGCCGGCCCCGAGCGGGAGACGCTTGCGAAAACCCTGACCAAGCCAAGGGTGAAGGTCCTGTTGCACGCGGCCGGGATTGATCAGACCGTACGCCTCTATCAAGCCGACCCGACCAGCGGGGAGGCCTATGCCCAAACGACAGCCGACGGCCCCATCTACAAGATCAGCCCGACCGCGATCAAGGACCTCACCAAGGAGCTCTTCGCTCTGCAGGACAAACGGCTGCTGGGCGCCGACATTGCGGACATCGCCATGTTGTCGGTCAAGACGCGAGAAGAACAATACGTTCTCGTCCGTGACCAAAACGATTGGGTGCTCGAGGATCAACCAACCGACAAACTCCGACAGGACGTTGCCGATCTAGTTGTAAGCCGCATCGTCAATTTGCCTGCGGAAGAGCGTATTCTCAAGCAGACCGGAGCATTGGCTCCATACGGTCTCGTGGCGCCGGTGGCGGAATTCATCGCGACCGGCCGAAACGGTCAAGTCATCGGCCGCTTGGCCCTTGGCAACCAAGTCGGCAGTCTGCTCTATGCGGTGGGTCACCGTTTTCAAGGGGTCTTCCAGGTTCGTTCGGATCTCCTCACCCAAATCCCCTCCCGCCTGGCCCTCCTTGGTCAAGAACCGAGCCCAACAAAACGCGCATCCCGGTAGAGGAAGGTGTTTCCAGTGAGGGTGGGTTTATGGTACTGTGCCCGCCATTGCTGTGATCCAGAAGGAGGAGTGGTCCATGAAGCATCTGCAATTACCCAGTGCGATCCTGTTGTCCTTATCCGTCCTCATGCTCGGTGCGTGCGCGACCGAAGAAGCGGCCATGACCGGTGGAAGCAGTGCATCGGGAGCCGCAGCGGGCTCAGCCGTCAAGAGCGCCCAGGCACCGGATGCGCTTCAAGCCTGCTTGTCCCGCATTCCGTCCGGCAGTTCAGCCGGCACCCGGATGGTGGCCGAAGAGAGCTGCAAGCGCGACGAAGCCCTTCGTCAGGCAGTGGTCGGCACTGCCAGCGCCAAGAGCGGAGACCGTTCCGCCTCCGGCACACAGGGCGATAGCCTCGAAGCCTGTACCGCCCGCATCCCAAAGGATGCCTCGGCTGGACAGCGCATGTTGGCCATCGAAAGCTGCAAGCGCGACCAGGCCAATCAGCGCTAATCGGCACGTCCATTCCTATCAAAGCTCGGCCGGAGCGGGCACAGGCTCCTCCGGCTGCCGCTTTCGTTCATAGACAAACCCCCGGGTTTTGAGTATCGTAGATCCCACGCCCCCGTAGCTCAGTTGGATAGAGCAGCGGTTTCCTAAACCGCGGGTCGCACGTTCAATTCGTGTCGGGGGCACCAATTCACCGCCTCGTTTCTTTCGGCCCTTCAACGGAGCTCCGTTGATCCCGCACCGCTCGACTTGCCGCTAGGAAGTATCGATTTCATTCCGTCATAGTCACATTCCGCTTGTACAAAGGTTCGCCCTCTCGCCAGCCCTGCGTGCCCCCTCAACTACGTAGTAATACCATGATTGGGAAACCCGCAGGCCGCGTGTTCTGTATAGGGGTTTCAGCCAAAGGCTCACGTATCCATAGGTCCTTAGGCTCAGCGCAAAATGTCGGGGCTGAACAGTTCTTTCCCACCGTTTCACATGCCAGCCGGTCTTGAATAACCACGCTCCTCCACATGGTCGAATGGAATCAAATAGTTATGGAACGGTCACAACCAGCGAGACGCAGGTACCACCCTTGCACCTACTTCCTCTCGATAGCGATTAAACAGGGAGTACTTGCCATGTTGCACTTTCCGCTGATCCTTCTGGGCTATGCCATCGTGCCGTTCATTGCAATTCAGCTGATGATTCGTACCGAGCGGCCGGGAACTTCGCCGGAACAGGCCTCGTTCCCCCAGGTGGAGATTATCTAAACTAGGTCGCACGGTACGCCTCACCTCGTACCGATGCGCAACGGCTGACGGAGGCCGGCAGTCGTTCCACGACTGCCTAGGACGCGCTCCTCTACGGTTGTTTGCCTCCTTGATTTGCAATTGTCTTTTCCGCAGACGACCTCCGCTCATTCATGTATAATGAGTCCAAGTCATTCCCCGTTGCTTCACACGTGCGGCCGCCCATGCCAATATTGGAGCTTCTCCGACAACTGAGCCGGACAGGCTTCCCGATACTCTTGGGAGCGATTGCACTTTTCAACTTTGGCGGCTGCCGAAGTTACTCCACCATCGAAACACCGACTACCGACGGATTCCACGCCAAGCTTCCTGCCCCCTATACGCGCGCCGTTGTATGGGGCGGACGCCCTGACACGGTACAAAGCGTCAGCACCTGGCTGCTCAAAAAAGGCATCCTCGTCGTGGATCAAGCCAAGGTCCTACAGGCGGCTGCCGACCAAAAGGTCAGCCTGAGCGGCTATCAATACCTCGAGACCGACGTCCTACGTATGGCTAAGCTGGTCGGAGCGAGGCTCGTTGTCTTTGCCAATGCCGAAGTTGGGTCCTGGGAAGTGGTGGGCTGGGACTCGGGACTCCCGCATAATCAACGGGTCTATGCCGCCTCAATCTCGCTCCGGGCCGTGGACGTGAACACCGGTGAAATCGAGTGGAGCGGCAAAGCCCAGGCTACCGACCGCTTCGGCAATTTGGAAGACGGAATCAGCGTCCTCGCCTGCCATGCATTGGCGACCGCCTGGGGGCTGCGCAATCCCGGATCCAACGCCCCCGAACACCTCTGCGTGAGCGGATCCGGCGTCATGAGCCATGATGCCGCCGCGCCGCGGGCAACCCCTCCGGCAAATACCAGTTCCTCCTCCTCACAATCCCAGAGCAATCCGACAACGTATTGATTGCGGTGCTCTGCCGCCCGGCAGTCCTCCGGTCTGTTCCTGCGAAAAATCGCAGTTTTGCGATTTTTCGTTCCTCCGCGTTATACTGCAGCGATCAGACTCTTCCTAACTCCCGAGGCTTTGATGCGTCTCCGCACGTGGTCTATCGCGACCTGCCTCCTGATTGTGCTCACCGGCCATTCCTCCGCGAGTGCGGCCACCGACAATCGCCCCTTTTGGACTGAGCAAGCAGTATTCCACTTTGCCGATGACGTGTTTTTCACCGGACGAGCCTCTTGTGCACCGAACGTCGAGGAAGGTCGCCAGCGTGCCTACTTCACCGCAGTCCAGGAGATCAAGAATTTCACGCGGGCAGCGGAAGTAGAGGGATTTCAAATCGATACGCAGATGGTGTTCGAGGACATGCATCCGACGGATTGTGCGAACGGGCTGGTGACTGTTTGGCGTCTTTTACGGGCCCCGCGGACGGCCCTCGACCAGCTGACGCGGCGCTCGAACCGCAGCGCTCCGCGTGACATCTCCCCGAGTGCCGCCCAGGTTAAAGCCATCCGAAACCTCACTCCCCGCATCGGCATGCTGCGGGACGAAGTGTTCACTCGATATGGATTACCCCGCTCAATCTGGGCCAAACCCGACACGGGGGAACTGATCTGGGACTATTCACAATTCGGCCTCACGATGGTGTTTAACCACGACGATATGCTCACCCGATGGAAACTCAACGGCCCCAATCCACGCTCGAGTCAAGAAGCCGTGGCGGAACCGGCCCGTGCTTCACAGTCGGCCGAGGCGGAACTACCCGCCGTCGACCTCACGGAACGCCTCCGACAACTCGAGGAACAGCAGGACGGCGATCGACGACGGGAAGCCCAACGTTACTGTTCCCTGCGCTTTGCCGCCATGCCGGAGGAATTCAAGAACAAGCAATCGATTTGTGAACAACGGGAGTACGAACGGTTGAAACACCACCCCACACCGTTTTGAGAACGGCTTACCCAAAAGAGGACCGAATCACGCCCAGCCTACTGGATTCGGCCCGAGGAGTTCGCCATGACAGCACCATCCGGCCCGCCCACGATCCTGATCGTCGATGACGATCCGGGAATCTTGCTGCTGTGCACCAAAGTGTTGGAAGGAGCCGGCTATAGGGTACTCCAGGCCTCCGGAAGTTCCGAGGCACTTAAAATCCATGCCACCCACCGTGATCCTATCGATCTTATTGTCACCGACATCCTGCTTCCGCCGCCGGCGTTCCAACTCTCGGTGGAAAATAATCCTTATCCCCGAGTCAATGGGGGTGAGATGGTGGACCGGCTGTTGAGCGGGAACAAACCGGTGAGGATCCTGCTCATGTCGAGCACGTCCGCCGGCGAACTGCGCAGTAGGGGAATGATCCGAGCGAATCTGCCTTTCCTGCGCAAGCCTTTTTCAGCCCCCGGGTTGCTTGAGTTGGTCCAGCAGTTGCTGGCTGCGCCGCCGCCCGTCGCCGATCCGAATCGGAAGGCGAAATCCGGTGAAGGCGATATCGACTGGTTCGGTTGACCATCTCCAAAGACACATCGCCTCTCCCTGAGCACAAACACGTCCATTTCTTGCCAGCCTCCCCCCCCTCGGCTAGACTTGTCAGAGATCGATCGAACCACGTATGGCACGAGCAAAATCCTCCGAACAGCCGCGAGCGCGCACGAAGGCCGCAGCGGCCGAGGAAGTATCTCGAGGCATCGAGAAACTTCGGGAACTCAGCGCTCAGATCGACGATCTGAGCCGCGAGGGGTTTCCCTATCGTGACGCCGTTCTGGCCAGAACCGAACTGTCCCTTCGCGAAACCATTCGACGCATCTTCGGCGAAAAATCTCCCGAATACCAAGCCAACAAGGCACACAAGCTGCGAACCGGCAACAAAGCTGAGGCCGCGCAGAGTATTGGGCTGCTGAAGGAGCTCATCGCAACCTTGGAAACACAAAAGGCCGAACTCCTGGGCCTCAAGCCCTCTGCTGCCGAGGCGTCGCCGATCGCCCAACATCCCACCCTTACGCCGGTCCCCCCAAGTCCTGCACCGGTGGAAATCCCCCACGTGCCAGCACCGGTTTCCACCGTCGCGGCGAGTTTGGCAGCGACCATCCCCCCAGTGGCGACTGCCCCGACTCCGGTGGAATCACACACGGCCATGGCGGCCCCTGCTCCGGCGGCTCCTCCTCCCGTGCAAGCACCGCAAGCTGAGCCAATCCCGGCAAAAGACTCCTCATTGCGCCGTCCAATCCAGCAGGCCCCCTCAAGCCCTCTTCTCCAAACGGCTGTCCCTCCGGCGGCGTCTACACCGGCGGCAGTGATCGTTCCGAAGACAGATACGGCTCCGGTGACCCCACCGTCCCCACCAGTGGAGGTCATGCCAGCCAAGTCGTCTGAGCCAGAGTCTTCAATCAAGCCCTCTACGCTGACCCTAGTAGCACCTGCAGTCGAAACGCAGCCACCCCGGGCATCACTCTCGCCAGAAAAAGCGACGCCAGAGCCAGTCGCGGCACCGATGCCCTTAAACCCGCCGGTTGCCGGATCCACGGAGCAGTTGGACCGCCCCCAGGTACTCCCGCTCCCCTCGATGCTCGATGCTCCCGCAGGCGTAAAGCCCCCAACGCTCTCGCGTCCGGACATCCTCCCAATGTCCGATCAACCTTCGACGGACATGTCTCGAACAGTCAAAGTCGACACCGCACGAATCCCGCGCTCCATCTCTAGTTCCTCTGTCCCCGCCCAGCCGGGCGCAACCTCTCTCGTGGACAGCACGATACCTCCGGCCAAAATCGAACCACCCGCCGCTCCTCCGCGACTGACGACGATCCCTCCTGTCGCGGAACAGCAAGTCAAAATTGAAGCACCTCCGACGCCGACTTCGGCCGCTCCGGTCGAAGAGTCCGAATCTCATCAGTTGCTGCGACGCCTCTGCACACGTTTTCATTTGGTGGCTCGACAATTGCGGCTGCGAAACGAGTACCGCCCGACCTTAGAGATCGAGGACGAGGAAGACCTCCAGGATCTGTTCTACGCGCTCCTCCGTCTTCAATTTGATGAGGTGGGAGTCGAGGAATGGACGCCCCCCTACGCCGAGGGAAAGCGCCGAGCCAGCTACCTACTCGACCGCGAACGCACCATGATCGTCGTCAAGAAGACGCGCTCTGGACTCAATGCGCGCAACCTGGCGGATCAGCTGAAGACGGACCAGATACACTTCGAGGGACGCGGTGATGGCCGCACGCTCTTTTGCTTTATCTACGATCCAGAGGGACGAGTCGGCAACCCGCGCGGCCTCGAATCGGACCTGACGAGCGTCAGCGATAGCCTGAACATAGAAGTCATCGTTGCCCCAAAATGAGCCGTCGCTTCGATCCCGAACCGTCGCCCGTTCGGTTGACTTCCCCTAGGTGATCCGCTAGGGTTCTTGGCGCCATCGCCGAATCGCCGGTCGTTCACGCCCTCAGCGAGGAGAACCCGCTCCATGTCGGACCGAGCCTACGTATTGATCAGTGTCCACCCAGGCCAGACGTCCAAAGTCGTCAAGGCACTAGGAGATATCAAAGAGATCAAGCAAATCGATCCCTGCTGGGGCAAGCCGGACATCTTCACTATCGTGGAGATTCCACACCAGGATGCCTTGACGCAGCTCGTGCTAGCGAGAATCCATGAGATCCCCGGTGTCGCGCAGACCGATACCCATCTCGTCTACAACTTGCGGGAAGAGAAAAAGAAGTGACTCGCTTCCCCTTGTGGCGAATCTGGTTGCTGTTGCTCGTCCTGACACCTGGGTGCGCGAGCGGTCCGCCCGCCCCAGAACCGGATATTGTGGAAGTCATCCTCGCAGCGCCGGCCGAGAAAGTGAAATCGGCGGTGACGGAAGTCCTGACGAAGGGTGGGTACGAAGTCGACCAGGACGACGCGGGTAATCTCACTACGGGTATGAGAAAAGAGATCCACGGCCCCTGGAGCGGGCTCTTACGGTGGAGATTCGGAACGGGAAAGAGTCGCGTTGAGACGAGGGTGATCCCTCAGGACGAGACAACGACTCGGTTACGGGTGCAGGTGTTTCACCGCGGGAAAGATGGCCTGTTCGATTCCTGGGAAGACGCCGAGTCACCGTTACCGCAGAGCGCCGCCAACGAAATTCGATTGATCAAGAACGCCCTCCGGCTGCTGTAACTCATTTCTGATCCTTCTCCTCCGCGTCATCTCCCAAATCCATACCGAAGCGCTCCGCCATGCGATAGAGCGTTCGCCGGTCGATCCCCAAAATCTTCGCTGCCTTGACCTTATTGCCTTTCGTTTCTTTGAGCACACGAGTCAGGTGCCGCTTCTCGAGTTCATCGAGCGAGATAAGCACCTCGGACTCGGCTACCCCAGTCTCGCTCTTTGACGATCCGGTCACCGCCGCCTCCGCCCGCACGGACTCGGGCAAATCATCTGGAACAAGCAACGGCCCATGGCTCAGCGAAACCGCCCGCTCCACGGCATTTTCCAATTCGCGCACATTGCCCGGCCAGTGATAACGCTTGATGAGCGCAATCGTCTCTGGCTTGAACCCCTTCACGCGCGGTGATATCCCCGCGTATTTCTGAAGAAAGTGATACGCCAACATGGTGATGTCCTCCTGCCGCTCTGCAAGCGACGGCAGGGCAATACGGACCACGTTCAGCCGGTAATAGAGATCGTCGCGGAATTTTCCGTCTTTCACCAACTGAGCCAGATCGCGATTGGTCGCGGCGATGACTCGAACATCGACCTTGATCGACGACGTCGAGCCGACTCGGCGGACCTCCTGCTCCTGCATGACCCGCAACAGCTTCACCTGAAGCGCCGCCCCGAGATCACCGATTTCATCGAGAAACAGTGTGCCGCCGTTGGCCGCCTCGAACAGTCCGGCCTTTGCCCCGGTGGCCCCGGTAAAGGCCCCTTTCTCATAACCGAACATTTCCGATTCGAGGAGGTTGTCCGGAAGGGCGCCGCAATTCACGGGAATGAAGGGCTTATCCCGGCGGGGACTGTTGGAATGGATCGCCCTGGCAATCAGTTCCTTTCCCGTGCCACTTTCCCCTTCGATCAGCACGGTGCTGCGGCCTTCCGACACTCGAGCCACGAGCTTGTAGACTTCCAACATTGCGGGGCTGCTTCCTACAAGTTGGGACCAGGGCTCGCGGCTCCGCTGGTCCTCGCGAAGCTTGGCGTTCTCCCGAACCAGTCGACAGTGCTCGAGGCTCCGCTGGACGACGAGCCGGATTTCTTCCCGCTTGAAGGGCTTCGCAAGGTAATCGTAGGCCCCTTGCTTGATCGCCTCAATCGCACCTTCCAACGACCCAAACGCGGTCAACAGCACAATAGAAGTATCGGGGCTAAACCGTTTGAATTCCTTCAGGACCGTCAACCCATCCGTTCCTTCCATGCGGATATCCGTCAGCACGAGGTCGACCGGGACTTCCTTTCCCCGCGTGATGGCGCCGGACCCATCCGAAAACGACTCGACGGCATGTCCTTCTTTCTGAAGCGCCTCCACAAGCAGCTCCCGCGCCGTAGGATCGTCATCGATGACAAAAATTCTTGCCCCGCTCATACCTGCTCTTGCCCTGCCCCGTTGGAATCCGCGTGCAGTCCCGGCAAGGCCACGGTGACGGCCGTTCCTTTACCGACCGCGCTCTCGAGGGTCAAATTCCCGCCATGAGCCAATACGGCCTCCCGGCTGAGAAAGAGTCCGAGCCCGGTGCCGCGGCCCGCGGCTTTGGTCGTAAAGAACGGCTGAAACGCCCGCTGTAGATCTTCAGGCGGCATCCCGCACCCATTGTCCCGCACTACCAGCCTCACCATGATTTCGACGTCAGTTCGACCCACCGACTTTGCCGCTTCGATTTCCTCCGGTGAAGCAGGCTGCGTCTCGACCGAGACTAGGACCTCTCCCCCCGGCGCGGTCGCCGCCAGCGCATTGCTCAAGAGATTCACCAAGACTTGGTGAATTTTTTCCTGATCCGCCCAAGCCAATGGGGCGGGACGTAACACCTCGGCCCGAAGCTTCACGCCCTTCCCTACATATCCTGCTTCCATGAGCGCCACAACAGGCTCAATCAAGCGATCGGTCGGGTACCAGGTGGGGTCAGGCTTGCGCTGCCGAGTGGACGACAACAGATCTTGAATGATTCGCACCACGCGATTCAACTGTTCATCGATGATCCCGATACGTTTTTTCATCGCCTCGGTGATGGCCGGCTCCTCCGCCAGGGCTTCCACATGCCAGGCAATCGAATGCAGCGGGGTGCCGACCTCATGCGCCACTGATGCGACCAGTTGCCCCACCGCCGCCAATCGTTCGGACCGGGCCAGCTTGTCTTTGAGATCGACCATCTGCGTGTTGGCCCGCAGTAAATTCTCAGTTTGGGTGGCCAAGGCCGCTCGGGCGGCTTCTTCGCGAGCTTTCCGTTCTTCCCACATCATGCCGAGGTAGGCAACACCCGTGAGCACAAACACCACCAACGTCCGGTTGAAGACAACGGTCGTGAATCGCTCTTTCTTTTTTCCCGGCAAGACAAGGCCGATGACCGTCATGACGACGCACAGCGTCAGCGTCAGGAGCATCAACCGCCGGCTCCTCAGGGTCGCGATCAGGAGGATCGGCAATACGAACCCGAACGCACTCACGACATTCAACGGAAACAGCCATTCCATCACCGCCACGATGAGGAACAGCGTCCCCGCCACCGCCAAGATCGCTTGATTGCGAGAGGTCATCGTCTCACGTCACAGCAAGGTACCGACCACTTCCTTGGGGGAAGATGCATTGTGCCATATCCCGGGGAAAGGCGGATTCGGAATCGTTCAGGCCGTATTTTGAAGCCGCCCAATAATTCAGAGGCCGGGGAGCTTCGTGCAGAGGCCCGCAACCGTAAGGGAGGGCTATCGGCAGAAGCGATCCGAGTCGCATGCGGCTAGGAGGAAAGGGGAAGTGGACGAAGCGCACGAAGTCCTGCAGCCAGCGACTGGGCACGGCCGTCCCGCTGCAGTTCTTCCAACGACAGGCTCAACTTGCGCGACCAGTTGGGATACGCGTCGACGGTGCCCGGGAGATTCATTTGTGTCACTTCACCGATGACATCGTCGAGGTTCGCCATGACGACCCAAGCATCCGACCGGCCCAGATAGGAATGTATCGCCTCACACAATTCTTTGGTCATGCCGGGCACCTGATTCGGATCATCACTGAGGCCCGGCGGCAATAAGCCAACATCCCGCAAGGCCGACAGGATTCGTCCTTTATCCCGCCCCCGTTCTTGAAGGGCCTGTTGCTTGGCCTGCTCGTCCGGATACATCCCTAGCCCCGCGCGGAGGTAAATGTCCTCGCCGAGCCAGTAGCCGGACAGCGTAGGAAGGTCATGAGTCGTAACGACGGCCAGCGACTGTAGGGGATAGGCCGAGGGCGGCTTGCAGCCGCCGTCCCAATTCCGTTCAAAGTAAAACACTCGGTAGGACAACACACGGTAGTGCGAGAGTTGCTCGCGAACATAGTCAGGAACCGTCCCCAGGTCTTCGCCGATGACGAGCGTCTTCGCGCGCACGCTTTCCAAGGCGAGCAGAGCCAAGAGATCTTCAGCGGGCAACCTCACGTAGGCGCCTGCCGCCGCCGTCAACCCACGTGGCACCCAAAAGAGGCGGAACAGTGCCATCACGTGATCGATCCGGATCGCACCGCCTTGCCGGAGGTTTTTTCGGAGCAGATCGATATAGGGACGGTAGCCGACGGCCTTCAGTTTATGCGGGTGGAACGGCGCGAACCCCCAATTCTGTCCCTGCGGCGCAAACGCATCCGGCGGCGCACCGCAATCGGCGTTGAGCGCAAGCACGTCCTGCAACATCCAGGCTTCAGCGCCGCACCGGTCACTCCCCAGGGCCAGATCACAATACAACCCAACAGGCATGGATACTTGGTCCGCACGCGCGCCGGCATCCTTTAGTTGCTCGGCTGCGATCCACTGGATGTATTGGAAAAACCGCACACGCTTCCGATGACGTTTCGCAAACTCCCGAACGGCCGGAGACTGCGGGGTCACGTATGGCTTGGGCCACTCCGACCACACCGTCGGCTTTGCTTCGACCAGCCGGCGCTCTTCCTCCAACACCTGAAACACGGCGAACTGCTCGAGCAACTCGCCTTCGTCTTTAATGAATCGCTCCAGCAACCACCCCCTCGCGCTGGTCGGCTGCAATGCCGGTTCCGTACCCGTGTAATTGTCTTTGAGAAACTGCCGGTAGGCCAGATCCAGCATGCCGCGCTTGAGTGCGGCCACGGCGTCATAGTCGACACGATCTGCTTTCCGTGCCGCCTCGAGCCTGTCCCGGAACTCCGGCTGGTGTCGCTCGCGTTGCGCATCCGGCGAGGCATGAAACTCAGGCAACCGCTCGAGATCGATATAGAGTTCGTTGAGAAAGAGTCGGCTGTTGGGGGCATAGGGGCTGAGGTGGTGCGGCCGAGAGTTCTTCAGCGCATGGAGCGGGTTCAACCCGACGATACCCGCGCCCAGCCGCCGGCCGGCCCATTCGACGAGTTTGCCGAGGTCAGTGAAATCCCCGGCCCCCCAATTCGAGAGAGATCGCAAGGAGTACAGCTGCAGGGCAAGGCCCCAGATCTTCACGCCGCGATCGAATGCTTCCGGAACATAGCAATGCGGCGGCGTCACGACTACGCGCAAGCCCCCCTTGACGTCGACTTTGGCGCCGCGCGTGATTACATTCAATTCGTAATAGCCAAGAGCCAGGTTCGGAAGCACGGGCAGGTCCAACCGCACGAACCGACCACCGGCGAGATATCGAACCTCCTGAGGCACCAGCCCGGGGCCGGCCTCCTCTTCATGGATGACCTCCCCCTTTTCGTCGGTGAGGTGCCAGGAAACAACCAGTCGCTGTTCCTCTCCCCCCTCCAGCGGAAGCCGGAGCGACCACCGCGCCTGCTCGTACCCCTGTTTCAAAATGAGCATAGCCTCGCAGGGTTGCCGCCAGGGGGCTTCATCCCAGGCCACCAACTCCTGAATGATGTGTTCCGAGGAATCGACCTGGAAGCCCATCGCTTCCAGGATGGCATGCTTGGTCTCGTCGGTCGCAACGTGCAAGGTGCCGGTAATGTCGTGGTACTCCGGGGAAATCCCTACTCGCTCGGCAAGCACACTGCGGAGTTCTTGCTCAGTGCCTTGGTACATGGCGCTTCCGTTGAGTCTGAGTGAAGGGCTTGATCACGTCAAAGTACGCGGTGCCATGCCGTGGGCGTTGGCATAACATCGCTGCATCGGCAAAACCAGCCCGGTCGTGACCGGTCTGGAATCGCTTACGTCGTCTTGTACCGTACAATCGACAAAAAGACAACGAAACCGAAACAATGGTCGGGATGTTGCCGGATGGCCAGGCGCAACGCCGCAGCCGCCGACCATTCACGCTCCGGCACCTCTGTCGACACCGCGGCCGCGCATCAGGCGCGAAGGTCCTCAAGCAAGGCGCGAAGCGGCTCCGCGACCGACCAGGCCTGCGCCATACAGCCCCGGGGCCGATGCGGCGCTTGGCCATCGAAGATCTCCGAGACCTGTCCAAGGCAGGCGTGCCCCAGGTGCTCCTCCAACCCTTGCAAGAATGACCGTGCCTGCTGCCGGACCGAGTCCTGGGTGCCGTGGACCTTTATCCAGGCCGTAATGAACGGCCCGATGAGAAAGGGCCACACCGTCCCCTGGTGGTAGGCACGATCCCGTTCCAGCACGCCACCGGCATACTGGCCACAAAATCGCATATCCTCCGGCGCCAAAGTCCTAAGCCCTACCGGCGTCCGCAAACGTTCATCGACGATGTGCAACACCCGCTGAGCCTGTTCGGCGGTTACCAGGTCATCCGCTAAAGCCAGTGCATAAATCTGGTTCGGCCTCAGCGAAGCATCGTCGCCGGTCGGTCCATCCACCACATCAAACAAATAGCCTCCGGTTGGGTACCAGAACCGACGGCGAAACGATTCGACAGCCCTCGCGCGATCATGGCGACAGCGCGTCGCATAGTCGGGCTCGGCATACCGCTCCGCCAATTCGGCTGCCACGGCCAGGACCCGCACCCAAAGGGCTTGAATCTCGACCGCCTTCCCCTGCCGCGGGGTTACCACCCAGTCGTCGATTTTTACATCCATCCAGGTCAGTTGGCAGCCTTCAGTTCCACCTGTGACAAGTCCGTCCTCATCCACGCGAATGCCGAACCTCGTTCCCTGTCGGTACCCTGCGATAATCACCTTGATGGCCGGCCATGCCACCTGCTTCACTCGCTGATCATCCTTGCTGTAGTGGAGATACCGCCCGACCGCGTGCGCAAACCAAAGTGACGCATCGATGGTGTTGTACTCCGGTGTATCACCCACGTCGGGAAAACGGTTGGGAATCAAGCCGTCTGCAGCATGAGCGGCGAAGCCTTCGATGACCTGCCAGGCCTCCTCGTACCGACCGGTCACCAAACACAAACCCGGCAACGACAGGAACGTGTCGCGTCCCCAATCGGCAAACCACGGAAACCCTGCCACTACCGATCGGCCCGTTCCTCTGCGCACCAGAAAAGCATCCGCGGCTGTCGACAGGCGTTCCACCAAACGATCCTCGGACGAGGTGGCCTGTTTCGCCTCCTCCCGACGCCGGCGCTCCTGCACGACTAGGGAATCGAGATCGGGGTCGGACCACGCTTCCGTCGACAATACCAGGTCAGCCGTCTCACCCACGGCCAAGCTGTATCGCAATTCGCCCGGCGACCACCAATCTTCCTCATGCTCAAGCCCTCGTTCCAGCTCTATGGGGAATTGGACGCGACGATACCAGTCGGGAGCATGGTCATAGCGGCCGTTGTGCCACGCGTGAGTACGGGGCACGCCAGGGTAAGGCTCCCAGCTCACATGCGCCCCCTCGACCACGGCCAAGGGTGATAGGGCCTTGTTTTCACGGTGCGTCGAATGGAATGCGCGTCCGGACAACATCGGTCTGACACGCAACACGACGGCCGGCCGACCGGCGGCCCCTGAAAGCCGCCACCGTACGATGACCACATCGCGTCCCGGCAGACAGAGGATTTCGCGTTCCAGGCACAGTCCATCAACATCATAGCGCCAGGTCGGCCAGGGCTCGGATGCAAACTCCAGGCACTGACGGTACCCTTCCGGATAGACCGCTCCCTCGTACAGATTAGTGGAGAGCGGCAACGATCGTCCTTCCAGATCCAGCCATTCGTCCACGTGATTGACCAGCACGTAGCGGTCGACGGGCGGAGTCCTCGCGATCAGCAACAATCCATGGTAACGGCGAGTGTTGGCTCCTGCGACCGTACCGGAGGCAAAGCCTCCCCGGCCGTTGGTCTCCAGCCATTCCAACTCCAAGGCTTGGCGCAAATTCCGGCAATCGTCCTTGCCAATCAGCATCTCTAACGTTCCCTCGTCGGCACTGCCTCTCTGCTACCGGTTCGCGAGCTGCGCTTCACGAATCACCCGTCTGATGGCTCAATCGCCGCTCTGCTGAATCAGTTTCGCAATCAGACCGGTCCAACCGGTTTGGTGGCCGGCTCCGATACCGGCGCCGTTATCGCCGTGAAAGTATTCGTAAAAGAGGATCAGGTCTCGCCAGTGCGGGTCCTCCTGAAACTTTCTCGTTCCCCCGTACACCGGCCGCCGACCGTCCGCTCCCCGCAGAAAGATGTGGATGAGGCGTCGCGACAGTTCTCGCGCAACCTCATTGAGCGACAACTTCCGGCCGGATCCGGTTGGATAGTCGACGCGGAACCCGTCTCCCAAGTAATAGTGGAACTTCTGGAGCGACTCGATCAATAGATAATTGACGGGGAACCAAATGGGTCCGCGCCAATTCGAATTGCCGCCGAACAGGCCTGTCGCGGACTCAGCCGGTTCATAGTCGACCCGATAGTCCGTCCCCATGGCGTTCAAGCTGTAGGGGTGAGCCGCATGGTAGCGGGACAACGCTCGAATCCCATAGGGGGAAAGAAACTCGGCCTCGTCCAGCATGTAGCGAAGCACTCGCACGAGCCGACGGCGGTCGACCAACGAGAGGAACCGTCGCACCTCGCCATCCGTTGAGTGCGTTTCAACGTGGATTCCAAAATCGGGACGGTTCTCGATAAACCACTGCATGCGATGCTTGAAGCGCGGAAGGGTGTCGATTAATTCGGAATCCAGCGTTTCCACGGCAAAGAGCGGGATCAATCCTACCATCGACCGCACCTTCATCGGACGGTTTTGGCCGTCGGGCAAATGCAGGACGTCGTAGAAGAAGCCGTCTTCCTTGTTCCACAACTCGAGTTTCTGGCTCCCGATATTATTGATCGCCCGGCAGATGTACACGAAGTGTTCGAAGAATTTGCTTGCCACATCCTCGTATGCCCGATCAGTCCTTGCCAGTTCAAGCGCGATGCTGAGCATGTTGAGGCAATACATGCCCATCCAACTGGTGGCGTCGGATTGTTCGATATGGCCACCGGTCGGGAGCGGTTTGCTCCGATCGAACACGCCGATGTTGTCGAGGCCGAGGAATCCTCCCTGGAAGATATTTTTCCCCTCGGCATCCTTGCGATTGACCCACCAGGTGAAGTTCAGCAGCAGTTTGTGGAACACTCGTTCCAGGAACACACGATCACCCACACCCCGGCGCTTCTTCTCGATCTTGTATACACGCCAAGTTGCCCAGGCATGCACGGGGGGATTGACGTCGCCCAAGGCCCATTCATAGGCGGGAATTTGCCCGTTCGGATGCATGTACCACTCGCGCAGCATAAGCACGAGCTGATCCTTCGCGAATCGCGGATCGACCAGCGCCAGCGGCAGGCAGTGGAATGCCAAGTCCCAGGCCGCATACCAAGGATATTCCCATTTGTCCGGCATCGAGATGACGTCGGCGTTGTAGAGGTGCGTCCAGTCCGCATTGCGGCCATGAAGCCGTTGCCGCGGCGGCTCGGGACCGGCCGGATCTCCCTTGAGCCAGCGATCAACTTCGTAATGGTAAAACTGCTTCGTCCAGAGCAACCCCGCAAAGGCCTGTCGCTGAACCGACTTGGCATCCTTTGAAGCCTGCTCCGGTGCCAGCGCCCGGTAAAATTCATCGGCTTCCCTGAGGCGAAGGTCGAACAACTCATCGAATGCCTGCGGCTCCAACGGGCCGGGAACCGTCTCATTCGTGAAGCGCAAACGAAGGGTCGCCGGTCGACCCGGTTCCACGTTCAACAGGTAATGCGCGGCGGCTTTCGACCCGATCTGCTCCGGATTGACCGCGCTTTTCTGTCCGTGAACGATGTACTCATTGATCCCGTCCTTCACATAGGGCGGCCCGTCCGGGTCCCCATAGAGACGCCGCGAATTCGTCTCGTTCTCGGTAAAGAGTATCTCCGGATGTCCCCCACAGACCAGCCGGCGATATCCGTAATACTCATGGTTCAGTTCGATGACGCTGCCGTCCGACGTTGGTTCGCCCTTGCGCATACGCGGACGCCGGACATCCAACCCCCAGGACCAAGTATTTCGAAACCACAGTGTCGGCAGGAGGGTGATTGGGGCCGCTTCCGGTCCGCGGTTTTCGACCTGAATCCGGATCAGAAGATCTTCAGGGGTGGCCTTTGCATACTCCACGAACACGTCGAAGTACCGATCGCCGTCGAATATCCCCGTGTCGATCAACTCAAATTCCGGTTCGGCCCGGCCACGACGGCGGTTCTCCGCCACCAGCCGATCATAGGGAAAGGCCGCCTGCGGATACTTATAGAGCCATTTCATGTACGAGTGCGTTGGAGTGGAGTCGAGATAGAAGTAGTATTCCTTGACGTCCTCACCGTGGTTGCCCTCGTTGCCGGTCAGACCAAAGAGCCGTTCCTTCAGAATCGGATCCCGCCCATTCCACAGGGCGAGCGCAAAGCAGATCCACTGGTGCCGATCGCTGATGCCTGCCAGACCGTCCTCATTCCAGCGATAGGCCTTCGATCTGGCATGGTCGTGCGGCATAGCCTCCCACGCAGTCCCGTAGGGGCTATAGTCCTCACGGACCGTTCCCCATGCCCGCTCACCGAGGTATGGCCCCCAGCGCTTCCAATGTCGTCTGCGCTGGTCATCCTCATCGACGCGGATCTGTTCAGCGGTGGGTTGATGATCAGGGCTGTCCGAAGATGGCACCGACACCGTGGCTTCCTCCCTCAAACAACACCACAGGGACACGCATGGAGGCCAGCATGCCCCTCGCGTACAAAAGATTCAACTGGGAAGACGAACAATATTGAGAGGAACGCTTCAGAGGAATCCCAAAGAGCGCCTGGAAGGAGGCATACCTGAATGGATCCGAATGAGCGGGGGGTCGAAAACCGACAAGGACTAGGAGGTCAGAGACAGGAGGCTGGGCACCACTTCTTTAGAGACGGGCTCAAAGAACAGAAGGCTAACTCCAGACGACGCTTTCCTGGTTCATGAGGTAGTCGATCACTTCGATGCTGTCACGGAGCTGGCCCTGCGCCTGCTCCGACATCGGCAGGATGGCCCCGACCAGTTTTCCGGACTCCACTTCGGCAAGGTTCGGAATACCGTCGGCATTGCGCTTTTCAAGGTTGGATCGATAACTGGCCACCGTCTACCTCCAGTCCTTTGTCGGTCTCTGGGTTGGCTTTCTTGAGTCACTCCGGGGGAGCTCATTCCATCGTGCACCCGGTGTATAAGGAAGCATAGCACACGCGTGCCGGCACTCCGTCCGAGCTTCTAACATGCTGGATTGTTGAAGGAATTTAGATCCGCCTAGTGGATTTCCACAGGCGGTAACGCACCGAGAAAGGAGAATTCGCCGATTTTGACGAGCGTGCTGTCGGCACGCAGACGAAAGTCGTCCCGGCCGGTATCAACGAAGTGTGGATCGACCGTGAGATCGCTCTCCGGCTTGAGATCAGGAGCCGGCTGATGCGGAGTGCCCTCCCGAAGGTAGTTCGCCTCGCGATTCTGCATATCGTTGAATGAGAAGGTCACCTTGCTGGACGGTGACACGACGAACCCGTAGCTGTTCAAGCTGACGATATTCCCGGAGGCGGTATTCTGCGAGGTGCCCAGGAATGCGGCACCGCCGCCGTTTTTTACAAAGGTATTTCCGATCAAGGTGGATCGCGACGAATCGTACACTACCACCGCCTCGAAGAGGCTGCGGGTGATCACGTTGCGTTCGAGCCTGACATCGGAGTTGCCTGCCACGCTGACACCATGATCGTTGTCGTGGATCAGGTTCCCCCGCAAGGTCGCCTGCGCGCGGGAAAATTGTATTCCGGTAGTTTCGCTGCCGCCGATGATGGAATCCTCGATGCGCAGATCTTCAACCTGCTGCACAAACAGCATCCCGTTGACCCTCGCGTGACGCAGCGTGATGCCTCGGCCGTTGAAAATGCCGACGGCATGTCCGCCATGCTCATTGATGGTCAGGCCGATGATTTCCACGTCGGTCGCCCCATAGGGCCACTTGCCCACATGGAAAACACCGACGCGCTCACGGCCCAAAATCGTCACCTGATCCATCCCCGCGCCGACGAGTCGGATCTTCTCTTTGCTATGGATGGTGACGTCTTCGGCATAGGAGCCGGGTTTGATCAGAATCGTATCACCCTTTTTGGCCGCATCCACGGCTTCCTGTATCGAGCGGTACTGACCGGAGCCGTCCAGTGCGACCACGAGGGTATTCGCACCGGCGGTCGCAGGTTCTTCAGCATTGCCAACCGGGACGAACGCGCACAGCACGATGAAGAGGACGCTCAGCATACGCATACCGATCCTCTTACCGCCACGCAGGAGAAGAAGTCAATCCGCCGTGATTGCGGGCTCTCCAGCCCCATGCTATCTTCCTTCCCCGCGTATGATACTGGTAGGCCTGACCGGCGGGCTCGCAACCGGCAAAAGTACGGTTGCCGCAATGCTCAGACGTTGCGGCGCCACGGTGATCGATGCCGATGCCCTGGCCCGCGAGGTCGTCGCACCTGGCAGCGCCGGCTGGCGCGCCGTCGTACGGACATTTGGAGCCGCCATTTTGGGTGCGGACAAGACGATCGACCGAGCGACACTTGGCAGGGTTGTATTCCGGTCTGCAAATAAGCGCCGCCGGCTCGAGAAGATCATCCACCCGCGAGTGGCCCGCCAACAGGCCCGATTGACCCGGCAGGCCGCCCGAGCGAATCCCCAGGCGGTCGTGGTCTACGATGTGCCGTTGTTGTTTGAAGCGGGCATCGATGCGCGCGTCAACCGAGTCGTCGTCGTGACCGCCGACCGGAAAACCCAAATCGCACGCCTGGCCGCACGAAACGGCTTCACAGGCGCCGAAGCAATCCGCCGGATCCGCAGTCAAATGCCCCTGCGACAGAAGGTCAAGCGAGCCGATTACGTGCTCGACGGCACGCTTCCCCGCCGACGGTTATTCGGCGATGTCCGCCGCCTCTATCGACTCCTGAAGCAACAAGCCTAGCCCGCCTTTTCGGGCGAACGATACCTGTGTTAGCATCTCCCCATGCGACACCTTACCATTATCGGATCAGGTCCGGCCGGCCTCACCGCCGCCATCTATGCTGCTCGCGCGGACTTGTCCCCTTTGTTGATCGAAGGCTGGCAATCCGGCGGGCAATTGACCACCACCACCGAGGTGGAGAATTATCCGGGCTTCTCCAAGGGGGTCCTTGGTCCGGAATTGATGAAGGAAATGCGGGCGCAGGCCGAACGCTTCGGGACCGAATTCCTCACCGGCGACGTTTCCTCGGTCGATCTGTCGCGCCGGCCTTTTGCCGTGACGGTCGACGGGGAAAAGACCATCACCACGCAAGCATTAATCATAGCCACGGGCGCCTCGGCGATTCCGCTTGGGCTGCCGAATGAATCTCGCCTGATCGGCCATGGAGTCTCCACCTGCGCAACCTGCGACGGATACTTCTTTCGTGGCCAGGAATTGGTAGTCGTCGGCGGAGGAGACAGCGCGCTGGAGGAAGCTTCGTTCCTGACCAAATTTGCCAGCAAAGTAACCGTGGTCCACCGACGAGACAAGCTGCGCGCGTCGAAGATCATGCAGGACCGGGCCATGAAGAATGAGAAGATCACCTTCGCCTGGAATTCGATCGTCGAAGATATCCTCGGCCAGGACCTTGTCACCGGCGTCCGACTGAAGAATGTCGTAACCGGCAGCACATCGGAATTGCGCTGTGCCGGAGTGTTCATCGCCATCGGCCACCGTCCTAACACCGACCTGTTCAAGGGGCAGATTGCGATGGACGCTGCCGGCTATATCCAGACCTCGGGCGGAACGGCCACGAACGTGCGCGGGATCTTTGCCGCCGGCGATGTGCAGGATGCCGCCTACCGTCAGGCAATTACCGCGGCCGGTTCCGGCTGTATGGCCGCCATTGACGCCGAGCGCTTCCTGGAATCAGGCGAGCGGCATTTCTAGCCACGGCTCAGGATGCTCAAAATCGTCAACCAGCGAGGCCGCAGGCAAGACAGAAGCCGGATGTGCCCCCTCAGGGGCGCATCGAGGATTGTGTTGCGCCGAGAACGAAGTTGGGAACCATTTTCGGCCTCCTGCTAAATCCATGCATTGCGCTATCATCCACTACCACGAACTCGCTCTCAAAGGACGCAACCGCGACTTCTTCGAACAGCGGCTCGTCCGCAACCTCCGGCTCGGACTCAAGGATCTCCGCCTCCGCCGGATCGACTCATTGCAAGGACGCATCCGCATCACCATTCCTGAGGATGTTCCCCTCACCGAGGTCGCGTCACGGCTGCGGCGTACCTGCGGCATCTCGAATTTTCTCCTGACCGAGTCCCTCCCGCTCAACTTAGAGCAGCCGGACCTGACCATGCTCAAACATGCAGCGGAACGGGCCGCGGCCGGAAAGAACTTCTCCACCTTTCGTGTGACTGCTAAACGTGCCGACAAACGGCTGCCGATGACGTCGATGGATGCTGAACGCGAAATCGGCGCCCATGTCGCGGCAATGACTGGAAAGACGGTCAAGCTCAAGAACCCCGACTTGACGCTCTATGTCGAACTTCTCACGAAAGAAGCCCACATCGCGGCGGACAAGACGAATGGACCGGGCGGTATGCCGGTGGGAACCAGCGGAAAAGTGGCCTGCCTGTTGTCGGGCGGCATCGATTCTCCCGTCGCTGCCTATCGGATGATGAAACGCGGATGCAAGGCGCTCTTCGTCCATTTCTCGGGCCGCCCCCTCGTAAGCCGGGCGTCGGAAGAAAAAGCCCGGGAACTGGCTCAGTTGCTGACGGTTTACCAGTACTACAGCCGCTTGTTCGTCGTGCCCTTCGGCGAAATCCAGCGAGAGATCGTGGCGCAGGCTCCGGCACCGTTCCGCGTCGTGTTGTACCGCCGATTGATGGTGCGCATTGCGGAAGAATTGGCCAAGCGGGAGAACTGCTGGGCCCTGGTCACCGGAGACAGTCTCGGCCAGGTCGCCTCACAGACGCCCGAAAACCTGTCGGTCATCGAGGCGGCGGCGGAACTGCCGCTCCTTCGTCCGCTGATCGGCATGGACAAAATCGAAATTACCGAGCAGGCACGGCAACTCGGCAGCTTCGAGACGTCCATCGAGCCCGATCAGGATTGTTGCAAACTGTTCGTGCCGCAACATCCCAGCACGCGCACCAGACTGGAAGATATTTTGCGGGTTGAACGCGGGCTGGAAATCAGCGCCTTCGTCAAACAGGGCGTGGAGAAGGCCGAATTGTCCGAATTGGTGTTTCCCGGCTGAATCCAGTTCTGCCCCCGGCTCCCGACGGACCATGCGCGCAGAGACCTACCGAATTCGATCCAACGCCCGCTGTCGCACGATTCGGAAGTGGGTTTCCAGTTCTCGCTCCATCGCCACCGCGATCATCCAATCTGGAATGACGGTGTCGACTTCCACCAACAGATCAAACTCCGCGCGTGTCTGGGTCCCATTCCCGGCAGGCGCGAGCTTCCACACCCGTCGGTACTGCTTGAAATCGCCCCCTTTGAGTTCAGTCACCAACCCACCGCCGGGCAACGGCTGCGACTCACACACAAGCCGGCGTTCTCCCGGCAATAGGGAATGCGAGATGTACAATTCTGTGAGCACACGCTCATCGCGTTGCTCGACCTTCGCCATTCGCATCCGGGTTTCAAAAAGCTCGGGCCATTTGGGATAGTCCGTCAAGATCTCCTGAATGACGGTGGGACTTCCAGGAAACAGCAGCGTGGCGGTGGCTCGTACGCCACCGTTTGATTGTGTCTGCACGGAGAGGTCCTGCAAGGCCGCATCCTTGTGGCGTTCCTCGGCAGCCCAGGTCGGCTCCCCCGCGGAGAGCAAGGTGAGCAGCACACCGGCCAGCAAGCGCAAACCGAACGGTTTTCTCATGCTAGCTCGTCATTGCCTCAAGTAGCCGCTGATGCACCCGGCGAACCCTTTCCAGCTGCCCTTTGGCAGGGAACCGTTCGTAAAACCCATCTGCACGAAACTCCTTGGTGAGTTCCGCCCAAGGGGCGAGCAACTCGACAAACGGCTTGTGACTGCGCTGGGTTTCCCAGTCCGTGATCAGCTTGCGATCCACGATCAGATCGTTGAGCACCCGTATCAGAGCCTTGAGCGTCACGTCACGCGTAAACATATAGCGCTCGTTGTTGCCCCAGATGTCGCCCATCACGTCTTTCACGCCCTTCAGGTAGTCCCGAACGAGGGCATAGAATCGGTCCGCCCTCATGGCCAAATGCGAATCCATCCATCGCTTGTGGGACAGCACCACTTTCAGGAGCTCATTGAACATTTCAGACTGCAAAATCCATTTCTCCTGCTTACTCCGTCCCCCCAAGCGATTGATCTTGTATTGTAGGGGAGAATCATCCTCGCCATACAGCAGATTGGCCACCTTGGCGGCGAATTTCTTCTCCGGGCTTTCCCAGGAGACCTTTTCGTACAGATCCACGAGATGGGAGCGATTGATCCGGGTGTGGGTCGAATTGATGATGACGAACATTTCTGTCGCGAAGTCCGCGCTTCGACCGTCGAACAGGACACAAGGTACTTCGACCTGGTCAATTTGATCAGGATGTTTATCCCGAAAGAAATGCAGCCCGGCCAATCGATGCTGGCCATCGATGACGAGGTACCGGCCCTTCGGCTCACTGAGATGCCCGACCGAGTCCGACTCACCGGCTCTGCGGAACGCCAGGGTCTCATCGGTGAACAGCAAAATCGTACCAGGGACCATTGGCTGGGAAACCACCGTCTCGTAAAAATTCACGATCTGTTTGATCTTCTGACGATTGAGTATGCGCTGAAAGCCCTTCTCGCTCCGCTCGATTCCCGAGATAAATTTGGCGACTTCATCGTGTTCCCCGACGGAAGCAGCGGCAATCTCTTCGCCCTCGAAATAGTACCGACTCGTGAACTGGATCTTGTCGAGTAACGCCGCAGCCTTGTAGGCAATGAAATAGAAGAGCCCCTCTTTCTGCCTGATTCGCGTCGCGAGCATGAAACCTCCTCCTCGGCGCAAGATCCTCGTCGGCAGGACTGCACCGTAAGCGGATGCGCCGATCAAGGACTGCAAGCCGGGCGATCCCGCGGTGACATCTGCTCTCGTTCAACGGTTTATTATACCGATCGACTCAGGAGGGCGCGAGCGGGGAAGCGCTGAAGCCGGTCGTCAGGGTCAGTCGCCGGCCAGACGAAAAACCATCACCATGCCAGTCGTCACACCCTGTTCGTCATGAATGAGCGCCGAACTGTCGCTGATGCGGCATTCACCGCCATGACGATGCCGCAGGATGGCGGCGCGACCGCCCGATTCAGTCTCGCTCTGCGACTGAAGGACTCGCTGGGCGGACCTTGGAAGAGGTTGGCGAGTCACTGGATCCATGAGCACCACAATCTCATCGACATCCTTGCCAACCGCCTCTGCCTCGGACCAGCCGGTCAACCCCTCAGCAGCCGGATTCAACATCGTCACACGGCTGTCTCGATCGATGGTCACGACCGCATCCCCCATAGCCTTGACCACGGCGCTCAACCAACGCCCGCGCTGTTCCACCATCCGCGACACCCGGTGCCGGAACAAGGCAAGTTCCACGGCGGCGCGGAGATCGCTGCTGACGAAGGGTTTGATGAGGTAGGCCAGTGGCAACGTATGGCGCGCGCGCTGAAGTGTGTCGTCATCCGCAAAGGCCGTGAGGTAGATCACAGGGATTTCATATTGCTGCTGGATGCTTCGGGCGGTCTCGATGCCGTCCATCGGGCCCTTCAGTTTGACATCCATCAAGATGAGATCAGGGACGTGCTCGCCGGCGAGCCGAATGGCATCGGCGCCCGAGGATGCCACCCCGACCACCACGTAGCCGATAGACCGAAGCTGTCGGCGAATATCCTCCGCCACGACAACTTCATCGTCAACGATGAGAACTTTGGCCTGTATCATGCCATCTCGACCAGGAGCCAGTTTGGACCAGTCTTTATTAGGCCAGCCCCCCATTCACTCGACACACCCGTGCGCCCCGCCGCGCCGGACAAGACGCAACTAACATGCCATCTTCCCCGTCAATAAAGACTTGCAGTTAGCGAACGGCGCCGTTCAGCGATCCCTTCCCCCCGGAGCTTTTTGAACAAGACGGAGGGGAAACGTTCGAACCGGTCCACTCCGCTCACGCTCCCTGTCCGTCCGTGGTGGCTGGTCCACAGCTATGCTAGGATGCGTGCTTCACAAGGAGTCTTCGCCAATGCCTCACTTGCCTACTGCTCAACAACTCTTGCTGACCGCCGCGATCATCTCTGCCTGGTTGCCGTTACCGACGCTGAGCCATGCCCAACCGACGGACGAATCCTCGGCCACGACGGAACAGACCTGCGGGTTTGGTATGGCATTGGGGCAGCCTGCCCAACAGTGCGATGTCCCCATCCCGCAGGGCTGCAGCGTGGCTAACTTTCCCGGTACGACCAAGCCATGGATCACGGTGTCCAAGGCCGGTAAGACATTCTGTCGGTTCGACCCGAATGCGACGGATTGGAAAGCCCGCATTACGGGCAGCTGCAGCCGATGTGAATCCAGCCACTGCACAGGCCAGTTCAGCGTCCGCTTCGATTGTTCAAAGAAGCCATGACCCCCGCGACGCGGTCGCTTGCAATTAAAGAGGCCGCACACAGGCTCGGGTTTGACGCGGTCGGGATCAGCATCGTGACGCAGCCGGACTCGGCATCGGAGGAGTCTGGGCAAGTAAGCGATCGCTATGGACGCCTGACCGAATGGCTCCGCCGCGGGTACCAGGCCGGCATGACCTGGATGGCCAAGGACCCTGCAAAACGCGCTGATCCCAACATCGTCCTTCCAGGCTGCCGCTCCGTCGTTTCAGTCGGCCTGAACTACTACAGCCACCACCGAGCCGATGAACGACCGGGGCACGGACGTATCGCCCGTTACGCCTGGGGAGAGGACTACCACCGCATTCTGGGCGAACGGCTCACCGCCCTTGGGAAGGACGTGCAGGCCATCTGCGCCGAGGCTCGCTCACTGACCTACGTCGACACGGGGCCGGTCATGGAAAAGACCTGGGCCCAGCAGGCCGGATTGGGATGGATCGGGAAACACTCGAATCTCGTCTCCGCCCGTCACGGCTCTTGGCTCTTGCTGGGCGAAATTCTCACGACGGCAGAACTCCAACCGGATGAACCAGGCAGCGACCTCTGCGGCACCTGCCGCCTCTGCATCCAGGCCTGCCCGACCGGGGCCATCCCCGAGCCCTACATCGTCGACGCCCGTCGCTGCATTTCGTACCTGACCATCGAGTACCGTGGCGACGGCTCGGACGTGCCGGAGGAGGTACGGCGAGCGATCGGCAACCGCATCTTCGGCTGCGACGATTGCCTTGACGCCTGTCCCTATAACCATGCAGCTGAACCCAGCAAGGAGCAGAGATTTCAGCCGACGGCACTCACGCTGGCGCCGGACCTCTCCCGGCTCGCCAAGATGGAGGAAACGGAATTCAGCGCCACCTTTCGTCTCAGCCCGATCAAGCGGGCCAAAGCATCCGGCCTGCACCGCAACATCGTCTGGGCGCAGGCCTCTACGGCCCCTCCCAGGACAGCAGCTCCACCACGCTCGGAGTGACAGCGTCCGAGGGGCACTTCTCCTTTCCCGTCGGTTAATGGTAGGCTACGTTTGTCCGCTCCGGGCATCGCGCGATCCCGTTCCGATTGCAGAATCGCCCTATGCAGGCAGCCAGCCTACTCATCATCGAAGACGAAGAGCGCATGCGACGGCTCTTCGAACTCGTCCTGAAATCCACCGGGCATGACTTACAATTCGCCGCGTCCGGCGCCGAAGCCCTCCGCCTGATTCAGGAACAACCGGCGATCGACCTCATCATCACCGACCTGCAGCTGGGTGCCGTGTCCGGGATGGACATCCTGGAAGCCGCGCGGCAGCAACTGCCCGATGTGCCGGTCATCATCGTCACCGGCTATGGGACGGTGAAATCGGCGGTCGAAGCCATGCAGAAAGGCGCCTACGATTACATTTCCAAGCCGGTGGACAATGACGAACTGAAGATCGTGATCGGACGGGCGCTGCACCTGCGACAACTATCTCGCGACAACCGATCGCTTCGCGCGGATCTCCACGAACAATACGGATTCGACCGCATGGTGAGCGTATCGAAGCAAATGGACCTCGTCAAACGGCTGGCCAAGGAGGTCGCGCAAACGGACGCCACCGTGCTCATCACCGGTGAGAGCGGTACCGGCAAAGATCTATTGGCCCGCGCCATCCACCTGGCAAGCCCTCGCGCGCAAGCTCCGATGGTCGCCTTGAACTGCGCCGGAATCCCCGAACACCTCCTGGAGTCCGAGCTGTTCGGATTCGAGAAGGGCGCATTCACCGACGCGAAGAAAGGCAAACCGGGCCGGTTCCAACTGGCCGACCACGGCACGTTGTTCCTCGACGAAATCGGTGAAATGAGCCTGACCGCGCAAGCGAAGCTGCTGCGCGTCCTGGAACACCATGTCGTCGAACCATTGGGCGGTGTGCGCAGCATCAAAGTCGACATCCGCGTCATCGCAGCCACCAACCAAGAACTGCCCGATCTGATCAAGCAAGGACGCTTTCGCCTGGACCTGTTCTATCGATTGAACGTCTATCAACTCCGCATGCCGCCGCTCCGTGAACGGCCCGAGGATATCGCTCCGATTCTCGGATCATTCTTGGACAGCGCCCGACGCGAACGGGGTAGTCGCATCCGAGGAATCAGCCAGGAAGCGCTGCACATCATGGAGCGATACGGATGGCCCGGCAACGTGCGGGAACTGCACAATGTCGTGGAATGGCTGACGATCACGTGCAAGGAGGGTGAAATCTCCGCGGAGCATTTGCCGGCCTCGCTGCGGACCGGCGACGCACTGACGGCATCCGCGCCAGACAGTCCCCCGTCGCTACTATCCCTGGGACTGTCGGTCGAGGAGGTGGAAAAAGCTCTTCTTCAAGAAGCCCTGCAAAAAAGCGGCGGCAACATCTCTGAGGCAAGCCGCCTGCTCAAGGTCACACGCAACACACTTCGATATCGCATGGCCAAATACAACCTTTCGCAGCCGCCAGGGTGATGCGCTCAGTGATCAGGGCCGGTGGGCTCCAGAGGAAGTTTTTCTTCGCCCTGTTGACCGTCGGCATGGTCCCGGGGGTCGTCGCTCTCTGGGCGACCTACCACTTCAGCACGGCCAGCATCAAACAGGCGATCGGAGAAGGATTTCAGGAGATCGCCCGTTCGACGGCGTTGCGACTGGCGACGGCCATCGACCAGGAGATCGACCGAGCGGTTCGATTGGCCCTGGTTCCAGCCCACATTCGTCAGCCGGTGAAGCGGTCCAACGCAGGCCTCCCGGTCGATGGCCCCCGCCAAGCCCAGCCTTCCTTCTCCGATGCATCGGAAACGGCCAGATACTTGCGCGAGTGGGCTGCCACCTCCGGTCACTATGTGCGCGTCATCGTGGCCGACCGGAACGGCCGCCTCGTCGCCAGCACCGACAGCGTGTTACGTAAACCGGCCGAACAGCCATGGTGGCGTGAGACACTGCAGGCGCCGCCCGCGACCTATTACGTGAGTCCTCTCGTCCCCGATCCGGATCTTGGCCAACCGGTTTTTTACATTGGCGTCCCGATTCTCGAAGAAAAAGATGGGCCCGCGATCGGTGTAATCGGGCTCGTGATTCGGCGAGAGTTTCTTACCGACATGATCCTCCCCATCCGTGTGGGAGACACCGGTCATGGCATGCTGGTCGATACCCAAGGCACGCCGTTGATCTGCCCCGTGCTCCCCTCCACAGCCCATTTGATTCCGTCGTCGCTCATGAATCGGCTGGCAACCCCGCAACCGCTCTGGCTGGTGGCCGAAGATGATGCTCACGGAGGGCGCCAGGCGATTGTCGGCGCTGCCCCGGTACGATTCGGCCATGCCTTAACGCCCTCCAGTCTCGGCGGGCATCGTTGGTATGCCTTCATCCGGCAGGCGCCCGAAGAAACCTATGCGCCGGTTTTCTCGCTGCTCACCACGGTCGGACTGATCGGATTCGGTCTTGTCCTCGCACTGTCCTGTTTCGGTTTTTTCGTGGGGCACCGCATTGTGAGGCCGATCTCGGCCTTGCGGCGCGATGCCGAATCCCTGCGACAAAACCTTACTTCGCCGGGGCCGCTGCCGTCGGAACCGCCGCCGACGGTGACACCCTCTCTGTACCGCACGGGGGATGAAATCGAAGACCTCGCTGAGAGCTTCGTCGCCATGAGGACGGTGCTGGAGGAAAACTTCAGAACCATCAGCGCCCAGCAACACGAACTGGTGCGGCGGGAGAAATTGGCGTCCGTCGGGCAGTTGCTGGCCGCCCTCGCTCACGACATTCGAAACCCCTTGGGCGTCATCCGCAGTTCCGCACAAGTCATCCTTGGTGGAGATCAAGAACCGGGAGTGCGACAAGAGGTGGCCCGCTACATCATCGAGGAGGTCGACAAGCTGTCCCATCGGCTGAACGATTTTCTCCGCTACGCGAGACAGAAGCCGCCTGAATTCAAGTCCGTCGTGGTAGAGGACGTCGTTCGCACAGCGCTCCGGCAGTGGCAGGCTCAGGGACGCGCCGATCGAATCGCCGTGGACTGCCGGTTTGGAGAAGGCCTGCCTCCGGTGCGCATCGACCCGGACCAGATCAAGGAGGCCATGATCAATCTGTTGTCGAATGCTGCGGAAGCGATGCCGAACGGGGGGAGGCTCACGCTTGTCACCGTCCGAGGTAAGCAGTCAGACGTGCTGCTCGAGGTGACGGATTCAGGAAGCGGGATTGCACCGGAGCATTTGCCTCGGCTGTTCGAGCCATTTTTCACGACCAAGGAGTATGGCACCGGCTTGGGGCTGACGAACGTGAGGCGGCTCGTCGAAGACAACGGCGGAAAGATCGATGTACGCAGCAAGCCTGGCGAAGGCAGTACTTTCGCCCTCCATCTTCCCGCTGCGACCTCCACCGAGGAGGAACAGGCCCCTATCGCCCTGCACGGATCAGGATCGGCAGAAGGCGCCTGAGCGTGGGCCTTAGACCCGTTTGACGTATTTCCCAAATCGGTCCGGCAACAACACGCCGGTGAGCTTCAGATTCTTCCCCTGTATCGTCTGTTGAACGGCCTGGATCCTCGCCGAGAAATTCGGGTGGGTTTTGAAAAGCGCCCGGTCGTCGCCCTTCAGGTCACGCAGCCGGCTCAGCAGAGTCACATAGGCACCGGCATCGTAGCCGACCCGCGCGGCAAATTCTTCGCCCAGGGTATCGGCTTCGATTTCCTTTCCTTGATCCAACCCTTCATCCAACAATTTTTTCACCGCTCCGTCGATCACGCCCTTAAACGCATTGGGATTGGCCGTCGCGTAGGCCAGGCCGGCCTCCGTAACCCCGGCCAGCCGTTTGCTTCGCTGAATCACCTCGAGAATATGCTTTTGGCTGACGTGCGCGATCTCATGCCCCAACGCCGCGGCCAATTCGGCTTCGTTTTGCACTTGGCGCAAAAGACCTCGCGTCACGAAGATGTAGCCGGCCGGGGCGGCGAAGGCATTGATCGAGTTGTCGTCGAGGATGGCAAAACGGTAGGGAATGTCCGGCCGGTCAGAGGTGAGGGCCACCGCCCGCCCAACCAGATTCACATACCGAACCAAATCAGGCTGATCGACCATGCCACCGTATCGCGCCACGACCTGCAACGCAATTGCCTGGCCTATCGAGGATTCCTCTTCGTAGCCGATCGGCAACAAGCTACTGACCACACTGCCCGTCCCGTGGATCACGTTGGCCAGACGAGGATTACCGGATTGCCGGGCTGTGTCCTCCGCTACTCGTTGGACTTCAGCGCAACCAGCCGTCATCAGGCTCAGGGTCACCAAAGCCGCGGACCAGATGGGATTATTTCGCATATTCACCGAGCCCTCCTTCCCGGAGAAACTCCTCCACATCCTGATCCGCCATCTGATAGGCGGTCATTCGGTCAACCGCTTCCCGGTCCTTCGCCCCAATGCCGGTCCGATTCGCATAGCCTTCGGACGCCTTGTCGAGGCCGCGGGCACCGGCCGACGCGGTCGTGGACGAGGCATCCCCGGCCCGCATGCTCTGTCCCAACTTGGCTAACATGTCACTACCGCCGGAAGGTTTGCTGGATGAAGTCTTATTGGAGAAAATCCACCCGCGCGCGCCGTTCGAGGTCTTCACGTCCAACCAGCTCCCGTCACGACCGAGCACTTCCAAGGCATCACCAAATTTGACGTTGGCCACGACGCCGTCGAGCGATGTCTTGCCGGAACGCAATTGTCCCGTCTTGGCCTGCACGTAGACGGTTTCCGCCCAGCCGGCAGTCCCGATCGACAACAAAGCGATCGTCAGCCCCAGCACCCTTCCCCAATTCATCGTTGTTTCCATCACGACTGCCTCCCTCCGGCAGGCTTGCCCGCGACAGTCACGCCCGCCTCGCTACTTCGACTTCAATTCGTAGACGCCGTCCCAGGCAGCAGCGGGTGGTTCCACTTCGTAGGCCGCCGCCCGTTCCAGATACACACGTGAAGGTCCGTCCGCCGGATCGAGAGCCAAGGCCTCCGCAAACCGGGCCTTCGCCGTCGCAAAATTCCGCTGCTTATAGGCCGTCAACCCTTCGAGATACCGGTCGAGGATGCTTCTTTTCTGTTCGGACAATTCCCCCCGCCGGCACAACAGCTCATAGACCACGACGGGTTCCTTTTTGCCCTTTACACGTAGCAGGTCTACCTCGCGCACTTCAACGTCGTTCTTGGCCAATTCCGCCGTACGTTGCCCGAGGAGAATCAAGGTGTCATAAAACTTGTTAGCCCCCTCCAGACGCGAGGCAAGGTTCACACTGTCCCCGGTGACTGTATACTCCATCCGCTCATCCGACCCCATGTTGCCGACGATGCAAGCCCCGGAATTGATCCCGATGCGCGCACCGATTTCCGGCAGACCTTCCTTCAGCCACTCCGCCCGCAAGCGCGCCAACTCAAGCTGGCACTCCAGCGCGGCGGAGCAGGCTCGTGACGCATGGGCGGCATCGTCCAGCGGCGCACCGAAGATCGCCATGATGCCATCGCCCAAGTACTTGTTCACGTTGCCCCGGTGGTTGCGCTTAATGATGGTGGTCATGGCCGAGAGGTACCGGTTCAACAGCGTAACGAGTTCTTCAGGCGGCATCTTTTCGGAAATGGTCGTGAAGCCGGCGATGTCCGAAAAGAGGATCGAGATCTCCTTCTTCTCCCCACCGAGCTTGATGGCCTCCGGATTGCGCATGATCTCCTCGACCACCTCCGCAGACATATACTTGTCGAAGGCCGCCCGCATCAGGCGCCGCTGACGGCCCTCCGTCACATACTCGACCGTGGCCGCGGTGCCGAACGTCAGCAGGAGCGCCGCTTCGGGAAACACGAGATCCATCCAGCGCTCATGGCCCGAAAACGCATGGGCGACGAGCGCGTAGTAACCGACGGCCATCGCAAGCGTGGCCCCAAACTTCACGAGATAGGACCTGACGAGCATGAAGGTGGTGGCGGAACCGATGCAAAGCAGGAACAATATCAGCCGGGAGAACCAGACCGGCGCCTGGCGTAGCGCCTGCCCGTGCAAGAGATTGTCGAGGGCCGCCATATGAATCAACACCCCGGGAGTCTGGCTCGAGAACGGCGTGACACGCAGGTCATAGAGCCCAGCCGCAGTGCCGGCGATGAAGACAATTTTATCTTTGAAAATCGACGCATCCAGCGACGGCTTCTCACCCTTTTGCTGCTGCGCGAATGCCTGCAGGACTCGGCCGACCGAGAGCCGCTGACGGTGATAGGTCTGCTCAAGCGCGCCATGCCAATCGGCCAGGAGACGTCCCGCCGCGTCGAGCGGCACGATGGTGTTTCCCAACATGGCCCGCTCAGAGTTCAAGGAAACGGTCTCCGTCCCCAGTAGCGCACGGGCGACTGCCAATGAAAGATGCGGAACCCATTGTCCCTCCACCTGCCCGGCCAACGGAACCCGGCGCGTCGGCCCGTCGGCGTCCGCAGACAAGTTGATGACTCCCAATCCGCGAGCTGCGCCGGCCAATGACGGAATCGGCATCTTTAACGATGGGTACCGATCGACGGAAGAACCTGCGTTCGATTCTCCCCCGCTGATCCCGATAGTGGCTCGTCGCAGCAGATCAGGAGGCGGTGCCGGACCGTCAGACTGAAACAGCATCGGGAGAAACACATTGCCCGCAGCGGCAATATCATCGGCGAACGACTGGTCGAATTCCTCGGCATTCTCATCCGGCTCGAAAAACATGACATCGAACACGATGGCTTTGGCGCCGGCCTGCTTGAGGTACCGCACCACATAGCCATGGCGATCGCGCGGCCAAGGCCAGCGGCCAAACGCTTCGAGACTCGCCTCATCGATGGCGAGCAGCAGGATATTGGGATCGGCTTTGGCAGGTTCTGCATACCGGCGGACGAGGTGATCCAGTGCTTTGAGTTCTGCGACCTCGAACCAACCAGAGGCTTGAAGCGATACGGTGAGTAGGAATACGCCGAGGCCGACAGCCAAGGCAGAGAGCACGCGTTGAACGGGCTTCGTCAGGACCACAGACTCCTCATGCGCCAACCAGCCGGGTGCCATGGTAACGAAGATCGCTACGGAGGGAAAGTGTGATTCCTCTGTGGCGAACAACCGGGAGGCCTGGTTACCGAAGTTCGACGATCGTCACACCGTCACCCCCCTCGGCGCGATCGCCGGACCGGAAGGTGGCGACATAGGGAGAGTCCTTCAAGTATTCGCGCAAGGCATTCCTCAAGCGGCCCGTCCCATGTCCGTGGATGATCCGCACGTAGGGGCTCCCTCCCAACGTTGCCCGATCCAGCACCGCTACAAGCGCATCGACTGCCTCATCGGCGGCCTGCCCCCTCACATCCAGGGTTTCCTGAATATCCTCCGGTGCAAGTGTGTGGCTGTTCCGCCTTGGTGCTGTCGCCTGTTTTTCTACTTTCTGGGTGCCGGTCTCAGTCGCCACAGCCCGGGCCACCCCCGTCAAACCGGCGACCGACGCGCTGATCTCCCCTTCTCCAACCCTCACACGGACACGCTTCTTGCCCCGAGGGTCTTCAAGCAATACCCCGCTCATACCCAAGGCCGTCACCTCGACAGCATCACCGATCGTGAGCGCTTCAACCGGGATCGGAGCCTGCGGTTCTCCCACATCACGACGCACCTCGGCTTCCAACTCCACCAGCCGGCTCTTGGTCTCGCGGGCTTTCACGATTTTCTGATCACGCTTGAGCTCATCCAAGGTCGCCTGGACCGCCGCTCGCGCCCTCTGAAACTCCTGCGTCAGCTTCTTCTTAAGACCTTTTCGCTCCTCGCGCTCCGAGTCCTGGAGCGATGTCAGCAACTCCTGCGCCTCCTTCGCAGCAGCGTCTGCTTCCTGCCTGGCAATGGCCGCAGAGGCCAACTCGTCGGTGACCCGCCGGTGCCGTTCCTGCACGTCAGTCAATAACGTCTCCAGGAGACGAGTCTCCCCCTGAAGCCGACGCCGCGCATCAGCGAGGATGGCCTCGTCCATCCCCAACCGTCCTGCTATTTCTATAGCCGCAGAGCCTCCGGGCTGTCCCTGCACGAGTCGATATGTCGGCGCCAGTGTCTCAAGATTGAACTCGACGCTCGCGTTGGCAAAACCGGGGGTCTCTTGCGCAAGGCCCTTCATGACGCTGTAGTGAGTGGTCGCGACCACCTTGGCCCCGATGTCCGCCAATCGGCAAAGCAGCGAGCTGGCCAACGCAGCCCCTTCAGCCGGATCGGTGGAAGTCACAGGCTCGTCCAATAACACCAGAACGGCCCCCTTCGCGGAAGGCTGGCAATTTCCATTCCGTCTCGGCTCAACCTCAGCAAGCAGCTTGACCATCTGCGTCATGTGAGCAGAAAAACTCGAGAGATCGCGAGCCAAGTCTTGGGAGTCGCCGATATCGGCATAGACCGCGTCGAACAGCGCCATATCCGAGTCCGGCCCGCAGGGCAGATGAAGCCCGCAACGCACCATCAGCGCGTAGAGGCCGAGGAGTTTCAGCACCACAGTCTTGCCGCCGGTGTTGGGGCCTGAGACAATCAGCACGCGGATGTGTTCATCAAAATCAATGTCGTTCGCAACCACTTGTTCTTTCGCAAGCACGAGCAGCGGATGCCTGGCACGCTGCAACATAATCCGCCCGTTGTCGGTCAGCCGTGGGGCCTCGGCTTGGAGTTGATGGCTCAAGGCAGCCTTCGCCGAAATCGCGTCGAATTCGGCCAGCACAGCGAGCGCCGCCGTAAGTCGATCGGCTTCGGGAGCTAACGCCTCCGAAAGGGATCTAAGGATGCGCCGCACCTCACGTTCCACCTCGAGATCCGCCACCTTGATCCCATTGTTGAGATCAACCAATTCCCTCGGCTCCAGAAACACTGTCGCCCCGCTGGCCGAGACATCGTGTACGATGCCGGGAACCCGCCCCTGCATATCCGCTTTAATCGGCACTACATAACGACCTTCTCGTTGAGCAAAGTACTGTTCCTGCAACACCTCCGCATACCGCTGCGATTGCAGAATTTGGTCCAGCCGATGGCGCATCTGCTGCTTGAGGTCGTTGGCCTGGTGCATGAACCGTCGCAGGTCCTGGCTCGCCGACTCTTTCATCGACCCGTCTGCATTGATCGCCGCATTGATCGCTCCCTTGAGCCGTCGCCATTCACCTGCCTGTCCGAGACGATGCAGCAGCTCGGCCAATGTCGGTGCATCCTGCCGATGGCGGGACAAGTACCGATGCACTTCCTCCAGTAGAGCCAACACCAGCCCGGCATCACGCAATTCAAGGATTTCGAGGGACGCCCCCTTCGAGACCCGCCCCAAGGCTTCCTCTATGTCCGGGAATTGAAGCGTCGGGAGGGGATCGGTGCTTTCCCGCAAGACTGCCGCCTCAGTGGTCTCCGCCAGGCGTTTTTGAGCCCGGACCAGATCCTCTTCCAAGGTCAGGGATCGGCAATAGCGAGCCCCACGACTTGAATGGGCATGAGAAGCCAGAGCGTCCAGCAGTCTCGTCCACTCCAATACCTTGTTTGCCTCGTTGCGAAGGCTTTCCGATTGCATGGATACGTGTTCCTGTTCGCGGGTGGCTGACTCTACCCGACGCGATACCCACAGGCAATATGGAGGCTCGCCGCTGCACCAATTCCGAAACAATTTCCCTAAAGCCCGCGAGTGACTCCCCCATTTGTATGCTTGACACTGAACAGGGCCGCCAGTACTATCGCCCCTCGTGTGCAATTAGATTAACCTGCTTAATTCTCGAGGACTTAGCCCCATGACCACACGCATCGGCATCAACGGATTCGGGCGCATCGGCCGCAACGTTCTTCGCGCTTCCATGGATGATCCCAGCCTGGAATTTGTCGCCATCAACGATCTGACCGATGCCAAGACACTGGCCTATCTCCTGAAATATGACTCCGTGCACGGCACCCTCAAGGGCACCGTTGAAGCCAAAGACGATCAGTTGATCGTCAACGGACGCCCCATCAAGGTATTGGCGGTCAAGGATCCGAAGGAATTGCCCTGGAAATCGTTGGGCGTCGATGTCGTCATCGAATCAACCGGTCGGTTCACCGACCGCGAAGGTGCGGGCAAACACCTCTCCGCCGGAGCCAAGACCGTCATCATCTCCGCCCCGGCCAAGGACCCTGATGTGACTGTGGTATTGGGCGTCAACGAACAGACGTTCGACGCGAAATCCCATCACATTCTCTCGAACGCCTCCTGCACTACGAACTGTCTGGCCCCGGTGGCCAAGGTGCTGTTGGACAACTTTGGGATCAAACACGGCGTCATGACCACGATTCATTCCTACACTAACGATCAGCAGCTGCTCGACTTGCCGCACAAGGATCTTCGGCGTGCGCGCGCAGCCGGCATGTCGATGATTCCCACGAGTACCGGCGCGGCGAAAGCCCTGCATCTGGTCTTGCCGCAACTGAAGGGCAAGTTGGATGGCCTGGCGATCCGCGTCCCGACGCCTAACGTTTCCCTCGTCGACCTCACTGTCGAGACCGAAAAGGATGCCGACGTGGCCGCCGTCAATGCGGCATTCAAGCGGGCTGCCGAGGGGCCGATGAAGAACATTCTGGCCTACTCTGAAGATCCGATCGTCTCCATCGACCAGAAAGGCGATGCGCACTCCGCGACGGTAGATGCGCCCCTGACTGCGGTGATCGACAAGCGGATGGTTAAGGTGACGGCCTGGTACGACAATGAATGGGGCTACTCCTGCCGGGTCAGGGACCTCATCAAGTTCATCGCAGCCAAATCGTAAAGTTCCGCTCCACGGTATCCCACCGGGAATCGCCGGCGAAATCAAAGCCGGCTTCCCAGGTGGCACATGAGGACTGAGCATCGACCATGAATCTCCACAAGCAGATCATCGAAGATCTTCAGCTACGAGGGAAACGGGTCATCGTACGAGCGGACTACAACGTTCCGCTGGACGATTCGCTTCAGATCACCGACGATACGCGTATCCGGTCGACGCTACCGACCATCAATCGCGCCGTCGATGAGGGTGCAAAAGTCATCCTCTGCAGCCACCTGGGGCGGCCGGATGGAAAATTCAATCCAAAGTTCAGCCTTGCCCCGGTAGCCAAGAGGCTTCAGCGACTTCTCGGCAAGGAAGTCATTTTTGCGCCCGACTGCATTGGTCCGGCCGTCGAAGGCCTGGTGTCGAAGATGAAGCCGGGCGACGTGATGCTGCTGGAAAACCTCCGTTTTCACCCGGAAGAAGAAAAGAACGAAGACAGCTTCTCCAAGGCCCTGGCATCCCTGGGTGACGTCTATATCAACGATGCGTTTGGTGCGGCGCACCGGGCGCACGCCTCCACCGTCGGCATCACCAAATTCATCCCGGAAGCGGCCGCAGGGTTTTTGCTCAAAAAGGAAATCGAGTACCTGGAAGGTGCGGTTGAAAACCCCGTTCGCCCCTTTGTGGCCATCTTAGGAGGCGCAAAGGTCTCCGGAAAAATCGGCGTGATCGAGAACCTCGGCAAGAAGGTGGATAAAGTCATCATCGGCGGAGGAATGGCATTCACCTTTCTGAAGGCAATGGGCCTGGAGATCGGAAAATCTCTGGTCGAGAACGACATGTTGGACTTTGCCAAGGGCGTCCAAGATCATGCCTTCGCCAGCGGTGTGAAGTTCTACCTGCCCGTCGATTGCGTTGTAGCCGCCGGTCGTGAACCCGGCGCCGAGACGAAGATTGTGCCAGTTCAGGAAATTCCCAAGGGTTGGTATGGCCTGGATATCGGTCCGGCATCGGTTAAGCTGTTCTCCGAAGCAGTCCAGGACGCCAAGACGATTCTCTGGAACGGTCCTATGGGCATGTTCGAAGTTGACGCGTTCGCGCGAGGCACCCTTGCGATGGCCCATGCCGTCGCCAATGCCTATGCCCTGACAATCGTGGGTGGCGGCGAAACCGCCTTGGCTGTGCACCGCGCAGGAGAATCCGAAAGCATCTCGTTCATCTCTACCGGCGGTGGCGCCGCTCTCGAGTTGCTGGAGGGTAAGACGCTACCCGGGCTAGCCGCGTTGCCCAACCGTCCCACCTAGACGCTGTCCACTTTTCCCACCGTCAACCCTGAGGACGAAGTGAGAACGCGATTTCTTGTCGGCAACTGGAAAATGAACAAAACGGCCTCCGAGGCCGCGTTGTTCGTGCAACAGCTTTCACAGCTATCTCCCAAGGTGTCCGGGATCGAGGTCGGGCTTGCGCCCCCCTTTACCGCCCTGCATGCCGTACGAACAACGCTGTCGCTTTCGTCTCCCTTCGTGGTAGGGGCTCAAGACCTTTATTGGGAAGATAAGGGTGCGTTCACAGGGGAAATTTCCGGGCCGATGCTCAAGGATCTGGGCTGCAAGTTCGTGCTGATCGGACATTCAGAACGCCGGCACCTCTTTGGCGAACAGGATGCGGCCACCAACAAGAAGATCACAGCCGCACTAAAACACGATCTCCAACCCATCCTTTGCATCGGTGAACGGTTGGACGAACGGGAGAGAGGCCTGACCGACTCCATCATTGAGCGTCAGCTCAAGGGCGGACTCGCCGGACTCTCCTCGCAAGACCTCCGCAGGCTAACGCTGGCCTATGAACCGGTGTGGGCAATCGGTACCGGTCAAGCCGCGACGGCGGAGCAGGCCGTACAAGTCCACAGGCACATTCGCCAAGTGCTCGACAATCTGGGGGGTGCGGGCTGTGGTGCGCAGGTTCGCATTCTCTACGGAGGCAGCGTGACTCCGCAAAACCTGCCCTCCTTCCTGGAATCAGAAGAAATTGACGGCGGCTTGGTCGGAGGGGCTTGTCTGGATCCTGCCTCCTTTGCTACACTCATCAACCTTACGGCCACCTCTCAATCTTAAAGAATCGAGTGACATGTATACCTTGCTGGTGATCGTTCACGTCATTGTGTGCCTGCTGATGATCGGAGCCATTCTCTTGCAGTCGGGCAAGGGTGCCGAAATCGGAGCGGCCTTCGGTGGGTCCAGCCAGACGGTCTTCGGCAGCCGCGGCCCAGCCAACTTTCTCAGCAAGTTCACCGTGATCACCGCCTTCGTGTTCATGTTCACATCGCTGTCGCTGGCCATCTTGGCTAAAGACCGGACCTTTTCATCGACCGTGATCGATTTGAACAAGAAGCCAGCCGCGAGTTCGCCCGCTCCCGACACCTCGAAGCCTGCTTCAACCGATTCCCATAGCTCGACCGAAGGCTCGCACTAGTCCCGGTTTCCGATCCACGCCAGCCATTCCTCCGAAGCGCTACCGTGCGCCAACCAACCGTCTCGGCTCAGATCATCTCTGCCCTCATGACATAAGAAGCCGGTAAATCCGCACGAATATTTGCCGCGCATGCCGGCGCGCCGACAATCTAATCGCAGAATTGTATGGGGAAGAGGATTGCGGCGGACCGCCCTGGGGCGGTCCGAATGAGATTAAACCGGGGCGAGCCAATAGCGGTGCTTCTCATCCGCCCCTGTCACAATATCGAAAAACGTCTTCTGAAGAGCCTGTGTGATGGGCCCAGGACGCCCGGTGCCAACCTTCCGTCGGTCGATCTCCGTCACCGGGGTCAGTTCGGCAGCAGTACCAGTCACGAACACTTCATCCGCGACATACATTTCATCACGCGTGAAACGCTCCTCCTCAACCGGGAGGTTCCGTTCCCTGGCCAGCTGCAGAATGGAATTGCGGGTGATCCCCTCAAGGATCGACGTCAGTGGCGTCGTCTTGAGCACACCGCGCCGGACGATGAACACGTTTTCTCCGGTTCCTTCGGCGACATAGCCTTCCGGATCGAGCATGATCGCTTCGTCGTAGCCGTCCGCCTTGACCTCGCGCTTGGCCAGAATGGAATTGACATAGTAGCCGGAAATCTTACCGCGAGTCATCGACACGTTCACATGGTGCCGTGTGAAGGATGACACTCTGGCTCGAATTCCCTTGGCCAGGGCTTCATCACCCAGATACGTTCCCCACTTCCATGCGGCGATGCTCACGCGGATCGGATTCTCACCTGGATAGAGCCCCATGGCACCATAGCCGATGTAGACCAGAGGACGAATGTAACAGGCCTCCAGGCGGTTGGCCCGAACCGTCTCGATGATGGCCTCGGTGATTTGTTTCCGGTCGTACGGGATTTCTATGAGCCCGATGTGGGCCGATTCGAATAGTCGGTCCACGTGCTCGGTCAGCCTGAAAATCGCCGACCCGCTCTTGCCCTTATAGCATCGGATGCCCTCGAATGCGGCCAATCCATAGTGCAGGGAATGCGTCAACACGTGCACCTGCGCGTCGGCCCAGGGCACCAATTTTCCATCCATCCAAATTTTTTCGCTGGCTTGCAACATGCGGCGGATCATAGCAGCGGGTCCGGAGGAGCGTCAAGAACCGCCTGCACCTGATCGGCCGGTTTCTCCTGGATCGACATGTTCCCGTGTCCAGCGCATGGAACAAATTTCCCCTTCCACCGCCACGCGTCCGGGGCCGGATGCGAGCCCGATGATTTTGAAACTTCGCACCTCAATTTCTTGACACTGGATCGACGGCTATGATACTGGTTGACGTTCTGCTGACGAGGAGAGAGATCACTATGTACGCTATTGTAGAGACAGGTGGGAAACAGTACCGGGTAGAGACGGGGACAGTTCTGCAAGTCGAGTCGCTTCCTGGCGAGATCGGCAGCTCTGTGCAACTCGAGACCGTGCGGCTGGTGCATGGGACTAACGGAGTCCTGATTGGCCAACCACTGGTGGCGGGTGCCCGCATTACAGCTGAAATCGTGCGCCAAGGTCGTACGCGCTCGATTACCGTGTTCAAGAAGAAGCGCCGCAAGAACTATCGTCGCACCCGCGGTCACCGCCAGGGCTATACGCAACTGCGCGTGACCGGTATCGAAACCAAGTAATCAATCAGCGCGGGAGACACCTTCCATGGCAACAAACAAAGGCGGCGGCTCCACAAGGAACGGCCGCGATAGTAATCCGCAGTACCTAGGCGTCAAAGCATATGGTGGTGAGACGGTCACGGCCGGCTCCATTATCGTGCGTCAGCGCGGGACGAAGTTTTTCCCGGGCTTCAACGTCGGGCTCGGCAGAGATCATACCCTATTTGCCACAGTGACCGGAGTGGTGAAATTCGAAGGCGGTCGCGGCCGGCAAAAGGTCAGCGTCTATCCCGCCACCTCGAAGGCGTGAGTCGAGTTCCGACTCACGCCCCTTACTCCTCGATCTTCTCTGCCTCCCTCGTCTCTCCTCTTCTCGGACCAGGGTGATACGCTATACTAGCGCGCTCCCCCGCAGCTTTTCACGGGGTTGGCATACACGATGTCCACGTTTGTCGATCAAGTCCGAATTCAGGTGACGGCCGGACAGGGCGGAAGCGGCGCCTGCAGCTTCAGGCGCGAGAAATATGTGCCTCGCGGAGGCCCTGATGGCGGAGACGGCGGCCACGGAGGCAACGTCGTCGTCATGGCGTCCACCAGGCTCAGCACCCTCCTGGATCTTCGTTACCAAAAGCATTACGAAGCGGAAAACGGTCAGTCGGGCGGCGGCAGCAATTGCCACGGGCGCACGGGCGCCGACGTCACCATTCCGGTGCCGGTCGGTTCCATGATCTTCGACGACACCACAGAGGAACTCCTGGCCGACCTCACAGCCGATGGAGAGTCCTGCGTCGTCGCGCAGGGCGGCCGTGGAGGAAAGGGCAATTCCAACTTCGCCACCTCCACCAACCGCGTCCCGACTCATTTCGAACCAGGCACGCCGGGTGAAATGCGGATGCTGCGGATCGAGCTCAAGCTGCTCGCCGATGTGGGTCTCGTCGGTTATCCCAACGCCGGCAAGTCTACCCTCATCTCAGCCGTTTCATCGGCACGCCCCAAGATTGCCGATTATCCCTTTACCACGCTCACGCCCAACCTGGCCGTCGTCCGGTGGACCGAAGAACAGAGCTTCGTGATCGCCGACATCCCCGGTCTCATTGAAGGCGCGCACGAAGGCAAGGGGTTGGGCTTTCAATTCCTTCGGCATGTCGAACGGACCAGCCTGCTACTCCATATAATCGACGTGTCAGAATGGACCCAGGATGACCCGGTCAGCAGTTTCGAGATTATGCGGCGCGAGCTGACGGCGTATGACGAGGCACTGGCGAGCCGTCCGTTTGCGGTGGTCGGGAGCAAGATCGACGTGAAAGGCGACGGCGAGCGCCTTGATCGATTGCGCAAGTACTGCCAGCGAAAGAAACTGCCCTTCTTCGCCATCTCGGCTGCCACCCGCGAAGGACTCGACGCTCTCATCCTCTACGTGGGACAACAAGTTGAACGGCTACGGACATCCTCGTGCGAGACGAACTCCTAAAACAGGCACGGCGCGTCGTCGTCAAGATCGGTAGTAGCTTGGTCGCCTCGCGTGCGCAGGGGCTGAGTGCTGACCGTATCGAGCGACTCGCCGGCGAGGTGGCCGCGGTGCGAGGACAGGGACGAGAGATCGTCCTGGTTTCGTCCGGTGCGGTCGTGTCCGGCATCAAAAAGCTTGGGCTTCGAGAATATCCCAAGAGCCTGCCGGTCAAGCAGGCGGCCGCCGCAGTCGGCCAGAGTCAACTCATGTGGGCCTATGAAAAGGCCTTCGAGCCGCTCGATCTTCGCGTGGCGCAAGTGCTGCTCACTCATGCTGACTTGGCGGATCGCCGAAGGTTTTTGAATGCCCGGCACACCCTCACAACCTTGATTGGATTCGGTGTCATCCCCGTCATTAATGAGAACGACACGGTGGCGGTGGAGGAAATCCGCGTCGGCGATAACGATACGCTGGCGGCCCAGGTCGCACACCTCATCGATGCCGATTTGCTCGTGATCCTCTCGGATGTCGAAGGGCTCTTTACCGTCGATCCGCGCAAAGATCCCACGGCGACGCTGATCCCAGTCATTCCTGAAATCAATGAGGATATCGAGCGACGAGCAGGCATATCCTCGACCTTCGAAGGCACCGGCGGCATGGCGACAAAAATCCGCGCGGCTAAGAAGGTGGGCGAGTACGGAGTCGCCACGCTCATCCTCAATGGCACCGTCCCGGGATTGCTGCCTGATGCGCTGACTGGGAAAGAAGCCGGAAGTTTGTTTCTCGCGAAGGGGCGCAGACTCAATAGCCGCAAACACTGGATCGCCTTTACCCTCCGGGCCCGTGGGCAACTGAAGCTCGATCAGGGCGCGGTCGATGCGCTGACGCAAAAAGGGAAAAGCCTACTCGCCTCGGGTATCTTGGACGTGACCGGCCAGTTTGATGCAGGAGATCCCGTGGCCTGCGCCACACCGGACGGCAGGGAGTTCGCGAAGGGGCTGGTCAACTTTTCCTCTGACACACTCGTGCGTATCAAGGGGCTCAAGACTCTCGAAATCCAGCAGATCCCCGGTCTGCAAGAATACGAAGAAGTAATTCATCGCGACAACCTGGTCCTGCTGTCTCCCTTGTAACAATGCCCGGGGCTCGAGAGCATTAACCGGCCGGTTCGTGGACGGTCAAACATGAAGCTCGGAATCCTCGGCGGCAGCTTTAATCCGATTCACAAATGCCACCTGTCCGTTGCCCGCGCCGCCAGGTCGTGCGTCGGCCTCGACCGCATTCTGTTCATTCCTACGGGCGACCCACCACATAAACCACCCGGGTCGTTTGCCTCCGCCCATCACCGCCTCCGAATGGTGGAATTGGCCATCCAGGATGACGAGGGATTTTCAGCCAGCGATCTCGAACTCCGCCGGCCGGGAAAGTCCTACACCATCGATACCCTCCGTGCCCTCCTTCCGGAGCAGGAGCCAGGCACAGAGCTGTTTTTTATCGTGGGGCTGGATGCCTTTCTCGATGTGCCATCTTGGAAGGAATCAGATACTCTTCTGAGCCTGTGCCACTTCATCGTCATTTCGAGACCGGCGACGTCCTTCCAAAGCCTGACCAAGCTGCCGGCCTTCAAGACCACTTCGGTCGCCACCCTGGCCGCCTTGGATGCCGGCACCCAAACTCGAGCCGACCTCCCGCTCTCATCTCGCTCCACGCTCATCCTGCTCAAGCTTCCCCCGTGCGACGTATCGGCCTCCGAAATCAGAACTCGCCTGCGGCAGCAGGCATCGCTGGCAAATCTGTTGCCCGTCCAGGTCGAATCTTATATACTGACTCACAAGTTATACATGGAGGACGCCGATCGTACCTGAATCAAAGGCCAAAGCTCTTGCCATTGCGGGAGCCATCCTCGACAAGAAGGCCGCAGACGTCCTCATCCTGCACATTGCGAAACTCACCTCCGTCGCCGACTATTTGGTGCTGGGCTCCGGAGAATCGGAACGTCAGGCTCGCGCCATTGCGGACCATGTCAGTGATGTGCTCCGTGCCCAGGGCCACGCCCCGCTGAGCGTGGAGGGGTCTACGTCCGCCAAGTGGATCGTCATGGACTTCGGTGACGTGGTGGCTCACATCTTTCAAAAGGACATCCGCGAACATTACGCCCTGGAACGTCTCTGGGGCGATGCGCGGTCCGTGCGCATTCCGGGTGGAACGGCAGCCAAACCTCCGCTCCCGGCGAAGAAGGCACCACGCCGAGCGCGGACTCGTAAACAGGGCTAGGACTCATGTTCCGACTGCTCTCGACGATTTTCCTGGTCAGCGCCGGGATTTTTCTCTACAGCTATTTCCGCGAGCTGAACCCGGGCACCGTCTCGATTCGTACCGGTCCCGCCGCCGTCTTCGAACTCAGCCCCGTCACCCTTGTCTTGATCGCCATGGCGGTCGGGGCCGTGCTGGTCGCCCTGGTCGTGACCATTAAGGAAACCTCGCACTTCTTTCTCAACTGGCGAAGCAACCGCCTGGTTCGGCGAAAAGAAAAAGTCGACTCGCTCCATCGGGACGGAACCCATGCGTTCATGTCCAAACGGACGGCCGATGCCGTGAGCCTCTTCGAACGCGCGCTTCTGATCGACCCGAACCGTACCGACTCGCTCCTGTGGCTGGGAAACATCTACCGGTCGGAGAGCAATTTTGCAGAAGCGATCCGTTTGCACCAACAGGCACACCGCATCGAAGAACGAAATGTAGAAATCCTGCTGGAATTGGCGAAGGATTTGGAGGGAGCCCGTCGCTATGAGGAAGCACTCCAGACCCTGCAGAAGATTCTTCGTATCGAACCGGACAACCTCACGGCCCTGACGCGCAAGCGCGATCTCCAGATTCGTCTGGAAAAGTGGAGCGACGCCTTGGAGATCCAACACCGCATGGTCAAGGCCAGCCTGCCGGAGAGCGAGCGCCGTGCGGAAGCGGCACTCTTATTGGGCTGCATGTATGAGGTCGGTCGCCAATTGCTGGAGCGAGGCCATCCGGACAAGGCTCGGCGGTATTTTCGCGGCGCGATCAAGAAAGACCGCTCCTTCCTTCCAGCCTATATCGGCCTGGGAGAAATTCTGGTTCGTGAAGGCAAAACGAAGAACGCCGTCGAAATCCTCAAGAAGATCTACGCCAAAACCAAGAGCATCATTATCCTGCACCGGCTGGAGGAGTTGTTTCTCGAGCTCGGCGAGCCCGATGAAATCATTCGCGTCTACCAAGAAGCCCTCCAGTTGGATCCGCGCAACACAGTGATCCAGTTCTACTTGGGCAAGTTGTACTATCGACTCGAAATGGTCGACGAAGCCTACGATATCCTATCGACCATGGATGGAGCACAGGAGCAATTGGTCGATTACCACAAGATTATGGCCAACCTGTACCTGCGCAAACAGCACATGGACGAAGCGGTGCTGGAACTCAAGAAAGCGCTGGGATTCAAAAAGCGCGTCGTCGTCCCCTACCTCTGTACCCACTGCCACCATGAGTTGGCGGAGTGGTCGGGCCGCTGCCGCCGATGCGGCCGGTGGAACACCTACGTTGCCCTCCCCTGGCTCGATGCCAACAAGCCGGACAGCGACCGTGAAGGTTCAAGCGCCCGGCTCCGCACCGTGCCCTATCAAGGCATTGCATCTCCGTTTGAAACCGTGTAGGGTTTCAACGCTCAATTTCCATCCGGCACGGCGGTCTCCCGAACGATCCTGTTCGTGAAAACCACCCGTTTGATTGCGTCACAGGAGTACCAGGAATGACTGATTTTGTCGCGCTATCCGAGAAGGCCCTGCGGGACGAACCGCTTACCCGTGAAGAATGTCTGAACGTCCTGCAGACCCCCGATTCCCAACTCCTGGAACTGCTCCAAGCCGCCTTTCGGGTGCGTGAACGCTATTTCGGCACGACGGTCCGGCTCCAAATGCTGTTGAACGCCAAAAGCGGCGCTTGCCAAGAAGATTGCCACTATTGCTCCCAATCCTCGATCTCAACGGCTCCAATCGAGCGGTATGGCCTGTTGCCCATCGAGCAGATGATCAACGGTGCCCGACGCGCCGCCGCCGCGAAGGCCCAGCGCTATTGCATCGTCATCAGCGGGCGCAGCCCCCTCGACCGGGACATCGACGAGATTGCGGGCGCGGTCCGGGCGATCAAGGCGGAAAACCCGATCCAAGTCTGTTGCTCACTCGGCCTGATGAACGAGGAGCAGGCCAAACGCCTGAAGGCGGCCGGTGTGGATCGCGTGAACCACAATCTGAACACCAGCGAGGCCTATCACTCGTCGATCTGTAGCACGCATACGTTCAAGGACCGGCTCAACACCATCAACAACGCCAGAACGGCGGGCCTGGAAATTTGTTCCGGCGGCATCGTCGGGATGGGAGAGCGGGATGAGGATATCGTCGATCTGGCAATGGCACTCCGCGAGGTCAAACCCCACTCAATTCCGTTGAACACCCTGCACCCTGCCCAAGGCACCCCGCTGGAAAACTGCCATCAGTTGACGCCGCAGCGATGCCTGAAAGCACTGTGCCTGTTTCGCTTCCTCAACCCCAAGACCGAAATCCGCATCGCCGGCGGGCGCGAGCACAACCTTCGCAGCCTGCAGCCATTGGCCCTCTATCCGGCCGACTCGGTCTTCGTCAACGGGTATCTCACGACCCCGGGTCAACCGGCTCCCGAGGTGTGGGGAATGATCGAAGACCTCGGATTCACGATCGAGGTCGACTACCAGCCTGCGGAACACAAGTTCCACCATACTGCCGAGTCGAGCTGCGAGCCGCTGAACACGCGACACTAAGTGCGCGCGTCATCCAATCGGCATTGCGCCTATTCCCCGCGAAGTACGTCGCCGATCGGCTGCTTCGCCGCCCAGCGGGCCGGAAGATACCCGGCCAACAGGGTCGCTGCTCCCGCTAAACCTACGACCTGAAGAAGGGCGCCGACCGGGACAATCATCTGGATCGTCCAGCCGAACGATTGTTTGTTGATGACTGTCACCAGCAGGACCGACAGCGCACCTCCGCCGACGAGCCCGAGCCCGGTCCCCAGCACTCCAAGATAGGCGCTTTCCCACAAAACCAATTGCTTGATTTGCCCCGCGCTGCCACCGATGGCAAGCAGGGTCGCAAACTCCCGCCGACGTTCCAGAATCGAGGTGATCAGCGTATTGACGATGCCCAGCATGGCAATCACGACGGCGATCGCTTCCAGCACATAGGTCATCACAAAGGTCCGGTCGAAGATCTCCAGAACTTCCCGGCGCAACTCCCCATTGCTGATGAGAAGCGGCGGCGGCTTGCGCTGGCCCCCTGAGGCCAATGCCTCGGAGATCTCGCGGCGGATCGAGCCGGCATCAGCGCCTGGCGCCAGATAGACCGCGAATACTGTCACCAGATCGTCATGCCATAGGGACCGGTAGAGGGTCCGATCCATCACGACCTTTCCCCCGTGGGTGCCATAGTCGTAGAACACCGCCAGGATCGGAAACGAGCGGACACCTTCAGGTGTGGGGATCGCCAGCTCTTGGCCCTCCTTGACGCCAAACTGATGCGCCAACACCTCCGACACTAAAATGCCTCCCCGTTCCGCAGCTTGCCTCAGGACCGTCGAAGAATCACCCTGTCGAACCTGATACCGGCTACGCTCGGCATGGAGCCGGAGGTTTCGTGACACAATCGAGACCCGATGCCCCTGCATCTCGCCCCGTACATCACGATAGGAATCGACCGCGGACACCCCCGGAACCTGTGCCAGCCTGGCTTCCCAATCAGGCGGCAAGCTGCGCCCCGAGCCGCCCTGGACGGTGCCGCGTAGCCAGGTCGGAGGCGCCACGACCACATCCGCCATCACCGTCTCATTGATCCAGAGTTCAACCGTATGCCGAAAGCTCCGTACCATAATGATCACGCCGATCATGATCGCCAATCCGACCATCAAGGCGGAGACCGTCACACCGTTGCGACCGGGATTGCGGCTGGCATGGTCGATGGCAATCGAACGCAGCGCGCGCTGCACCTCGGACGCTCCATCCGTGCCCGTCGAGGATGTGAACCTTCCTCCGCCTGTGACACAAAAGGGCGCGAGGCAGGAAAGCCCGGCCAACAACGCGAAGGCGGCAGCATAGCCCGGCAACGGCAGGCCGTTGACAGGGCCGGCCATACTCAAGCCACCCGCCAATAGCAGCAGCCCGCACCCTGTCAAGGCCACACCCTTGCTCGCAGCTGTTTGACTGCTCTCGTAATCCCCCGGCGCCAACGCCCGCACCGCGATGGTTCGCCCGGCATCGAGACTCGGCCCCAGCGCGCCCAGAACGGACACCCCGGCCCCAACAGCAACCCCCTCTGCAATACTGCGCAACAGACCTTTGGAACCAACGAAGGAGCCGGCTCCCATTCCCACCGCCACATACAAATCTGAAATCGTCCGGCTCAGAAGAATGACCAGCACCTGCGCGAGAAACAGACCGGCGAGGCTGCCGATCAGGCCACCCACCGTCCCCAGCAGCGCACCTTCCGCAAGAAACAAGCCGGTGACGCGTCCCTGAGTCATCCCGATGGCGCGATAGATACCGATCTCCCGCCGCCGCTGCGCAATCGCAAACGACATGGTGTTGTAAATCAGAAATACCCCGACCAGCAGTCCCACCCAACTCAATACCATCAAGTTGAGACGAAACGCCCGCACCATATCCTCGACTTTCTGAGTCCGGCGGGCGGGGCGATCGACGGTGACATGGGGAGGCAGTGCTACGCGGATCGCGTGGACGGCGGCGTCGATCGAAACGCCGGGCCCAGTCACAACGTCGATCCGATCCAGACGGCCGATCAGTCCGAATTGTACCTGCGCGGCGGCAATGTCCATGATGGCGAGATGATCCCAGCCGGATTCCCCCCCGCCGGCGTCGTCGATGATGCCGGCGATGCGAAGCGCCACCGGCCTCAAGCCAGCCATCACGTCCACTGTACTGCCGACGCTGACCTTCCACTCCGCCGCGGCGCGACGTCCGATATACACACTGTCCGGTGCAAGTAGGGCATCGAACTGGGCCTCGCCTTCCGCACGGTGCAGACGAAAGCCTCGAGACTCAGTCTCGGCGAGCAAATCCAATCCGAGGACTTGGATGGCCTGCCGCTGAAGTTCCCCCTCGAGACGAACCACGGTTTGGGAGATGACCGGCGAGGCAGATTGAATACCGGGGAGCGGCCTGACGGCGGCGATCAACCGTTCATCTATGCCTGTTTCGTTGCCGTGGATTTCAATCGTCGTGGGACCAGCCACCGTCAGAACGGTCTGTTCGAATGAAGCCAACACATCGAGATTGGCGCGCTGGACGGCAACCGCAGCCGCAACCCCCAACCCGACTCCCAGGATGGTCAACAGGGTACGCCCCGGTCTGGTGGAGAGATGGGCCCAGCCCAACCGTAGTAGCGCAAAGGATAGGCTGGTGATGAAACCTGACATGGATCTCACGAGAAATTGCGGGAGCCTAGTAGCTTTCCTTTACAGAATTATCCAGATGTGATACCATCACGGCATTCAGTAGGTAGTGATACAGGAACGTTGTGGCTCCACGTAAACGCCCCAGAGTCATCAAGCCCTCAAGACCCTCAAGTACCAGAACGGGAGGGCTCACACCCCGGCAGAAGGAAATTCTTCGCCTGGTTTCCCAAGGGAACACCAACCGCGACATTGCGAAGCGGCTGGCGATCAGCGTCCGTACGGTTGAAGTACATCGCTTCAACCTGATGCGCCGGCTCAAGGTCCGCAATGTCGCCCAGCTCCTTCGGCAAGCGCTTCAACTGGGGTTCCTCCCCAAGAACTTCGCATTCAAGTAACGGCTACAGTTCTTTAAGTTTCCCTCGGCAATCCGCAACAGACTTGTAGCCCTTGGCCTCGAGCGTTGCGGCCAACTCACGCTCCAGCCGCTCGAATACCGACAGACTCTCCTCCACCAACACGGTACCGATCTGCACCGCCGAGGCGCCGCACAACAGGTGCTCGAACACATCGCCCCCTTCAACGACTCCCCCGGTGCCGATGATCGGGATCGAGCCACCCAGCAGCTTCCAGAATGCCCGCACATTGGCGAGAGCTACCGGTTTGATCAGCGTGCCGCCCAATCCCCCGAATCCGCCTTTGGGCTTGATGACGGCGGTCTCACGTTGGCGGTCGACGACGAGACCGTTGCCCACCGAATTGATCAGGTTGAGATAGTCCACATTGGAGCGCCGAATAACCTCCGCCATGACGGCATGGTGCGCCGGATCAAAGTACGGAGGCAGCTTCACCCCCATTGGAACCGTGATGAGCGGACGCACCCGCTTGAGCAACCGCTCGGAATCGGCGGCGTCATAGCCGATCTGGGGCTTGCCCGGGATGTTGGGACAGGAGAGGTTGACTTCGATCAAATCCGGCTGCGCCCGATTGATTTCACGCGCAATGGTCAGAAAATCGTCTTCGCACAGTCCGGCGACGCTGGCGATAACCGGTTTACCCAACCGCTTGAGATCGGGGATCATCTCGGCGTAGGCCCGATAGCCGAGGTTGGGCAATCCCATGGAGTTGATCGAGCCACCGGGGAAACCGTAGTACCGTGGCTCCGGATTGCCGGCCCGCGCCTCGACCGTCATGGACTTCGTCACGATCGCACCCGCGTGCGACTTCCCGAGGGCGACCAGTTCGTCCTTCGTGACGCACAAGGCGCCCGAGGCATTCATCAGACAGCTGGGAAACTTAACGCCCGCAATCGTTGTGGAGAGATTCATTCGCTGATCCTTTCGCTCCCATTCCAGCGGTCCGTCCCACGAGGCGACCGTCCCGCATTTCCCAAAGATAATCGGCGGCCTGTGCGGCCGGTTCGCTGTGTGTGACGAGGACGACCGTGTGTCCAAATCGCCTGGGGAGACTCCGGAAGAGGTCCACGATCTCCGCGCCCTGACGCGAATCGAGATTTCCCGTCGGTTCATCGGCCAGGATGAGCCGAGGCCGATGGACGATGGCGCGCGCGATCGCCACCCGTTGCTGTTCGCCGCCGGACAGTTCCCCGGGACGATGCGTGCTGCGAGCAGCCATGTCGACGGCCGCCAGCACCTCCGTGACGCGATTGTGTACGGCAGCGCCCCGTTCCCCTTTCAGCAGGAGGGGAAGCGCGACATTCTCCACGACGGTCAGACCTGGAATCAGATGGAACGACTGAAAGACGATTCCGATGACTTCCCGCCGGAGCCTCGTCCATTCCGCCGCGCTTTCACGCGTGACCGCCCGCTCCTCGATCATCATCTCGCCCGACGTGGGGTGGTCCAATCCCCCGATCAGGTTCAGCAACGTGCTTTTCCCGCACCCGCTCGGGCCGACAAACGCGCAAAAGTCACCGGCTTGGATCTCGAGCGTTATATCCTGAAGCGCGTGAACGGTGGTACGGCCGAGCCGGTAGTCCTTTGAGATCCGGTCCAACCGCACCAGACTGGTCGTTGCCTGTTGCATCAGAAGGGCCGCAGATCAGGCAGAGCCGGGCTCCTGCTGTCTCCGCGGGCCTGTCCTATAACATAACCGATTTGGCAGCCACAACCTTGACAGATCACGGCATGTTTCTTAAGAATTTTGCGATGCTGCAGCAATTGGTTCGACAAACTATGCGGCTGCTCTTTCCCGTGACCTGTGATGCTTGCGGGGAGCCGTTGGGCGGGGATCCCGTCCCGTTTTTCTGCCACGACTGCTGGAGCCTGATCCGCCCCTTCGAGGGGCCTTCCTGCCCCAGATGCCATAAGCCCTTTGCCTCGGCCTCGTCATTGGTCATGAGTCCGACCCACGAATGCCGGCAGTGCCGGACGAGCCCGCCCGCCTATAGTCAGGCCTGGGCGCCCTACCCTTACTGCCCCCCCTTGCAGGAGGCGATCGCCCTTTTCAAATTTCGAGGAAAAGTGGGGCTGGCCGGCGCTCTGGGACGGCTCCTGATCGAGGCGCTGCCTCCCACCCTCGTCGGTGATCTGGTGATTCCCGTCCCGCTCCACCCCGACCGGCTGCGGAACAGGGAGTTCAATCAGTCACTGTTGTTGGCCGATCGCATCGCAACCCACCTGGCACTCCCACTCGACTATCGGAGCCTCGTGCGTATCAGGGACACGGCCCCGCAGACAACCCTGACTCGTACGGCCCGACTGCAGAATATGCGGAGCGCCTTTGCCGTCCCCAAACCTAGCCGGATTTCCGGTAAGCGCATCCTGCTCGTGGACGACGTATTGACGACCGGCACCACCGCAAACGCCTGCGCCAAAGTCCTGCTCAAGGCCGGAGCAGCCGATGTCACCCTGCTCGCTCTAGCGCGATCGGTGGACCAGGGGATGATCCCCGACATAAGACTTCCCCCCTCCGCTTTCAACCAACGATCTCTTGGAGACAACTAGCCATGCCTATTTATGAATACCGTTGCCGGCAATGCAAAAAGAAGATGAGCCGTCTGGTACTCAACCCCCGCTCGACCGATTCCATCACCTGCTGCCACTGCGGCAGCCCTGAGCTGGACCGCCTGTTCTCACGATTTGCCTCTCCAAAATCAGAGGAATCCAGGCTGGAAGCTCTCGCCGACCCGGGAAATCTGAGCGGCGTGGACGAGAACGATCCCCGGAGCATGGCGAAATTCATGAAGAAAATGGGCCAGGAGCTTGGGGAAGACCTTGGTGATGATTTGGACGCGGCGATGGAAGGCGAGGCATCCGGAGCATCCGATCTGGACGGCATTGACGCAGACTGACATGTATTGTCATGAATAATTCCTTGACTTCACCCCCGGTGTTTCCTACCATCGCAGGTGGGTGGGGAGTCTGAATCCGCCCAGAGACGGATGTATGGCTCAATTTCGCTTCCATGGTCACCGAACCCAAGAACGAGTTGCTGACGGTCGCGGAAACATGCCGCTACCTCAAGATTACGCCTCGGACCCTGTATCGCTACATTCAGGATCGTCGGTTACCTGGGTTCAAGCTCGGCAAGGAATGGCGGTTCGTCCGCTCGGATCTGGAACGATGGCTGCAGGAGCGCACCAGCGTGCAGCCACGGTCCTGATTGGAGGATCCCGATGATGTTCGCCGGCGAATACCTGTGCAAAGTCGACGAGAAGGGGCGATTCCTCATCCCCTCGCCGATCCGGGAGCAATTGGAGACCGACGGAAACCAGGTCATGTTCCTCAAGGGCGCCGAGCAGTCGCTCTGGATCTACTCCGCCAAGGAATGGGAAAAGGTACTCGAACGCACCAAGACCACCCTCGATGAAGATCAAAGCCGCCTCTTCATGCACTTCATCGTCTCTGAAGCCGGCACCTCCGACATCGACAAGGCGGGCCGAGTCTTGATTCCAGGCCGTCTGCGCAAACTCGTTCCCATGGATGAAGATCAGGAAATCATCCTCGTCGGCCTCTATCACCGGATGGAAATTTGGAACCCCGCCGAATGGCGCCGGTACATTTCCAAGACGGAAGACCGGTACGAGCAGAACATGGCCAAGATCCTCAATCTCCTCTAGTGTCAAAGGCTGGCCGTTGCGCCGCACATCCCGGTCCCGACAAGCTCCGGTTGCCTTTCGATCCGTCTCGTTTCGAGCGCCTTCTCCGTCGACGCCCCCTATTCCCGATTCCCAACTCCTTCGGCCCCTGCTTGGCCGTCGCAGGCCCGGGCATATGGAACTTCCGGTCGATCTCCAAGCCAGCGCGGGGCAAGACTACGTACGCCTGACCCTGCCGGTCCCCCCGAGCGTGAATCACCAATATGCGACCGTGAACGGCCGCCGGCTCCTGTCCGCCCGCGGCCGGACATTCAAAGATCTGGTTGGGCAACAAATTCTACTTGCGCTTGCCCAATCGGGCCATCGTGATACCCTGAGGCAAAGGCTGCAGGGGAGCCGTCTGGCCCTATCCGTTCGCTTCTTCTTCGCGTCGGCGTTGCGACGGGACGTGGACGGAGGGCTCAAGATCACCCAGGATGCGATCTGTGAACATCTGGGCGTCAACGACAACCGAGTGGTGGAATTGCACGTGTATAAGCACCAAGACCGAGACCACCCCCGTATGGAATTGCAGTTGTCCGTTCTATCGGCCGATACACCCAATGACCCTGGTCCAGATCAGCCGAAGTCACCCCCTGCCCGCTGCCGTTGAATATGCCGCCCCCACGGTCAGTCGGATGAGACCAGCAATACATCGGGCCTAGGCGCCAAATTTCACCGATAGAACCACCAGTGGCTACCCGCCGCATCACCATAGAGACCGTCCAGATCGGCATGCACGTCGTGAAACTCGACCTGCCCTGGTACCGCTCGCCCTTTCTCCGGCATTCGTTCCTGATCCGGACGGACAAACAAATCGAGAAATTGCGCCGGGCCGGCGTGAAAGTGCTGGACATCGATCCCAGCCGCGGCCTGGATGTGGCACCACCTTCACCGGCGGAGCAGCTCGAACTGGTGCCCATGCCGCTCCCGCCGCCCATGCCGAAAAAGGGCAGCGCCGGAGCGGTCCGTTCCCTGGCCACGTTGACCGAAGAATTAGAAACCGCGCGCGCAGCGCGGGTACAGTTGGAACGCTCGGTCCGATCAACCTTTTCGCGGATCGCGGAAACCGGCGTCGTGGATCCGGAAGAGGCCAAGCGCGCCACCCTGGATATCAGCGCGGTAGCCCAAACACTCGAAACCCACGCCCTGTTCATGGCCTTCAGTCAGGGACGCGAAAGCGACCCCTCGCTCAGCCAGCATGCCGTGGCCACGTGCAGTTTCGCGCTGATTCTCGGGCGCGCGGCGGACTTGGACTTACTGATCATGCAGGAACTGGCCACCGGCGCCCTGCTCCATGATCTCGGTTTGCTGCAGGTGCCCAAACGCATCCTCACCCGCATCAACGACACCTCGATCACGGTTGGCGAGCCGGAACGCCGCGCCTATGAATCCCATCCTCGAGCCGGCGCGATCACGCTCGAGCGCCAGGGGCAATTTCCACCCGCCGTCGAACAGATCCTGGCCGAACACCATGCCTACCTGGACGGCAGCGGATTTCCCTCCGAAACGCGCGGAAGCTTTACTTCGGAATTGACGCGCATCGTGATGATCACCGACCGCTATGATGAACTGCTCACCGGCTTCGGCGGAGCCTCCCCCCTAACGCCTCACCAGGCCCTGCAGCGCCTGTTTCAGGAAGGGCAGGACGGCAAATTGGACCATCGGTTGGTGTCTCTGTTTATCAAGGTCATGGGAATCTATCCCGTCTACACCGTGGTCGAACTCACCACCAAGGAACGGGCCGTCGTCACGGTCATCAATTCCCGCAAGCTGCATCAACCGATCGTCACGATCACCCACGACCCCAAGGGCGAGCCCTACATCGTTCCTCTGGTGATCGACTTGGGCAACCAGGATGAGCACGCGCCGAGTCGCTCGATCCGCACGATCCTCGACAGCATTCCCCACGCCTTCGCCCGCAACCACTGAGCGATTCTCGAGCCGTTCCCTCCGATCCCGCCGAGTGAATACGGGATCGAAGGCTCCGCCTGGAAGGCACGGCCCTCGGATTGCTCCTATTCGTATCGGAGGGCTTCGATGGGTTTCAGGCGAGCGGCCTTGTTGGCGGGATAGAGCCCGAAGAACAGCCCCACGGCGAGGGAAAAGCAGAATGCGGTGACAATCGAGTCCACGGAAATGATGGTCGGCCAGCCGGCCACAATCGTGGTCAGGCGGGCACCGAGGACGCCGAGGACCACGCCGATCACGCCGCCGACCAGGCTCAGCGTGACCGCCTCGATCAAGAACTGCATCAGAATGTGAATGCGTTTGGCGCCGACCGCCATGCGGACACCGATCTCCTTCGTGCGCTCGGTCACGGAGACCAACAGGATATTCATGATCCCGATGCCTCCGACGAGCAGCGAGACCGACGCGATGGCGAACAGCATCACCGTCAACGTCTCGCTCGTGCTCTCCTGCACTCGGCCGATGTCCACTTGAGTTCGGATCGTGAAGTCATCCGCCTGCTCCTCCTGCAGTCGATGCCGAGCCCGTAGCGCCTCGCGAATCTGTTCCACGGCTTCGGGCAAATCCGCGGTCCGTTCGGTGGAGGCGAACAGGGCTCCGACTGATCCCAGAAACTGACTGCCGAAGACCTTGCGCTCGGCGGTACTGAACGGAATGAAAATGATGTCGTCCTGGTCGGTGCCTTGGGCGGATTGACCTTTTGGCGCCAAGACGCCGATGATCTGAAAGGGCACGTTCTTGATCCGAATCGTGGCCCCGACCGGTTCTTCCCCAGGATCGAACAGATTCTCCAGGGTCGTCTGCCCGATCAAGGCCACTCGCGCGCCGCTCTCCGCATCGGCCAGGGTAAACGGGCCGCCGCCGCTGAATGACCAATCACGAATCGTAAAATAGCTCGCCGAGACGCCGTTGACCGGCCCGTTCCAATTGCGGTTGCCGTTGACGATCTGCATCACGTCGCGTTTGGCCCAGCCCGTATCCGTCAGCAGAGGAATACGCTTTTTGAGGTCGAGACCGTCGGCGGTCGTCAGGGTGACGGCGCCGCCCTGGCTGCCACGGACGCCGCTCACGGTCGTGGTACCCGGCATGATGATGATCACATTCGTCCCCATGCTCGCGACCTGCGCCTGGACCGCAGCCCGCGCCCCTTGCCCGATGCTCACCATGGCAATGACGGCCCCCACGCCGATGACGATGCCGAGCATGGTGAGGCCCGCCCGCAGTCGATTGCGACTGAGCACTCGAAATGCCGTCATCACGGTAAGAAACACGAAAGCCGACATGGCGTCTTACTCGGTGACGGTGAGCTGGCGGGGAACGCGTTTGATGTCCTGCACGATCTGTCCGTCCTTGATGACGATCTCTCTGGATGCATAGCCTGCAATATCCGGCTCGTGAGTCACCAGAATGATCGTAATGCCATCCTCGCGGTTCAACCGGTCGAGAATCCCCATGATCTCGCGGCTCGATTCGGTATCCAGATTGCCGGTGGGCTCGTCGGCGAAGAGAATCGCCGGAGCAGCCACCAGGGCTCTGGCGATCGCCACCCTCTGCTGCTGGCCGCCGGAGAGTTGCGTAGGGTAATGGTGCTCGCGCCCGGCCAATCCGACGCGCTCCAAGGCGGCAGCCGCCTGCTGCCGTTGTTCCTTGAGCGACAACCCTCGGTAGAAGAGCGGGAGTTGCGCGTTCTCCAACGCACTGGTACGTGGGATCAGGTTGAAGCTCTGAAAGACGAAGCCGATTTGCCGGTTGCGAATTTCCGCCAAGACGTCCGGCTTCGCAGCGCCGATGTCCAATCCATCCAGTTCGTACCGCCCGCGCGTGGGCTGGTCGAGACAACCCAGGATGTTCATCAGCGTGGATTTGCCTGATCCCGATGTGCCCATGATCGCCACGAACTCCCCGCGATCGATCGTGAGATTCACGCCTCGAAGCGCCTGGACCTCCACGTCGCCCACACGGTAGACCTTCCAGAGGTCTTCACAGCGGATCAATGAGCCCATCGTGCCTGTCGTCCCCCATGGAATGGCCGGATCACCTGGCTCCGCTCCATCGCCGGGTCAGGAACAAGCTAGATCCCTCGATCCCTGCGAGTCCCTCGCTGCTGCCCCGCGCCGAATCCTGGAGGAAGATCGCCGCCCTTTCGGTCACTTCTCGGCATGTCGATCCCCACGACGACTTGTTCGCCTTCCTTCACGGCCGTCGACACGATTTCCGTGAAGGCCCCGTCGGAAATGCCCATTGCCACGGGAATACGTTCCAGCTCGTCCTGATCGTTTCGTTTCCAGATCGCCGCCTCTCGGCCGCCCGGCTCGGCCCCACCGGTCTTCCGCCCGGCGACTTTACCCTCGCCGGTCGAATGGTTTGAATCAGCCGGCGCCGCCTCGACTCGAGCCGTCCTCGGGGGGATAAAGCGGAGCGCGGCATTGGGGACCTTCATCACATGATCTTTCTGGGCCACCACAATCGCTACGTTGGCCGTCATGCCGGGCTTCAAGCGAAAGTTGGGATTGTCGACCTCCACCACCACGTCATAGGTGACCACGTTTTGCACGTTGATCGGAGCATTGCGCACTTGCCGAACCCGCCCCTGAAAGACTTCGCCCGGGTAAGCATCTACCGTGAACGAAGCCGGCTTGCCGTCGGTAATCCCGCCGATATCCGCTTCGCTGACGTTCGTGTCGACTTGCATTTTGTTGACGTCTTCGGCGATGAGGAACAGCGTCGGGATGGCAAAGCTGGCCGAGATCCGTTGACCGACCTCCACCTGACGTGAAATGACTACGCCGTCGACCGGAGAACGGATCACCGTGTACTTGAGATCGAGTTCGGCCGACTGCAGCAGAGCTTCGGCCTGTTTAACCGCTGCCTCCGTCACCTTCAACTGCGCCGTGGCCCCTTCAAAAGCCGTCAGCGCGACATCCAGCTCGTTCTGCGAGACGAACTGCTGGCCGACCAGCGCCTTGGCCCGGTCCAATTCGCGCTTCCGTTGGGCGAGGTCGATGCGGGCCTTGTCCAACGCCGCTTTGGTATTGGCCAGACTGGCGGCAGCCTGATCACGTTTGGCCTGATAGGGAAAGGGATCGATCCGCGCAATGACTTGGTTGGCTTTGACCTTGGAGTTGAAATCGGCCTGCAGGCTTTCGATCATGCCCGAGACCTGGCTGCCGACTTGGACGGTCGTGATGGGATTGATCGTACCGGTCGCTGTCACCAACGAGACGATCGTGCCCTGCTCGACACCGGCTGTCCGGTAGCGGATCGGCGGCTTGCGTTCCCCGTTGAAGAACACGTAACCGGCAATCGCCAATCCGATCGCGATCACCCCGACAATGAGCCCGACACGACGCATGAACCACATCCTTCGTAATTGGTCCGTCATTGTAGCAAGAAGGGGGCGGCGAATCAGCAGGGATACACAGCGCAGGACCGAATCGCTCCGATATGCGACAAAGCGCTGAAAACACGAAGGCCGTTTGCCGGGTTCGGCAAACGGCCTTCGGAGGGCGTGAACACTCACGCCTACAGAACGTATCTTCTACGGTGTAACCGTGATGCGATCCTTGATCCCGTCGAATACATCCTTCGTCACGACGTTCTTGGCGACAAGCTCGCCCTTCACCTTATAGGGCCGGTTGTTGACGATCCGGTCGGCCACATCCTGCGCGATGCCGAGCGACAGCACCAAGTCGGCCGAGGACACCTTGTTGATGTTCAACAGAGAGGACAAGGGCGATGCCGGCGAGGGACTCGCCATCGGCGACGTCGCGGCCGGAGCCTTGGAGACGGGGGCATCCGCGCCGGGCGAGACACCCCCGAAGGAGGAGGGGCTCATCGACGACATCGGCCGCCGATCCTTCATTTCCTTCTGGTAGCGCGCCACCAGCGACTTCAGTTGCTCGTTGTGCCGGCGAGCTTCTTCGTATTCGGTTCGGATGCTGCGGTTCTGCGCGCTTAACTGCTTGATCTTGTCTTCCAGTTCCTTGGTGCGAACCTCGATCGTATCCCGTTCCTTGTCGCGGCCGTGTTCGATGCGCTGCAATTCGTCCCGGGCCGCCTGCATTTCCGACCCGAACTTCGCGTTGAGATCCTTGAGCGTCTTGACCTGCTGCTCCAACGCGTTCTTCTGCGAGCGCGCACGCTCCAACTCGCCCTTGGCGGCGTCGGCATCGGCAAGCGCTTCGTGATACTTCTTCTCCGCCACGCACCCACTGACAGCCACCGCGCTGACGAGCGCAAGCCCTGCCATCCACACTTGCCTCATGCGACCCTCCCCTGTTCGATCAAAACTGATCGGACTGCTTCCTTTACCTGTGTGTATGCCATCATCCAAACTTTGTCAACAGATTTGCGGATTGCGCCGAGGCCGATACGCACCTCCGCATCCGCGGGCGGATTTCGTCGAGCGTAATGAATCACACCTGTGCTTGACTGCGCTGGGACACTCTGGGAATATGCATTCACCGTTCGGCAATTTCACCCGTTGACCCACACCAACCCGATCACGATCTCATGACCAATTGGGGCCCTGAACTCGCCGTAATCCTCGGCATCATCGAAGGCTTGACCGAATTCCTCCCCGTCTCGTCCACCGGCCACTTGATTCTGGTGGGCCACGCCCTTGGGTTTACAGGGGACATCGCGTCGAACGTGGAGATCTCGATTCAGCTGGGAGCCATTCTCGCCATCATCGCCTATGAGCGGACCAAGCTCGCGGCGCTGATGTCCAACGCCTTGCGGGAGCAAAGCGCTTTTCGCGCGCTCATGCAGCAGCGGAAAGGTGCGCCGCTGGGCGCGGTACTCCGGAGCTCCATCACCCAGTACCCCAACCTCTGGTTTCTGTTCGGGCTCGGCCTGGCGTTTCTCCCCGCTGCGCTCGTGGGATTCGTCGCCCATAAATGGATCAAAGCCCATTTATTTTCGCCGGCTACGGTCGCCGCCTCGTTGATCATCGGCGGCATCATCATTCTGGTGGTGGAGGGTCGGCGTCAGCAGGTGCAGGCGAAGGAGTTGCTGGAGGTGACGCCGCGTTCCGCGCTATGGGTGGGTATCGCCCAATGCGCCTCGCTGATTCCAGGCATGTCGCGATCCGGATCGACGATCATCGGAGGGTTATTGGCCGGATTGGATCGACGAGTGGCTACGGAGTATTCGTTCTTCCTGGCGCTCCCGACCATGATCGTGGCGACCATCTATCAAATGTTGAAGTCCCAAGCGGTCTTCACTCAGCAGGACTACGTCGCGCTGGCCATCGGGCTGGTCGTGTCGTTCGCGGTGGCCTGGGCGGTCATCGCCGCCTTTCTCACCTTCGTCCAACGCCACACCTTGCGGGCCTTTGCCTACTACCGCGTGATCTTGGGCATCATCGTGCTGCTGGTAGTCAGATAGCGGGCCTCGAACCGGACTTGTGCATTCCAGCCCTCATGCCGCTCGTCGTTCGCAAAGCGTGGACCGTCTCTCGCTAAGCGAGAAACACGGCCTGTTCGCGCTTGACCGCGAACGAGGAACGACGCGGCACGAGAGACGCGGTTACGTCAGGCCGGGCGGTCTTCGGATGGAGCCGGCTCTGGATCCTTCTGCTTCTCAAACGCAAAGTGCAGGATGAGGAAGGCGACGCCGACGGTGATGGCCGAGTCCGCGATGTTGAACGCGGGCCAGTGGTAGCCGTTCACATAAAAGTCCAAGAAATCGATCACCTCTCCGTAACGCAGTCGATCCAGCAGATTGCCGATCGCCCCGCCCAGAATCCCGGCGACGCTGAGCTGCCCCATCCACTCATCGGCCGGCATCCGCACCAGAATCGTGCCGAGCAGACCCAGCGCGAACACGGACGTGATCCCGAAAAAGATGAAACGGAAGGAACTGCTGCTGGAGGAGAGAAACCCAAAGGCGGCGCCGGGGTTTCGGATGTAGGTGATGCTGAAGAGGTTGGGAACGACCGGAATCGACTCATGCAACCGCATCGTGTCCATCACGTGGAGCTTGGTCCACTGATCCAGAACGATGATGACGAAACTCAGCGCCCCCAGCAGGACGTACCGAAGGGTTCCGTTCACCGGACAGCCTCAACGCATCGATCGCACAAGGTCGGATGGTCCGGGAACGAGCCCACGGCGGGGCGATAATTCCAGCAACGCTCGCACTTGGGATGGGCGCTGCGCACGACCGTGACGTCGATGTCCTCCGGCCATGATTGGCCCTCACTCGCCGAACGATCCTGCGCCAACTCAACCTGAGACACGATGCATAGGTTCGGGAGGATGTCCTCGTACGGCTTCAAGAAAGCGTAGGCCTCCGCGGTCGCATGGACGGTCACGCTGGCCTCCAGCGGAGCGCCGATCGTCTTATCGCGCCGCAATTTTTCCAGCGCCCCCTGTATCTTCACTCGATACCCGAGCAGCCGCTCCCATCGTTTCGCCAACTCGGCATCCATCCAGCGAGGCTCGACCTCCGGAAACATCGCCATCAGCACGCTGGGAGCCTGAGCCTCCGTGCGCACGGCTTCTGGCAACATCCGCCAGATTTCCTCTGCCGTAAAGCTCAACACCGGCGCCATCAGCCTGGTCAGCGCCACCAAAATGTCGAACAGCACCGTCTGGGAGCTCCGGCGCAACGGCGAATCGTGTCGGAACGTATAAAGCCGATCCTTGAGGATGTCCAAGTAGACGGCACTCAAGTCGACCGAGCAGAAATTGTTGATCGCATGGAAGATGCTGTGAAACTCGAAGTCGTCGTAGCCCTGCTTCACACGTGGAATCAGCTCGGCCAGCCGCATGAGCGCCCACCGGTCGAGTTCAGGCAGCCGCTCGAACGGGACACGATCACGGACCGGATCGAAATCGTACAGATTGCTCAGCAAGAACCGGCAGGTATTCCGGATCTTGCGATAGGCCTCGATCAGATGGTTCAAAATCTCTTGGGAAATCCGAAGATCTTCCCGGTAATCCTGCGCCGACACCCAGAGGCGGAGGATCTCCGCGCCCGACTGTTTGATCACATCCTGCGGCGCCACCACATTCCCCGCGGACTTCGACATCTTTTTCCCGGCACCGTCGACCACAAATCCATGGGTAAGGACAGCCTTGTAGGGAGCGCAGCGGTCGGTGATGACACCGGCAAGCAACGCGCTGTGGAACCAGCCGCGATGCTGATCCGATCCTTCCAAATACAGATCCGCCGGCCACCACTGCCTAGGTTTAAGCACCGCCGCGAAACTGACGCCTGATTCGAACCAAACATCGAGAATGTCCCGTTCCTTCTCGAACTCGTTCCCGCCACATTGTCCGCAGGTCGTCCCGTTCGGAAGCAGGTCGGCCGCGGTCTTGGCAAACCAATGGTCGGTCCCGTGCTGCCCGATCAGGTCCGCCACATGGTCGATCACCCGGGGTGAGGCCAACACGCCACGGCACTTCGTGCAGGTAAAGCCCGGGATCGGCACACCCCACACTCGCTGGCGCGACAAACACCAATCTGGCCGATTGGAAATCATGCCCTCGATCCGGTCACGCCCCCAGGGCGGCACCCACTGCACGCGTCCGATCTCGGCCAGGGTTTCCCGCCGGAGATCGTTCGTCTCCATCGAAACGAACCATTGCTCCGTGGCGCGGAAGATCACCGGCTGCTTACAACGCCAGCAATGGGGATAGCTGTGATTCAACGATCCATGACCGAGCAATCGGCCGTTCTCTTTGAGTCGCTCCACGATCTTCGGATTGGCCTTGAAGACATGCTGCCCTGCGAACTCCGTCACGGCCGGGGTAAACCGGCCGCCGTTGTCCACCGGCGCCAGAATCTCGAGCCGTTCCCCGACCGACGCCTTGGCGTTGTGCCCGAGGACGAGGATATAGTCCTCCATGCCGTGCCCGGGAGCGATGTGGACGCAGCCGGTTCCCTGCTCCAGCGTCACGAAGTCGCCCAACAGAATCGGAGACAGGCCGGTCGTCAACGGCCGTTGCGTTTCCAAACCTTCGAAACCCTCGCCGCCCTTCTTCACCCCGACGATCCGATGCGACGGCAGGCTGCAGGCCTTGGCCACCTGGTCGACGAGTTTCTCAGCCATGATCAGCAGTTCGTCGCCGACGAGTACGAACGCATAGTCAATGTCGGCATGCAGACAGACCGCCTGGTTCGCAGGAAGCGTCCAAGGCGTGGTGGTCCAGATAACGACGGCAGCGGATTTGGCTTCGGGCGGCAAGACCAGCCCACCGAACCGTTTGCTCAGAACGGCCGGAGACGCCGCCAGGGGAAACTTCACATAGATGGAAGGCGACGTGTGGTCATCGTACTCAACTTCGGCTTCGGCCAGGGCGGTCTGGTCCTGAGTGCACCAGAGCACCGGCTTCAATCCTTTGTAGACCCCGCCCCGCTCCACGAACTTGCCGAACTCACGCAAGATGGTCGCTTCGTACGCAGCGTTCAGGGTCAGGTAGGGCCGGTCCCAATCGCCCAGTACCCCCAAACGTTTGAATTCGTCGCGCTGAATCGATACGAACTTCTCGGCATACTCCTTACACAATCTTCGGATGGCGAGCGGGTCGAGATCCTTTTTCTTCTCCCCAAGTTCCTTCAGGACCTGATGTTCGATCGGCAGGCCGTGACAGTCCCATCCCGGCACATAAGGCACCTGGAAGCCGGACATGGTCTTCGACTTCACGATCATGTCCTTGAGAATCTTGTTCAGCGCATGGCCGATATGGATCTTGCCGTTCGCGTAGGGAGGTCCGTCGTGCAAGACGTAGCGTGGCCGCCCCTGGCGCGACTCCTGAAGGCGCTCGTAGATCCGCTCCTGCGCCCACCAGGCCAACATGTCCGGTTCCCGCTGCGGCAAATTCGCCTTCATCGGGAATTCGGTCTTGGGAAGGTTCAATGTCGATTTATAGTCCATAGAAATGCGTCACCGTCGGGGTAAGAAGGAAATCGCGCAAACCTGGCGTGGAATATACCGGAAGGAGGGGTAACGGCACCAGCCCCAGATTATGGCGGGCTCGACGACAGCGCCATCAAGCAAGGCCGCAGCACAAGCCTCTGCGAGGTACTCGGTCGCCGGAAGGTGAGGACGGAGGGACGGCGAGGAAACCGAAGGCGCCCTATGGCGATGCCGCTAGCTGATCGCCATCATGCGATCCAGCGCCGCCTTCGCCCACTGCTTCTCGTCGTCCGGCACCACGATGTGGTTGACCACATGGCCCTCCGCCAGATTTTCCATGGCCCAACAGAGGTGCGGGGCATCGATGCGGAACATCGTGGCGCATTGACAGACGGTGGACGAGAGGAAAAAGACCTTTTTGTCGGTGAGTTCATGCTTGAGGCGGTTGACCAGGTTCAGTTCGGTGCCGACTGCCCAGGTCGTCCCTGCCGGCGCGGCCGTGACCGTGCGGATGATGTACTCGGTCGAACCGACGAGGTCGGCCTTGTTTACCACATCCTCATGGCATTCCGGATGCACGATCACCTTCACATCGGGATACTGCTTTCTGAAGTAATCCACGTGGGCCGGCTGAAACATCTGGTGCACGCTGCAATGGCCTTTCCACAGAATGAGCTTCGCTTGCTTGATCGCGTCGACCGAATTGCCCCCGCGCGGCATGTAAGGGTCCCACACGATCATTTGATCTCGGGGAATCCCCATCTTGTTGGCCGTGTTCCGGCCCAGGTGCTCGTCCGGGAAAAACAGGATCTTTTCACGACGCGCCCAGCACCATTCGATCACCGTTCGAGCGTTGGTGGAGGTGCAGGTGATACCGCCATGTTCTCCGCAAAAGGCCTTGAGGACCGCCGCAGAATTCACATACACGGCCGGCACGACGGTCTCCTCCACCGGGACGACCCGTCCGATGGCATCCCAGCAGGCTTCGACCTGTTCGATCGCCGCCATATCGGCCATGGAACAGCCTGCCGCCATGTCCGGCAAAATCACCGTTTGGTTCGAACGGCTCAGAATATCCGCGGTCTCGGCCATGAAATGGACGCCGCAAAAGACGACATAAGGGCGGTCGGACCGCTGTTCGGCGATCTGCGCCAGCTTTAACGAATCGCCGCGAAACTCGGCATGCTGAATCACTTCGTCGCGCTGATAATTGTGCCCGAGGATCATCACGCGATCACCCAAGGTCGCCTTGGCCGCCCTGGTCCGCGCAAACAGTTCTTCGGCAGAGAGGGATTGGTAGTCGGTGATCGGACGGGGCAATGTGGCGGCGGTTTTCACATGCAGCCTTTCGGATTGATGAAAAAAACTATACCACAAGCGCACTTACACTGTCTGATTCTACGACAGGGATTGATGGCATTCAATTGAGTGTACCGAAAAATAAGGACCTACAAATGCGCCCTCTATGGGCCGAAAGACCTGCGACATCGCGCGAGGTACTTGCTCCCGGAGAAAGCTGCTGCGCTCACTCGTTTTGCGCTACACTGCCGCTCCGATGCTGACTCACGCGCAAACGGAACGATTACTCGACGATCTGTCGGGACGGTTGGGCTTGTCCTTGCCGCCGGAGGCGCGCGCCCCGTTGCTCGACGATCCACCGGCTGATGCGGAGACCTTCACCGAAGAGGTCCTTGCGGCGGAAGGGCTCGATCCTGAAACGATGGAGCGTTATCTCTTTCGCCAAGTGCACAGCATGGTCGCGCGGGCGTTTGTGGAAGCTCAGCGGATCGATCACGGCCAGGATGCCCGATAACCGCCGACCAGGCCGGAACAAAACATGAGGCTCCATTGTCGGCGGATCGGTCAACATCCTGCTAGGCCTTTTGCCCGCATTGACAAGCCCTCCGGCTGATCGGTACGATCAGCTTTAACAGCTAGGGGTGCCATCCGGCTGAGAGTCCGAACGATCGGACGACCCTCAGAACCTGACCTGGGTAATACCAGCGTAGGGAAGCGACGGAACTCGTAACCGTTCGCTTCAAGCCGCACCCCACCCGGATGCGGCTTTTTTATTTGGCCGTCGGAGGCTCACCTTTACGAAAGGACAGCACCATGAGCGAGGCCCATACACAGAACGGATCCAGTGACGGTCACGGCGCTCCCGCCACTGCGCACCTGACCACGACGCCCTTTCCTGCCTCGCGCAAGGTCTATCTCAACGGCTCGCAGCCGGGCGTCCGCGTCCCGATGCGGGAGATCACGTTGACCCCGACCCGTTCGGCCAACGGCGGCGACCAGACACCGAATCCTCCCGTGACGGTCTACGATACGTCCGGTCCCTACACCGATCCGAATGTACAAATAGACGTACGCCAAGGCCTGCCTTCCCTGCGACGGACCTGGATCGAGAACCGCCGGGATACGCAAGAGTTGCCGACTGTCACCTCGCAGTATGGCCGGATACGCGCGGCCGATCCCAAGTTGGACGAGTTGCGTTTCGGTAACATCCGCAAGCCGCTGCGGGCCCAACCTGGCCGCAACGTCACGCAAATGCATTACGCCAAGCAAGGCATCGTCACGCCGGAGATGGAATACATCGCGATTCGCGAGAATCAATCGCGTGAGTTGGCGCGGGAACTGATGACGGCCAAGAACGGCTACGGCGGTGGCGTGGTCCAACACCCAGGCCAAGCCTGGGGAGCTCGCATCCCGAGCGCGATCACCCCCGAATTCGTTCGTGATGAAGTGGCGCGCGGGCGGGCCATCATCCCGGCCAACATCAACCACCCTGAAAGCGAGCCGATGATCATCGGCCGTAATTTCCTGGTCAAGATCAACTCCAACATCGGCAACAGCGCCGTCGCGTCGTCGATCGAGGAAGAAGTCGAAAAGATGATCTGGTCGATCCGTTGGGGCGCGGACACGGTCATGGACCTCTCGACCGGAAAGAACATCCATGAAACACGCGAATGGATCCTGCGCAATTCCCCCGTCCCGATCGGCACCGTGCCGATCTACCAGGCCTTGGAAAAGGTCGGCGGAAAGGCCGAAGACCTCACGTGGGAAATCTTCCGCGACACGCTGATCGAACAGGCCGAACAGGGAGTCGACTACTTTACGATCCATGCCGGGGTGCGGCTGCGCTATGTGCCGCTCACTGCCAAGCGCATGACGGGCATCGTCTCGCGCGGCGGATCGATCCACGCGAAGTGGTGTCTGGCGCATCATGAAGAGAACTTCGCCTACACCCATTTCGAAGAGATCTGCGAGATCATGAAGGCCTACGACGTCTCCTTCAGCTTGGGAGACGGTCTGCGCCCGGGATCGATCGCGGACGCCAACGACGAGGCCCAGTTCGCAGAATTGGAAACCCTCGGCGAGTTGACCAAGATCGCCTGGCGTCACGATGTCCAGGTCATGATCGAAGGACCGGGGCACGTCCCGATGCATCTGATCCAAGAAAACATGGAGAAGCAGCTCAAAGAATGCGACGAGGCTCCCTTCTACACGCTGGGGCCGCTCACGACCGACATTGCCCCCGGCTATGACCACATCACCTCCGGCATCGGCGCCGCGATGATCGGCTGGTACGGCTGCGCTATGCTCTGCTATGTGACGCCCAAGGAACATCTGGGCTTGCCGACGAAGGAAGACGTGAAGGTCGGCGTCGTCACCTATAAGATCGCGGCCCATGCGGCGGATTTGGCGAAGGGACATCCCGGAGCACAGGCTCGTGACAATGCGATGTCCAAGGCCCGGTTCGAGTTCCGCTGGGAAGACCAATTCAATTTGGCGCTCGATCCGGAAACCGCGCGCGCCTACCACGACGCCACGCTGCCGGACAATGCGGCGAAAGTCGCCCACTTCTGCAGCATGTGCGGGCCGCACTTCTGTTCCATGAAGATCACGCAGGATGTGCGCACGTATGCCGCACAAAAGCAGCTCGAGGAGCAGCAGGCTATCCAGATCGGAATGAGAGAAAAATCCGAGGAGTTCAAGAAAGCCGGATCCGAGATCTATCTCTAAGGCTGATCAACCTGGCCGCCCGGCAAGGCCGCAGGCAAGCCCCAACCGCAGGCGTACCCTCCGGGTTACGTTGAAGAGTTGGGGAACCGAGAACGCCGCCGGAATCCATGGTCAGCAGCCGTCAAGGAGCTTTTATGCCGAAGCCGAAACCAGCCCCACTACGCGAGCGCGACATCACCCGCCAAATCGCCCGCGAGTACTATAAAGAGTTCGACCAGTTGATCGAGAGCGACGTCATCATCGTCGGCGCCGGCCCGTCGGGGCTCATCTGCGCCCACGACTTGGCCGAGATGGGCTTTCGCACCCTGGTGATCGAGCAGAGCCTGGCCCTGGGCGGCGGGTTCTGGTCCGGTGGCTACCTCATGAACAAAGCCACCATCTGCGCGCCGGCCCACAAGATCCTCGAGGAGATCGGCGTGCCCTGCAAACGGATCAAGGACTGCGAGGGCATGTATATCGTCGATCCTCCCCATGCGACCGGAGGCTTGATCGCAGCCGCCTACAATGCCGGCGCAAAGGTCATGAACCTGACGAGGGTCGTGGACCTGATTCTCCGCGGCGACGGAGTTCTCGAAGGCGTGGTGGTGAACAACACCACCGCTGAAATGGCGGGGCACGATATCATCCACGTCGACCCGATCGCGCTCGAGAGCAAGATTGTCGTCGATGCCACCGGGCACGACGCCGTCGTCGTGAACCTGTTGCACAAGCGCGACCTGTACCAACCGGTTCCTGGAAACGGCGCCATGTGGGTTTCCCGGTCAGAAGAGGAAGTGATGGATCGGACCGGAGAGGTCTACGCGAACTGTTTCGTGATCGGTCTCGCGGTCGCGGCAGTGTACGGCACCCCACGCATGGGTCCGGCCTTCGGCTCAATGTTGCTCTCCGGGCGCTACGGCGCGGAGTTGATCAAAAAGAAGTTGAAACAAGAGTAGCGAGGGCGGCTCTTGCTCGCGCAACGCGCAGCCCCGGGAGGCCCTCGTTGGACGCGCGCAGTCGAGCCACCCTCACTCCTCTTGAATGGGCCGCGTATGGGCCACAGCGCAGCTGTTCTCGGCGAACTGCTCAAAAAGGTCTTCCAGCGCGGCCGCAGAAAGCGAAAAGTCCGAGGCGTACTCATCGCATAGTACGTCGAGGGGTTTGAGAGACCAACAACAACGCTGGAGGGCTTTTCAGCAGCTCGAAATGGATGTTCAAGATTTCTTAATTCAGGGCGAAGGCAGCGACGAAGACAAGCGGACGGCGTGGCAGCTATTCCAGCAAGCCTACGAACAGCAGATGAAGGGCCAGCTGGAGGAAGCGGTTACCCTCTATAAGGAATCGCTGGCCACCCACCCGACCGCCGAAGCTTACACGTTTTTGGGCTGGACCTATAGTTTCATGGGCCGCCTGGATGAAGCCATCGACGAATGTCACAACGCCATTGCCTGCGATCCGGATTTCGGCAACCCCTATAACGACATCGGCGCTTATTTGATCGAGAAGGGCGACCTGGATGAGGCCATTCCCTGGTTCAAAAAGGCAATGGAGGCCAAGCGATACGAAAGCCCGGCCTTCCCTCATCTGAACTTGGGGCGGGTGTATGAACGCCAGGGTAAATGGACGGAAGCCATCGAGTGCTACAAGCAGGCTCTCGCGCTCAATCCCAACTATACGCTGGCGAAGAAGGCGCTGGGCCGGCTCATCAGTTCACTGAACTAGTCTGCGTCCCGAAGCCATAGCCTGAACCGGCTGATCCGCCGCCAAGAACGCGATCGGCCTTAACCCTAGCATCAACCTACTTACAATGAGTCAGCCCACAATCCTCGTCGCCATCACCGATATCTTTTTCTACACGAAGGTCAGGGACGCCTTGAGGCCGCATGGCTACCAGCTGGAACGGGCCAGGACCCACGAGGAGGTCCGACCCAAGACCGCGGCAATCAGCCCGGCGGCCATCGTCATGAACATGAACGACCCGGGCGTCGATGCATTCAAAGCCTTGGAATCGCTCCAGCCTGACATCCACGCGCGTCGAATCCCCATCCTGGCCTTTGCCAACCACGAAGAGGTGGAGACCTGGAAGCGCGCCAAGGAACTGGGCGTCACAAAGGTCGTATCGCGGAACGAATTCTCCTCCCGAACGAGGGAACTCGTGGAGGAACTACTCTCCCCGAACGTCAAGGGGCAGGCGTAACGGATCCTGCCGCAGGAGCACCGATGAAACAGTCTCGATTGCATGACAGCCATACACAACTCGGCGCCGTGTTTGCGGAGAGCGCCGGCTGGGATATGCCGGCCCACTACGGGGATTGGGAACGCGAGTATCGAGCCGTCCGCCAAGCAGTCGGACTTGCAGATCTTTCGCACCGAGGCAGGCTCAAAGTCACGGGCGATGACCGGGTGAAGTGGCTGCAGAGCATCATCAGCAATGACATCTTACCGCTCCAGCCGGGTCAGGGCAGGTACTCCAGTTTCCTCACGCACAAGGGAAAGATGCTGACGTATTTCCGAGCCTACGTGCAGCCGGACCATATCCTGGTCGAGGATGTCGGCGAGGTCGGCGACGCGACCTTTCAAGCCCTTCGCAAATTCTTGCTCTACGGCACCAAGGCGAAAATGGAAAATTGCGCCGATACTTCTGGGCTGCTGCTGGTCAGTGGGCCGAAGACTGCCGAGGTCATCAAGACAGCGTTTGGCGTGGATGCGTCCGGACTCGCGTTGTTGCAGTGCCTCACCGTCACCGTGGCCGGCCAGCCCGGGTTGGTGATGCGGACCGAAGAAACCGGCGAGTTGGACCTTGAAGTCCTCGTCCCCGCGGCGGTCCTGACCGACACCTGGAATCAACTGATGCAGGCCGGCGCAGGACAGGGCCTCATACCGATCGGCACCAAGGCACGCGAAGCTTTGCGGATGGAAGCAGGCCTTCCCGTCGCAGGCCCGGATCTCAACGAGGAGATCGTGCCGCCGGAAGCCAACTTGGAGGGAAAAGCGTTCAGCCTGTCCAAGGGTTGTTATCCCGGCCAGGAAGTCGTGGCGCGGATGGACACCTACGGCAACGTGCGGCGTCACCTGGTGGGCCTGGTGCTGAAGGATGGCACGCTGCCCTTGAAAGGGGCCAAACTGTTCAGCCAAGATCGCGAGGTGGGATGGGTCAGCAGCGTCGCCTATTCACCACAACAGAACGCCGTCATCGCCTTCGGCTTTCCGCTGCGGGACTTTTCCAAACCAGACACGACGTTGACGGTCGAAGTTTCCGGCACGAGGCATGCGGCGGTCGTCCACGCCCTGCCGTTCTACCGCCGAGCCTGATCAGCTATCCCCAGAGACCAGACCCGGTTTTCCGTCCATAAGGCACCTCACTGTCGCTGCCGTCGCTCATAACGGCAGCGACAGCGGTCGACTCTACTTTTCCGGATTCCGCGAAGCCGTCACGGCGCTGGTGAATCCCAGCACGCTCGCCCGATCTTCGTCGTCAAGCGCCAGCAAGAGGTGCGTTTCTTCCGCATGCATCAGCCGAAGGCTGAGGAACGGTTCTTCACGCCGCTTCTCACGGTTGTCCCAGAGGGCATCGATGATTTGGACCTTGTCCAACTGCCCTACCGACACGATGTCGTATCGGAAATAGGAATCCCCGATGACCATATCGAAGATGACGTTTCCAGCCGTCAACAAAACGGCGTTGAAGCGCCCCTGTTCTTCGTAGCCTTCAGGCAAGAACTTGTTGATGTGGCAGCGGGCTACCTTCCGATCACCGAGCGCCGCGCGAATCTTTTGCTTCAGGGATTCATAGTCGATCTGGAGCGCCTTCTCGTCCGGACCGGTCGCGGCGGCCGCGGCATCTTGCACTTTGGTGAAAATTTCATCTGCGGACATCAACCCTGCCATGTGCTCTTCTCCTTCGTTACAGATGCGAGGCCTTTCGGCCGATACGTTATCCGATTTACCCGCGGCGGGCTCGCAACGAGCGCACGATACCGATCACTCCGATCCCTGCCCAGGCGAACTCCAACAGCACAAATCCGATCCGACGATCTTCGATCGCGACGATCCCCAGCAGCAGCGATCCGAGAATGTTCAGCGCCAGATACCCGCCGTCCAATTCCCGCCATACTCCGCCTTGGATCAGCGCGTAGGCGACCAGTACCATGACGGCCCCCACCACCGAAATCACCTGCATCAACATCGACAGACTCCCATGGCTCCTGGCCGTCGGAGAACCGTAACGGTACCGTCCGACTCGACGGGAAAGCAAGCGAATTTGCATCGGACGGTTCGATCCGATGGACTCGTCCTTGGCACGGAACCGTCAGGCAGAGGACGCAGGCACCACCCGGGATCGGTTTTCACTATTGTGCCGTGAGCCGGTGGGTAAACCGTTCTCTTCCCGCGCCATCGATGACCTTCACAACAAAGGTGCGCCTGTCCACCCGGACCAGGCCAAAGCTCTGGTAGCCCCCTTCGCTGATCAAGGTGGTGACGGCGAACGGACTCCGGACCGCAGTGACCCGGCCCGTTCCAGCAGAGAGGGGACCGACGGTGAACTCATGAAAGTCAGCCAGCCCGTCCCGATCCACATCGTAGGCCAAGCCCTGGACAAAATGGACATCCCCAGTGAGCCACACCACATTGCGGATCGGAGCCTCGATGATGGTCTGCGCGATTGTTTTCAGTTCCTGCTCGAACCCCGTGCCGTCCGGCCCTCCGGCCCAGCCGTCGTAGCCCGGCTCCTGTGCGGTGCCTGGTTTGGGAATCGACAGGGGCACGCTGCTGACGATCACTTTCCACAAAGCGGTTGAAGCACGGAGTCCTTCCGTGAGCCACCCCAGTTGCTCAGCCCCCAGCATCGTTTTCAACGGCCCATCCGGCTCACTGTTGCGGCTTCGGTATTGGCGCGTGTCGAGGAAAAACAATTCCAGATCGGCGCCGGCTCGGACTCGGCGATAGAGCCGATAGGGCGCGTGCGGCAGTGCTCGAATCGGCCAGTACTCAAACAGCGCCTGCCGCCCCGCCGGCATGTAGCTTTCGAACGGCCCGGCAAAGTTGTTTCGAACGTCGTGATCATCCCAGGTCAGGAACAAGGGGACAGAGGCCAAGAAACGTTGTAGTGGAATCGAGCCACGTTGGTACCGTTGTTTTGCCCGAAACTGCTCGAGCGTCACCGCTCGAAAGTCGCTTCCAGGCAAATTCGGCAGCCCGCAGACATCATCGGCATAGATCGTATCGCCGAGGAAAACAAAGAAATCCGGCGCCCTGTCCTGGATCAAGGAGAAGATCCCGTAACTATCGGCGCCGGTACGGCACCGGCCCTGCCCACCGAGGTCTCCGCTCCACCCAAACGATATCGGCGATGTGTTTTCGGGCGCCGGCAAGGTCGTGAATTCAGCGGCCGCGGTCGCATCCGACCCCGAAGCCGACAGTTGAAGACGATATCTGGTGCCGGACCGGAGCCCGCGCAAGTCCAGCTTGAGCGTCAGGTCTGCGGAAGTCTCGGTCCGTCCCTCGACCGTCCCTCTCTCCCTGTGAGCCAAGCCTGCTCCCGCACTCGAATCGGGGCCGGCCGGCGCATAGTCGATCCGAACCACCACCGGCCGGGTCGTCCGCACCCAAACGACGGCAGAGCTGTCGCTCACGTCACCCGTAGCCATGCCCTCGGCAAAGAGCGGCTGCGATTCCAGGTTGTCGTCAGAGAATGGACTGCCCGGAGGGAGCCCCTCCCGATAGGTGGGAGCACAAGAGAGGACGAGGCAGGCGAGCCACAACACCAAGCCCTGCCGGATAAGCCGGAATACCATCCGCATGGAAGCTAGATACTGGAAGCGATCCGGCAGGTCAATCGAGGCAAGCGGCCCGAGTTTGGGCCTCGTTGCATTTCACGGGATGTCTCCTGCATACTTCGTGCTGCAGAAGGAGGGACGCATGAGCAGCTCGAATTGCATGATTCAAGGATGTCAGGCCCGGGTCTATGCGCCGGCCGGAACACAGTCCGTCTGCCGGGATCACTTCTTCGGCTATCTGACGTGGCGTCGTCGCCGAGGGCCGCAGATGTTCCTCAAGTATGCCGCCATGACGATGGACGAGCGGGACACGATCGCCGCCGAGTGGCAGAAGACCGTCCGAGTCGAGGATCTTCCCAGCGCCACCTCCCGCTGATCCTACCCGATCCAGTGGGGTAGAATTTCCCGATTGCGTCACCGTCATTCTGCCCCGTCTTCGGAACGTAGGATCCCCGTTTCGAGCGCGACCTTGAGCAGTTGCGCGGTATTCGAGACCCGCAGTTTCTTCATCATATTCGATCGATGGGCCTCGGCGGTCTTCACGCTGATCTGCAACTGCTCCGCAATACGCCGGCTCGTATTTCCGGCCCAGACCAATTGCAGGATTTGTAACTCTCGCGGCGTGAGATCTTCGGGCCTTCGCATGTTCGTCCCGTCGACTTCCTCCATACCGGCCGAACGCTTTTCGGTTTCCCCGCTCGGCGACACCACCTGCCCGTTCACAACTGAGTAATTCTGGTATGACATGATGTCCCTCCGGTGATGACGATGCGCTCCTGCGCGTTCGACCTCCATGACTTCCCTGCCTAGCGGTCTTGCCCACTGGCGGGGTCGCTTTCGCTCCGCAGTTGCTGCAAATATCCCAGCACCGCGGATACCGCCTCTGCTCGCGACACCCAAGCCTCCTGGGAATTCGCATTCACATCGATCCAGCTTCCTCCGACATGCTCGCGAAACACCAACCGTTCGAACATGCCGTGGCTGGCCAGTTGAATGGCCAGAAGAAACTCCTGGTCTGCCTCATCCTTGAGCAAGAATCCTTTGACTTCCAAGATCATCCTCCCTCTCCGCCTCCGGCCCTCATGTCTTTTCCTCTTCTCAAAGGCCGTGCCACTGCCAAGAAAATCCACAACCCTTTCAATATTGCTGAGTTAGGAAGACAGGGCCTGAAGGAAGTGCCGGCAGAAGGTTGTGCCACGCACACGCGATCTGTGCCAAAGCTGTGCCATGAGACAACGCCGGGAAGTCACAGGAAGCACGACGTTCAAGTCAGAGCGAGAGCTTGTTGGATTAATACACGTGCGAGCAAGGAATACAGAAGGATCGGAAAAAACCGAACGGAGGCGCGGACTTCAACTAGCCGGCAATAGCGGCGCCAAAGCAAGCATGGGAGAGAAAAACGCTATTCGGCGCAGGAACAGCCGGAAAGCGACCTGGTCGCAATGTAGGTAAGGTTGTTCGTATAGCGCGTGAAGCTCTTTTGCTTTCGGAAGAGGCGCAGGAAGCAATCACTGCCCTTCTGTTGGACAAAGAACCCATAGTCCGCTCCCGAAGACGAGGAGACACCGAACGGACGCGGTCCCAAGACGCCGCTCGCCAAGACCGTCGTCGTATCTACCGCCAACCGATCTGCGACCTCGGGCTTCTCCCCTTCCTCGGTGAGGATCGATGCGAGTTGATCCCGCATGGTGTGGTTGCAGGACTCTTCGTTCAGCGTCGTCACCTGCGCCACCGTGGTACAACCGGCGAGTATCAACGAGAGGAGAACCCCAAACTTCGTTGCATCGTCTGCACCCGTCAAGCCACGAGCTCTCTTCATCAACGATCCTTCTCTTTGCCTCCGCCCTGCTGCCGGGAAAAATGCCCCTCAGCCAGGAACGAATCGTGTCCGCCACTGCAAAAGCGGCCGCACGACCCCAGGCCAATGCCCATTGAAATCTCCCCGCGCCGAATCACCGACACCATGTTCATCGACGCGAAACCCAACGGCCCGTGGCGCGTGAAGATGCAGACGGAAGGGATCCTCAGTCATGATCAGCGATGACACGACCATCACACCTTCCGACAGGAAATTCCCGGGAATCGTCGCTGTGGAGGTATACCGTCCGGCAGGCCTAGGCGTCCGTTGCCAATCCTGATCCCGGTCATGGGCAATAAACACCAACACATCTTCCTGATTATACAGATTGAACACGGGCAGAAACACATGCCCAGGCTTCACCACGTCGAACTCCACCTCGAACTCGATCGGTTTCCGAATGTCGAACTGGCCGGATACGACCCCGGCATCCGTTTGGATGCGCACCGCTCGCAGTTTCACGATCTCGTTGCCCGGGGCTTCCCTGGGATCAGACCATTCGACCGAGGGTTTGATGTGTCCCCCGTGGAGATACTGATCTACAATGTCATGGGCGGAACCCTGCCGGACCACTTCTCCCTTGTTCAGGAGGATCGCCCTTTCACAGAGCCGCGTGATCGCCGACATATCGTGAGAGACGATGATCACCGTTCGCCCCTGCTGCCCCACATCCTCCATCTTCCCCATGCACTTTTTCTGGAATCGAACGTCTCCGACCGCTAATACCTCGTCGACAATCAAAATATCAGGGTCCATATGGGCCAAGACCGAAAAGCCGAGGCGGACATACATTCCACTCGAATAGTGTTTGACCGGGGTGTCGATAAAACGCTCCACTTCAGCAAACGCTACGATTTCGTCGAACTTGCGCCTAATCTCTTCACGCCTCATGCCCAGGATGGCACCACTGAGATAGACGTTGTCGCGCCCGCTCAGTTCCGGATGAAAACCGGTTCCGACCTCCAGCAATCCGCAGAATCGGCCATGAATCAGTGCTCGCCCTTTCGTGGGTGTCGTCACTCGAGAAAGTATTTTCAGCAGCGTGCTTTTCCCCGATCCGTTGGTACCGATGACGCCGAAGACCTCTCCTCGCTTGATTTCGAACGAGACGTCCCGAAGGGCCCAGAGGGCCTGGTCGGGGACTACCTGCTCCTCCGTCCGGCGAACTAGTCGCCGCAAACCCTGCGCCAGCGTGCTCGTCAGCAACCCGTCGCCGGAAGAAGTTCCGCCCAGCCGATACCTTTTGTGGAGCCCCTCGACCAGCACCGCTGTGTCGCCCATACGCACTCCGACAAGTACCTTCTTATGATTGCCGAACACTCCGGATTTCGGTCGGCTGACGAACTGCTTCCGGTAGTCTGCTCCGACCGGCCCATCCGCTTATCGTATGCCCTGCTTCATCAAGAACTGCTTCAATTCTCCGACATTCTTCATCTCTGCGAGTTCGTTGCCGCTAAACCTGACGCGAAAAGCCTGTTCGATGCCGAACATGAGATTGATGTGGACGACAGAGTCCCATCCGGGAATATCGGATGCGGTCATCTCGTCCCGAAGCACCAAATTGTCATCCTCAAACACTTGCCGAAACACCTCTTCAAGCCGCTCCTGTACTCCCATGTCTCCTCCGTCTCTCCCACTTCTGTGTTCCGTTCCAGCCGCCCGCTTCTGCTGTCTTGTATGTCAGCCCGGAATGGCGTGTCCCTCACATCGTACGGCCGCTACAAATCGAACCTCTCCAGGATGTGCGGCGCCTTCGTCAGGCGAGGCGCCGACAAACTCCGCACGATGCCGACGGCGACGCCTTCAACGCGCATGGCTCCCTGTCGCCCCAAAGCCGTATTGGTTTGGTCCGTGAGCAGCCGAGGAGGGCGCACGATCACTCCTTGCACTAAGGGGTAGTGCACGCTGGCCCAATGGACCAGTCCTTCGATCGCACTCTTTGCCGCAATGTAATGCGGCCATTCGACGGGCAAGTCCGCCACGAATGCCGAGGACACGGCGATATTCCAGCCGGATTTTTCGGAAAGTGCCTCCAACAACGCGGATAAGGGAGTACTCACCATCTCCAAACTTCGATGCACGAATTCCTGAAACTGAGGAATCTTCTCCGAAATGAAGGCCAAGGGCCGAATGGGAGGCGATGCGTTGCACACCAAAATATCAAGACCACCGTATTGGGACATGACACGGCGGCGGAGATCCTGACACCACTGAACATCTCCGGCATCCCCTTGGACCAACTCGATTGCGCCGCTCTCGTTCCGACAAGCGGCACGCACCTGTTCTGCCTCGCTGCCGGACTGTTGATAGGCCACGAGGACCGAACAGCCTTGGGAAGCGAGTGTCTGGCTGATGGCGGCACCGAGACCTCGGCTTCCTCCAATGACGACCGCAACCTTCCCCTCCAACTGCCGAGACCGCGGCAAGAGGTTGCGAATGATGGCCGGGGATGCGCGTGGAGAGTCCTGCCGCACGAAGGCCGACATTCGGGCCTCGACGCATGGCAAACCGCTCCAGAAAAGGGTCCCATTCATATGCACCATATCCAGCCGATCATCGAAATCCGTCACGGCGACCCGGTAATTCCAGGGACCCGGTCCTTGTTCCTCACCCGATGCGAACGTGAGCGCTAAGCGCCAGAACACCGCCCGCCGCCCCGGCAACTCCATCCCTACGACGAAGCTTGCCCAGAGCAGTGCAGCGAGTTGACCGACAGATGCGCCTTTCGACGAGAGATTCCATCGGTCGATGACCTGCTCCAGATTTTCGATCGCGGGCCCATATGTTCCCGTCGCACTCGTGCCGGCCTTGCAGTCTGATCGCGTTCGATCCGCGGCCTCACATGGTCCCTGCCAGGAAAATGCCGTCAGAGGGAGATGCTTGTGCGCACCAGGCTCGAACGTCACCGTGGCCTTCATCATGATCCGACCTGCGTCGTATAGTCGGATCGTCCATCGTGCGGACGAGGTACAGGCGGTCTCTATTCGATACTCCGCACCCATCACCAGAGGGTTGCGAAACTCCACTGACAGAGCGTGTAACCGGTGACTGTCCTGGTCCGGCAACTGTCCTAGAGCCGCCAGAAATCCAAGGACGCCAAAGACAACCGGCTCTGCGTAGGGAGTGGAGCGGGCATAGCCCTCGGACAGGTGGAGCGGGTTACGGTCGTGGCTGGCGGCGCTGAAGAGAATCAGATCTTGCTGAAGAAAGCGAATCGACGTCATACGGATCTGGACGGACTACACTTTTGAAAACTGCCACTCAAGCTTCGCCTTCGGCGGGCTCCCACGAATCCACTCGAGTAATGAACTGATTGGCAATCGCCCCCTTGCCGGAAAGGTCATAGATCCACGTGGTGCATTGTTCCGAAGCAACCTCCTGTTCGAACCCAAATTTGGCATAGACATCGGCCGCAAGCGCATTCTTCGGAGTCGGTATATACGTCCCCCTGAGAGCGACACAGCCCAGCGACATCGCTCGCCGGCAAAGGTATTCCAGCATCGTGGCCTCGACCGTGCGCCCGATGACACGGCAACTCATCAGCCAGGTATCGATATCAAGCAGGGTACCTTGTTGGTGCGCGATCACGAGGCTGACCAATCCATGGTCGGCATACCGATCGCGCAAGCGCAACGCACCATGCACGCAGTTCGGATCCCCAAGAAAGGCCTCGAGTTGCGCCATCCCATGGCGCTTCGTCGTCAGGTTGAATTGGTTGGTCTTCCCGATCAGCTGTGCAATTCGAGGCAATTGGGAGTGCTCAAACGGCGCCACGATGGCCCGCATATGGAGGCCACGGTAGAAGTCTTCCATCGAGCCGGCAGAAGACTCCAGTTCCCTCACCCGTGATCGGGCGCGATACTGATCGGTGCGTGTACGGTCTTCAGCCGTCAGCGACGCCGTCTCCAACAACAGGTATTGCGACAGAGCCCGCCGGTACTGCGAGGGGTCTCCCGGCAACGGCACGACGTCCACCTCCGGCACAAACCGACGAACGGCATCCCGCTCCGTCGGATTGTCATCGACGAAGACCAGCGAATCGAGCCCGATTTGCAACGTCTGAGCGATTTTTCGAAGGTTGTCCGGCTTCGAATCCCAGTTGGCAACGAAGAGGGCCACATCTTCGAGCTTCAGCCGCATTTCCGAATGTTGCTCGAAAGGTTGAATCGCATCGGCATGATTGTTCTTCGAGCAGACGGCGAGGATGACTCCCTTGTGTTTGAGTTCGAGGATGTATTCCTGAAAACGAACGAAGGCTTCTCCGTCCACCGAATCGCCGAGCTTGATGCCGGCCAGGCCGTCTTCTGCGATGACGCCGCCCCAGAGGGTGTTGTCCAGGTCCAACACGAGGCACTTTCGATTGAGTCCAAGTTCCGCCGCGATGACAGCGGCATTGTGCCTGGCCAGCAGCGGCAACGCCTCGAATGCGACAGCCTGCTTTGCCAAGTGCCAATATCGAGGATCCGACCAACGCTGCTTGCCGATGAGGGCGGACAGGCGTTCGCAATCGACCATCGCCACCTTGGTTCCGGCCGCCTCACCCAGCCCGGCGTTGACGAATTGCGTCATCATGTAGCGAGAACCCGGCAGCTTGACCGAGAGGTGCCCCAAGGCCACTTCGCAAGGAAGCGCGAAATTGTGTTGCACGATGCGCGCGGCGGACCGTGTGGCCACCTGACGCCACAAGGCTGTCCACCGTTCGACTTCACGCCGAATTTCCTGTTCCGGCTCATCGCTGTACTGGGGCAGTCGGAGATCTCCCTCTTGCACGGCGAGAACGACGATGTCGGGGGCAAACGCGTAGAGGCCGCTGGCAGCGTCGATGATGTCCTGTTGAAATTGCCCGTAATGGCTTTCATAGAAGCTGGCGATAATTCCAAGCCGACTGAGGGCGAATCGCAGCAGTTGTCCGAATTGAGTCGTGGTGTAACTGCCGAGCAACGCCACCTTCACTGAACGAAGGGCGGGAGGCGTGCTGCGCGACGCACAACGTTGGAAGAGAGACCAACCGGCTTGCCAGGCCATATAGTCGTCGCCCGCATCGATCACGGACTGCGCCCAGAAACAGGCCTCGGTGTAACGCCCGATCCGCTCGTAACTACGGGCAAGCTTCAGGCAGAGTTCTGCGGAGGGAGGTGACGTGATACCGTCAAGATACGCTTCCACCGCTGCTTCATGTTTTCCAACAGCACGCAGGGCGTCTCCGCGGCTCTCTGACGAACAAGCGACTTGGGCGGGGTTAATTTCCGATCTTGTCATGAAGATAGATGGCCAATCCTATGACTCCAAACCGCTGACTTTGCGTACGGCATGTGCAGGATCGGGTAATCGAATGACGCGAGGCGCCTCTGCGAACACTCTGGCCTCGGCAGGCACATCCGACATCACGGTCACGTTCGGCCCGATAAAGGCGCCGTCACCGATCTTCACACCGGCAAGAATCACCGCACCCGTGCCCACTTCCACCCCTTTTCCTAATTTCGGTCCCGTGTTCAACGTCTTTTGCCCCCCGTATCCTGCTCCCACTGTGACATTGTGCCGGATCACACAGTCATCACCGATCTCGGCTCTCCAATGGAACACGATACCGCCTTGGTGAACGATGCTCACCCTGCGGCCTAATACCACGCTCAGAGGGATTTCCACGCCGTAATGGTTCCGTACAAACCGATACAGAGATCGATAAAGGCACATCAGCACCGACTTCGGTACCCCTCCCCGCCGGTTGGACACCCAGGTCCCGAAGCGATGCACGGCAATGGCCCGGAACCCAGGCATCGTCCAATCGCAGCTGTTTGTGGCCCAATCCTCGCGGATGAGAGTACCCAGTTCTCCCAGCCCCTTACATAACCGAGTTAGCGTTCCAACCATGGGCAATGTCTGTGCTCGGACTGACATGGAATGAGGAATCATCTCGGAGCCCCCTTCCCGTTTGAGCATCGGCGCACTGCGCGTGCCCCTATCCGTAGCGCATCTCGCCGAAAGAGCAGCCGATCACGTCGAACAACCTGCAGCAACAGTCGGCGAAGCATCCCTGCAGTATGTATAGCCGATCTTATCACTAATCCAGTATTACTGGACAGCTTAAATTTCGGTACCAGGGAATGCTGGGGTTAAGAATCAAGAACGAGGGAAGACGTACTTCCTTCAAGACTGCCGTAGAAATGAATGCGACAAGGATGTGAGGGGGAGGGACTAGCCCATCACGGGCGATCCGTGGTGGTGGATCATCAACCACTCATCACCGATGCGTTCGAACAGATTGGTGGCGAGCACGCTCGTCTCCATCGGCTTTTCGCCCTGCCGGCTGGTCAGGTTTTCGGTGCAAATCACCCAGCCAAGGTCGCCGGCCACTTGGACCTGAACCTCGGTCAGTTCGAATTTCATCGAAAACGTGTTGTTGAAGATTAGTACCCAGGAATCGCGCACGGCAGGCCACCCGGAACGGAGCGTCCATCCGGGGTGGATGCAAGTCACATATTCCAGGTGCGCCCAGACCTTGTCCATCTGGAGCATGTCCAGACTTTCAAAGGCGGCGTAGAAGGCAAGATTCGCGCGGGTAATTTCTTCGATTCGCTGTTCGATCACGGGAGGCTCCTCCGGCTGGGCGGCATCTTACTGCAAACACCGCTGCCGGAGCGAGCCTCATTTCGGCGGGAACACGCAGGGGCGGACCCGCGGGAAGCGGCTGGACCAGTGAGGCTGGGCAAGCCTCCCGGCGGCCGGTCGCCGCGGATCATCTCAGCTCGCGGTTGAAACGAGCAGGCCCCCTTCCAGCGCGGTCTTCAGCAACTGCGCGGTATTGGACACTCGAAGCTTCTTCATCATATTGGCGCGATGCGCTTCCGCCGTCTTGATGCTGATGTGGAGCCGGTCCGCAATGATGCGGTTGGTCATCCCCGACCAGACCAATTGGAGAATCTCACGCTCGCGCGGCGTCAGGTCTTCCGGACGGCGCTTCGACATCACGCGCCCGTCGGCAGGACGACCGTGCTCCATCTGTTCGTCCGTGTGCTGCCCGTTCAACATCGCCCGCTCCATATCATAGTTTCCGTTCAACATATGTCCTCCGATTGTGACGTGAATTGTGTCCAGCGGACGTTCGTTAGCGTTCAGGCTTGAGAAGCGGTCCGGTCGCATCCCCAAGCCCGTTCAGATACGAGAGCACCGCGCCGGTCAGATCCACCTAGTACCCATCCACCTTTCCCCGCACGAATAACCGGTCGAACAGTCCGTTGCCCGTCGGCTGAATCGCGAGTAGAAATTCCCGGTCGGTGCCGTTGCTGAGCAAGAACCCTTTGACGTCCATCGTGGCCGGTGCTCCAAACTGCTTTCGGGCCATTCGTGTGTCGCGTCCTTGCTCCTGACAACTATCAAGGACTGTGCCAGCGGGGAATTTTGGGGAGATGATGAAAAACCGAGGCCTTAGGCAGAGTCACTCAGCGGGGCAACGATTGAAGCGTCAATCCGCTGGCACAACAGCTAGTAGCATGACTGTGTCATTGGCTCGGAACGACACAATTTCTGAGTGGAGGCTCAGTGAATGAGGATGTGATGCTGTCAGATGGGGACCGACAAATCGTACTCAGCCAAACGACGATAGAAGGTGCGGCGACTCATGCCCAGCAGTCTGGCTGCCTCGGAGCGATTGCCGCCGGCGCGACGGAGGGCATCGAGCATGCGCGCCCGCTCGTCGGCACTCGGCGGGGTGACAGCCGCAACCGACCCATCGACTATCTCCGGCGGCAAATCATCCACGTGCAACGTCGTCCCTTTGCAATGGATCATTGCGGACTCGACGGCGCTCTTGAGCTCGCGAACGTTGCCCGGCCAGGCATAGTCCATAAGCAGCTGCATCGCATCGACATGGACGTGGTGAACCGGCTTTTCCATCACGGAGCGAAATTGCGTGACGAACGAATGGACGAGCAAAGGAATATCCTCTCGCCGTTCGCGAAGCGGGCCAAGCTGCACCCGCGCCACCCTGACCCGATACAAAAGATCTTTTCTGAACGTGCCTCGTTCCACGTCATCCGCAAGATTGTGGTGCGTGGCGGCCACGACCCGCACATCAATCTTCCGCGGCTTGGCTTCGCCGAGACGGGTCACCTCCCGTTCCTGCAGCATCCGCAGCAAGCTGGTCTGCACGGCCGGGATGATGTCCCCGATCTCGTCTAAGAACAGGGTGCCGCCGTTGGCCGCTTCGAAGAGGCCTTCCTGATTGTCGATCGCGCCGGTAAAGGCCCCCTTCTTGTGGCCGAACAACTGACTCCCCAAGATTGATTCCGTGAAGCCGGCGCAATTGACTGCGATGAACGGCCGATGCTTCCGTCGACTCGAGAGGTGGATGGCGCGCGCCACCAATTCCTTACCCGTCCCGGTTTCGCCTTCGATCAACACAGTGGCGTCCACTGCCGCCACCTCCTGAATCTGTGTGAAGAGATTCACCATGGCGGCGCTACGGCCGACCAGGTCGTGAAACTTTCCCTGGTCCGCCAGCTGCGACTGAAGGGCCTGCGCCTGGTCCTCCGCTTCGAACCGCCGCCGGACGTCCTCCACCCATTGCTCGGCAATCGCCAATCGAAGCTTCAGGAACTCGATGCCGATCGGCTTGACCAGATAGTCGTTGACGCCCGCCTGCAGGGCTTGCCGCAGGGAGTCGGCGGAATCATGGGCCGTGACCATCACGATCACACAGCGATCTCCGCGCAGGTCGGCCCGGATCTGGCGGCATAGCTGGATGCCGTCCATACCGCCCCCGCGCAGCTCCCAATCAAGGAGCAAGAGCTCGTATCCACCCTGCTGATACGCCTCCCAGGCGGATTCGCCGTCCGCGCAGGCCGTGACCTCATGTCCGCGGGCTCGAATGACCTGTTGAAACAGCTGTCGGATATCGATCTGATCTTCGACCAGAAGCACACGCATGACTGTCGTCCCCCCTTGGCCTTCCTACCCAGGACAAGACCCGCCGGAATCCCCGCGATCCCGCTGGGCGCCGCTCACACATATTCCACCTGAAGATGCTCGAGGAATCGCTGGAGCGCCTGGCGGTGTAGGTCGACCTGCCCCGCATCCCGACGGACGGCGGCCTGCTCCAATCCCCGGCCGATGTCGCTGACGACATCCAAGCTGTAGGTCCCGCCCGCCCCTTTGATCCCGTGGCCAATCGCACGAATCGTGTCGAAGTCGCCCTGCACCGTCGCCAGGGCGATCTGTTCAAGATCACGCCGACGATTCTCGAGGAATGAGGGCATCAATTCCTCGAATTCGGCGCTGACCCGCAGGACGACTTTCTCCTCGTGGCGTTCGGCCGGCGTTCCGTCGGCTTCATCGGCCGATCGGGTATAGAGACGTACCGCCTCCAGCAACCGTGCCTTTCGTATCGGCTTGGTGAGATGGGCGGTGCAGCCGGCCGCCAGACTCCGCTGGACTTCGCTCGGCAGTGCGTTGGCCGTGAGCGCCAAGATCGGCACGGGTTTGCGCCCCTGCTCCTGCTCCCACTCGCGGATCGCCCTGGTCGCGCTGTAGCCGTCGAGCACCGGCATCTGGACATCCATCAGCACCAGGTCATACTGCCCATGGGTGAACAGTTCCACCGCCGCCTGCCCGTTGGCTGCCGTATCGAGATGGTGCGGGGTCGATTTGAAATAAAATTCCATCATCCGGCGGTTGTCGAGAAAATCTTCCGCCAGCAGAATCGTCAGCGCTCGCTGCCCCGCACTCGCACTGCCCTCGGACTCCTTCGATCGATCGGGGCCCGGTTGAGCGACCAGCCCGATGACCGTCATCATGCCGTTGAACAGATCGGAGCGGCGGAATGGTTTCGTCAGAAACCGCACCACCCCGACATCGCGGGCACGGCCTTGATCACCGGCCCTGCGCTCGGACGTCAGCATGAGGATCGGCAGGTCTGCAAACGCCGGCGTCCGCCGAATATCGCCGGCGACATCCCACCCGCTCTTGCCCGGCATCCGCACATCCAAAATGATCAATCGATAGGGCAGCCCCGCCTGTTGAGCGCGGGCCAATTCCGCGCAGACCTCAGAGCCGTTCGCAACCTCTCCAGCCGGAATCCCCCACCCCGCCAAGGTCTCTCGCACGATCAGTCGGTTGGTCGCGTTGTCGTCGACGATCAAGGTGCGCAGGCCGGCCAACTGCTCCCATTGCGCCGGCGCAATCGTCTCGACCGCCGGCCGGGCGGACACACCGAACAGCGCCGTGAAACCAACGGTGCTGCCGCGGCCCAATTCGCTACGCACCCACATATGCCCACCCATACCCTCGACCAGTCGCCGAGAGATCGTGAGCCCCAACCCACTCCCGCCGTATTGCCGCGTGATCGAGGAGTCGACCTGCGTGAAGCGCTCGAAGATCGAATCCAGCTTGTCGGCGGGAATGCCGATTCCCGTATCCTGCACCGTAAACAGCAGAGCTCCCGGCTGATCCGCCTCAGGATTCCGTTCGATCCTTAATACGACCTCGCCGACCTCCGTGAATTTCACGGCGTTGCCGAGCAGATTGATGAGCACCTGCCTGAGCCGGTTGGGGTCACCTACGAGGGAAGTCGGGACGTCCGGCTTGATCCGGTAGGCCAATTCGAGATTGCGCTCGGCGGCTCGTACCGACACCAACTCGGCGGCCCGCTGAACGAGATCGCTGAGATCGAACTCGATGGCCTCCAGTTCGAGGTATCCGGCTTCGATCTTGGAAAAATCCAAGACGTCGTTGATGAGGCTCAGCAGGTTGCCGCCCGCATCCCGGAAAATCTGGACGTACTCGCGCTGATCGTCCGTCAGGGGAGTCTCCGACAGCAGGTCAGCCATCCCTACGATCGCGTTCATCGGTGTGCGGATCTCATGGCTCATTGTTGCCAAGAAATCGCTTTTGGCACGATTGGCCGATTCAGCGGCTTCCTTGGCCCGCAGCAACGCCTGCTCGGCGTCCTGCCGCTGTTTGGCCTCATAGGCCAGCGCGACCAGGTTGCTGATGGAGGATGCGAACCGAATCTCCTCACTGCTCCACGTCCGCGAGCGCCCGACGTGTTCGTGACCCACGACCCCGGCCAACCGCCCGCCGAAAAAGAGCGGCACATCCAGCAAGGCGCCGATATTGAGCGGACGCAGGTACTGGTCGGCCAACTCCGCGGTCCGAGGATCAGCCATGGCGTCATGCGCGTCCACAACCTGTTCCTGGAACAGCTCGGCAAAGTATCTGGGATACGATGCCACGTTCAGTCGGGCGCCGCGAAGGTGCCGCGATTCCCGCCGCTCAAAGAGTTCGGCACAGTCCAGGTAGGCACCTGTCTGGTCCAACAACCAGACGCTCCCCCGATCGACATCGAGGACGCCCGTCGAGGTGCGTATCAGTTCTTCCAGCGCCGACTGCCATTCCCCCGACCCGATGTGCACACTCTTCGTCAGCCGCATCAAGGCATCCTGGTGGGCCTGCAGGACGGACTGGCTCCGACGCAGCGCATCCTCCGCTCGCCGCCGGGGCGTGATATCCAGCACCAGCGTTAAGATGCATTCTTGGTCCCCGATGGACACTCGCTCGATGTTGAAGAGCCCGTGCCGGACTTCCCCCGATTTGGTGCAAAATTCTTTTTCGAGGTCGCGGATGAAGCCCTTCACGCGCAGTTCCTCGAGCAACTGACGGCGATGCTCCGGATTGACCCACATGCCGATATCCAACGACGACGTGCCCAGCAACTCTTCCCGCGAATAGCCCGAGACGCGGACAAATGCATCGTTGACGTCGAGAAAGAGGCCGTCTTCGGATCGGCTGATCGCCATGACCGCCGGGCTGCTATGGAATGCCTTCATGAAACGCTCTTCGCTCTGGCGGAGGGCCGTCTCGGCCTGCTTTCGTCGGGTGATATCGACGCTTAGGGTCAACAGAGAGGGTTGAGTTCCGAACGTGACCGGCGCAAAGCCCATCAGCACGTCCAGGATCTCGCCCGATTTCACCCGCACGCGGGATTCGAAATCCCGCACACTTTCGCCTTGCCCTAGCCGCTCAAATACCCGACGCCGGTCGTCCGGGTCGGCCCAAGCCTGAATCTCTGCCAATGAGCGTCCCAGGATTTCGTCCCGGCCATAGCCCGATTGAACAATGAACGCATCGTTCACTTCCAGAAATCGTCCGTCGGCCATGCTCGTGATGCACATCGCGGCCGGGCTGGCGTGAAACGCCCTGGAAAAGCGCTCCTCACTCTCGCGAAGCGCCCGTTCGGCAAACTTGCGCTCGGTCACATCGCGCGCCACGACCTGAAACCCAAGGACAACCGACCCTTCACGCAGCAGCTGCGTATCCTGCTGGAGCCACACTTGTTGGCCGTCCTTTCTCTGGACCGGCACCTCAAACCGAGTCGTCGGGATTCGCCGGATGAACTGCCGTCCATACAATCGCTCGGTCTCCTTCCGCGCATCCGGGCGGACGATATCCAGATAGTGTCGCCCCAACAGCTCTTTGGGCGCGAATTGCAACACGCGCAAGGAAGCCGGATTGCAGTAGGTGAATCGGCCGGCTGCATCCGTTCGATAGATGATGTCGCCCGTGGACTCCACCAACTCGCGGTAGCGTTCTTCACTACTTCGTAGTCGCTGCTCGGTTTCCTTCCGACCGGTAATGTCCTCGACCATGCCCTCATAGCCCACGATCCGCCCGGTCTCGTCCCGAAGGGCGCGGCCGCTCTCGGAAATCCAAATAGTGCCGCCGCCCTTTCGAAAGACCTGGGATTCGAACCCCGTGACGGAGGCGCACTCCTGTATCAGTTCCACGAAAGCGCCCCGGCGACCCGGTTCGACATAGACCTGTCGCGCAATGTCCTCGACCTGGTCGATCATGTCCGCGGGAGAATCGTACCCATATAGCTTGGCTAGGGCAGGATTCACGGAGAGATACCGTCCGGTCGCAGAAGATTGATACAGCCCCACGACGGCCTGCTCGACCATCGTTCGATAGCGCTCCTCGGCGCGGGTCAACGCATCCTCCGCATGTTTTCGGACCGTGATATCAAGATGGAATCCCGACATCCGCACGATCTTACCCTCGGGATTTCTAAACCCGGCGCCGAATGCAGCGATCCACCGGTAGGATCCGTCCTTGTGCCGCAACCGATGCTCGAGTCGATACTGCGCCGTCGTTCCTTTGAGGTAGCCGTCGACGGCAGCCAGCGCGCGGGCACGATCTTCCGGGTGCAGCCGGACCTCCCATTCCTTGAATGTGTCTTCGATTTCCTCCGGCGCATAGCCCAATTGACTCTTCCATCGGGGCGAAAAGTACACGTGATTGGTCTTGATGTCCCAGTCCCACACGCCGACGTCCGCCCCTGTCACCGCCATCTCAAATCGCTGCTGACTTTCACGGAGAGCCAATTCGACATGGCGTCGCGCGGCCAACTCTCTCGTCAATTGCTCGTTGACGGCGACCAAGGTCTGCGTCTGTTCCGCGACTCTTCGCTCCAGCTGAACGTTGGTCTCCTGCAACCGCATTTCCGCCGTACGACGTTCGCGGATGAACAGCGCCACGCCCCAGAGCACCGCACTGCCTAACGCACGGTTGAACAACGCAACGGACGGCGCCACACCGGGTAACGAGAACCAGAAGCCCAGGGCGAGGAACCCGGTGCAGAGGGCCGCAATGGAAAAGGGGGCATTCGGAATGGGAAGCCGGGAAGCCAGCGCCAACGGCACGAGATAGAGGAGCCACACAACGTGGCCCAATGGAGTGATGAGATCCAAGGCGCAGACCGCACCGGTCAGCAACAGGACAAGCGCGATCTTCCCAAAGTCGCTTCCGCTGAAAGCCATGGAGTCCCTATGGCAGGAGAGATGACAGACGTAAAAGCCCGACAAGAATACTCCGAATGAGTGGTTACGTAAACCGTCCGATGCTACGTCGCGGGCACAAGAGCATGCGCCCTGAGAGACGTAGCAAATTACGACTGCGCTGATGATTGGGCGAATGTCGCGAGCCTAAACGTACAGGACCAAATGGGGAAGGGAAGGCGGTTGGACAGGTTGTCGATCGGCTAATGAAAGAGTCCGCGGATTTCCAGAACCAGCAATGCTAGGACCCCGAGCAGGACCAGCGTAAAGCAAAAGGCGAGAAGCCGCAGACGGCGATTGGCGGAAGCCAACTGATTGAACCCTTCCCCGAATTCATAGGCCTGTCGTGATGGACGGCCCTTCTTCGTGGCAGCGGCCCGCAACGGATGGGAGCTGGTAGGTGTGGACAACGATGGCTGGTGTGAGAGCTCTGGCATAGTGGACCCCGGTACCGTTCAGTGCTTCACGTGGGTCGATGGGTGATGATTCCAAACGTGGGCCAAACGCTACCCAACTCGGGGGGTGGCCCGCATCGGGGAATCCCTGATACGTCAGGGTATTTCACCCTAGTGCGTTGGATGACACACCGGTCTTCCTGATTGCGGTCCGCGAGGAGTTACGGAGGGGGATTCAGCAGCAAGCGGCCTGCTCGGACACCTATTATGGATCCGGGGCAACAAGCCCCGTCCGGACGGCCAGCCGTACAAGGCCGGGAATATCATGGATTTCAAGGCGATCCATGATTTGGGTACGATGCGCTTCCACTGTTTTGACGCTGAGATTCAATCGTTGGGCGATTTGTTTGGTCGAGCACCCTTCCGCGACCAACTGCAGAATCTCGCGTTGCCTGGCAGTCAGCTTCGCGAGAGGACCGGCGGGAGCGGCATCGTCCCGGCAGAAGGCGTCGACCGTAAACTTCGCGAGCGCCGGCGCCAGGTAGGTCCCACCCCGACATACGGTCTTAATGGCCAACTCAAACTCGGTTCGATCCGCGTCTTTCAGCAGATACCCGGCTGCACCGGCCCGGAGCGCTTCCTTGAGATATTCCTCGTTCGTGTACATCGACAACATGAGGACCTTCGTTCCCGGACAAGCCTGGCGCAAACGGCGGGTGGCTTCGAGTCCATTGAGTCCGGGCATCGCGATATCCATCAGCACAATGTCGGGGGTCAATTCCTTGGCCATGTTGAGCGCATCGCGACCATCGCTCACTTCCCCGATGACTTGGACCCCCTCCAGTTTTTCGAGCAACGCACGAAACCCGGCTCGGACCAGCGTATGGTCTTCAGCGAGTAAGACACGGACCGTACTCATCGTCGCTCTCCCTCGTCGAGCTGAAACGTCGCGCGAACCTCCGTGCCCTGGCGACGGGCGGACGAAAGTGCAAATTGTCCGCCGACCAGGCGAACCCGTTCCTCCATCCCCGAGAGCCCAACCGTCCTCTGTGCGCGAGGGTCGGAGCGAAGCAGCTGCGGCTCGAATCCCACGCCGTCATCCCGGACGATTAACACAAGCGTTCCGCGATCGCTTCGCAACGATACTTTGACGCGCTGCGCGGAGGCATGGCGCACCACGTTGGTCAAGGCTTCTTGGGTTAATCGAAAGCAAGCGATTTCGACGTCGGGAGAGGGACGGGTGGTCATGCCTTCGACCTGGAAGTCCACATGCCACCCCGCCCGCTCCGCCTGTTTGGCCACATACCACCGTAAGGCCGGCACCAACCCCAGTTCGTCGAGAAGCGATGGACGAAGATCGAGGGCTATGCTCCGCACGTGTTGGAGTACTTGATCCAGCACCTGCATGCTGTCGACAATCTCCTTTTCGACCGATTGGGATTTGGGCGCGTCTCGAATTTCCTGTAAATTGAGCCGGATGGCCGTCAAAGCCTGGCCGACTTCATCATGCAAATCACGGGCAATCGCACGACGTTCCGTCTCCTGAATCTCCATCAGGCGACGCGAGAGCACGCGCAAGCGCTCATTCGCCTCGCTGAGCGCCGCCGTCCGCTCGGTGACCCGCCGCTCGAGTTCTTCGTGGGCGGCCTCGAGCACCGCCTGCGCGTGCTTCTGAGTCGTAATGTCGGTATTGAGTTCGAGACTTCCTTCAGGGACGCCATTCGCGTCCCGCAATAACGTCCACCGACTGGACACCGTGATTCGCTTGCCGGTCTTGGTGGTGTGAACAAGCTCGCCGTTCCAGAATCCGTTCGCAAGAAACTTCCGTTTCACCTCCGGTAAGGGACGCGGAAACTTGGTGTGCAGGAATTTGTGAATGTAGGCCCCCAACGCCTCTTTGTTACTCCAACCGTAGAGCCGGACCGCTCCGTCATTCCAATACGTAATTGTGTCCCGCTTGAGATCGCGCACGAGAATCGCATCGTTGGCAAGGTCCAGCAATTCGGCCTGCCGGCGCAACATCTGCTCTGTGTGCAACTGCCGACTCGTATCATGAATGACGAAGACATAGCCCCCAACCCGACCGCCCTCGGCCGGGAAGGCGGTGATCGACACAATGACGGGAAAGCGGTGGCCGTCGCGACGGACATAGGTCCATGCAGCCTCGGAGGGACGTCTCAATCCTGCCTTGGCGACAATGAGCCGGAAGGCTGCCGTCTCCAACGCACGGGGCGTCTTCTTGGGCTTGGGCAAACGCCGGCGCCACTCCGTCTCGTCATGAAAAGCCACCGGCGTGAGTTTTCCCACCACCGCTTGAGCCCGTACGCCCAACATGCGCTCGGCCGCCCTGCTGAAGGCCTTGATCAGCCCGTCCCGCGACGTGACCATGACCGCGGCCTGTTGCTTCACCGAGCCTTGCCGGGATGGCTGTCGTTTCGCAGCTTTCGTACCCATGACGCTTACATCGATTGGTCGGATGTGTCGGATAGGGCGCACGATAGCAAAGGGCAGGAAGGATAGCCAGTCGTGATGAAAGCGACCGCCCGCGGCACTCGGGCGGTCATTTGGCTCGCGCCGACTGCCAACCGACGAGCCACACCCCGGCCAAAATCAGGGCGATACCGACGAGTTCCACGAGCCCAACCGATTCCTGCAGCACGGCTACCGACAACGCGACGGCCGCGACGGGCGTCAAATTGCCGAGCACCGAGGCGCGCGAGGGTCCGATCCCCTGCACGCCATACAGCCAGGCCTGCTGCGCCACCGCCGTGGCGAATACCACGAGATAGGCAAGGGCCAACCAATCCGGCGTGGTCACAGAGGCCGGGCCTGCCTCCAGCATTTTCCGGTCCGTCCAGAGGAGGGGTAGTTGAAGAACGGTGGCCACGAGCAGCGTAGTCCAATTGACCGTGAGCGGCGACACGCGCGCCATGATGGACCGGCTGCCGATACTATATAACGCCCAACTCACCACCCCGCCGAAGACCAACAATCCGCCGAGGAGGGGCTGTTCGCCGGCTGCTTGGAATCCGGCCACGGACACCAGCGCCACCCCCGCGCAGGACAAAACCCCTCCGGCCCAGACCAGCCGCAGCGGGACATCTTGTATCAACAATGCCGACAGCAGTGCCGTCACCACCGGTGCTGAACCGATGATCACACCTGCAACGGCGCCGCTGACAAAGCGCAAGCCATAGAGGATGAGGAGGTGGTTACCCAGCACTCCAAGCCCAAGCAGGAACAATGTTCGGAGATCTGCGGCGTTGAACGAGGCCAAGCGGCCTTCCTGCCACCACCACGTCGCCAGCACAATGATGAGCCCGCCGATATCGCGGAGCGCGGAAGCTTCGACGGCCGAGAACGCGCCCAAGGCGAGCTTCTGCGCAACGATCGACCCTCCCCACAATACGGCCGCCAACGATAACGCCGCGTAGGCGGTAGTTTCGGAGGACTGTGCGCTGGCCTTGTCGCCCTGGCTCATCCCCGTTTTCTCACCACCAGAATGCCGTCGCGGATCGGAACCAACACCGATGTCACACGGACATCGGCCGCCACCACCCGATTGACCTCCTGAATCGCCGCGGTCTTTTCGTCGGGCGGAGGTTGCTTCAATACATCGCCGTCCCACAGTACGTTATCGATGAGAATCGCCCCGTGCGGCGAGAGGAGCTCAATCGCGCGGCGATAGTAGTTCACGTAGTTGAGTTTGTCCGCATCGATAAAGACCAGATCGAAAGGACCGGTCAGTTGTTGCAGCGTGTCGAGGGCCGGCCCCATTCGAATGTCGATTTTGCCGCCATGCTCAGACCGGCCGAAGAAGCGCCGCGCCACCGCCGCCGACTCCTCATCCACTTCGCAGGTGACGACTCGGCCGTCGGACGGCAGCGCCTCCGCAAAGCAGAGCGCACTGTAGCCGGTGAACATGCCGATTTCCAACACCCGGGTTGCCCGCACGAGCCCCGCCATCATATGCAGAAACGCCCCTTCCAACGGCCCGACGATCATGCGTGCATATTCCATCGTCCGTTCGGTCTCTTCGCGTAATGCGCGCCGGACGGGCGATTCCGGCAGGGAATGGGATTCGGCATACGTCTCGATGTCGGCGGAAACCAACTCGGGCATCGTTTCACTCCACTGAGGGGTTATGCGACAATACCTGACAAATGCCGCGGATCATACCACGGACCCGGCGGTGGAAGGAGTCAGACGTGAAGAACCTCGCAACCTTGGAACCGCTTTCGACCCGCTTGCTGGAAATCCAACGCATCAATGCCGCCGCCTCGGTCTTGTCCTGGGACCAGGAAACGTACATGCCCGTCGGAGGGGGCCCCGCGCGCGCCGAGCAGATCGCGGTGTTGCAGGGACTGGCGCACCAAAAACTCGTCTCCGACGAGATCGCGGCCTTGCTGTCGTCATGGGTAGACCCGACCACCGGACAAGCAGCGGAGCAAGGGCAGGAGTCCTGGGACGAACCATCCCGATCCCTCCTGCGCGAGGTCTGGCGCGACTTCAGCCGCGCCAAGAAGCTGCCCTCGGCCTTCGTCGTGCGTCTGAGTCGCGCCTGCTCGTTGGCTCAGCAGGCGTGGGTCGAGGCACGGACGGCAAGCGACTTCAAGGCCTTCCTTCCTCACCTCTCGAGTCTGTTGGCGATGAAACGCGAGGAAGCCGATTACCTCGGCTACAAGGCTTCCCCCTATGATGCGTTGCTCGACGTCTATGAGCCCGGCTCGACCATTGCCCAACTGACTCCGCTCTTCGAACAACTTCGCGCACGATTGGTCCCGCTTTTGAAACGAGTGACACAGAGCGCCGTCTCGATCGATCACAGGGCGCTCACGCAGCACTTCGACAGCGCGCGTCAAATCGAATTCGGCCGGCTGGTGCTCACGGCCATGGGGTATGACTTCGAGCGAGGCCGGCTGGACCTCTCCGCCCATCCCTTCACTACATCGTTTCATCCCACCGATGTGCGCGTGACGACCAGGGTCTTCGAGGAGGATCTGCCCTCCTGCCTCTTCAGCTGCATCCACGAGGGCGGCCACGGGCTCTACGACCAAGGCCTCGATCCCCGCTATTACGGCACCCCGTTGGGAGAATCCGTGTCGCTGGGAATTCATGAAAGCCAATCACGGTTGTGGGAAAACTGCGTCGGCCGCTCACGCCCCTTCTGGCGGTTTTTTTATCCGATCCTGCAGCAGACCTTCCCCGAACAGTTGCGGCACGTGGGATTGGAGCAGTTCTACGTCGCCATCAACCGCGCGCAACCGTCGCTGATCCGTGTCGAGGCGGACGAGCTGACGTACAACTTGCACATCATGCTGAGATTCGAGATCGAGCGGGACCTAGTCGAGGGACGCGTGCAGCCGGAGGACCTGCCCGGTATTTGGAACGAAAAGATGCGGCATGATCTCGGAGTTGTTCCAGATCGAGACGCCGACGGGGTGCTGCAGGACGTGCATTGGTCCATGGGAGCATTCGGCTACTTTCCGACCTACACCATGGGCAACCTCTACGCCGTGCAATTCTATGAGCAGGCCGCGCGCGAACTGCCGCATCTGGAAGAGGACATCGCCGCGGGCCGGCTGATGGGATTGCGACGGTGGCTGGAACAGAAGATCCATCGCTGGGGGCGCATGTTCACCCCAACGCACTTGTGCCAGCGCATCACGGGGACAAGTCTCGATCCCGAACCATTCCTGCGCTATGTCGAACGGAAATACTCCGAGCTGTATCGACTCAGCTGACCTCGTGCACGAAGTTGGCCGGCCAAGGCCGGACCAACTTCCATGAGTGATGCTATTTCTTCAGTATTACTACCGTCGAGATAGAGCCTAACGGCCCTACTGCGCTCACGTATAGATCAGGTAAAGTCGCTCGTCGATTCTGTATTCCCATCGTCAGTTGCATCGTTCATGCAGACCCAGTCTCGGCACATGATATTCGGGAAGGATTTGCGCGTTCTGATGTCGATCGGCCTGACCACCGGCCTGATTTGCTCGGCTGATATTGCGCTCCCCCTCGGCCACATTCCCTGGATCCTCTATTTTATTCCGCTCGCCCTCAGCTTTCAGATGCGGAATCGGCAAGCCCCCCTGCCCTTCGCGGCTCTCTGCTCGCTGTTGATCTGCGCGGGCTTCGTATTCTCACCGCCCGGGACCTCGCTCTCGACCGCAACTTTCAATCGACTCACCGGGGTGATGACGCTCTGGTTCGTCGCCTGGTTCCTTGTGCGACTTCGGATACGACAGGACAAGCTTGGACAGACCGAGGAACGATGGCAGATTCTAGCCCACCATACCCATGACATCCTCTGGGAATGGGACATCACGACCGATCGCCATTGGTGGAGCGCCAACGCACGAGCCCTCTTCAATTTAGACTCGGAGTCGGAACCGTCGATTCGAGCCTGGGCATCGCGACTGCATCCGGATGAGCGCCCGAGGGTGACGGAAAACGTGCAACGAGCGATTGCCGGCAGCGACTCCGGCTGGGCCGACGAATACCGTTTCCGTACGGCTGATGGGTCCTATCGCAGCTACTTCGATCGTGGCACGATCCTCCGGACGCCGGACGGCAAGGCGGTGCGGATGATCGGGGCGATGATCGACGTAACGGATCGCAAGGAACGGGAAAATGCCCTCGCCTTCTTCCGCTCCCTCCTGGATCAGGCCACCGACGCCATCGAGATCATCGACCCGGCCTCGGCTCGTTTTTTAGACTGCAACGAGCCCGCCCATGCCGATCTCGGCTATACCCGTGAAGAATTTCTGCAGCTCTCCGTCTTCGATATTGCGCCGCACTTCGACCCTGAAGTGTGGCGGGAGCGAATTCGATCGATGCCGCCACAGGGATCGGTTCCGACGGAATCGATCCACCGACGCAAGGATGGCTCGACCTTTCCTGTGGAAGTGAGCTGTCGATTGGTGCATCTGGATCGCCCCTACATCCTGGCGATCGTGCGCGACGTCTCGGTTCGCAAATCCACCGAACAGGCTCTGCGGCTATCCGAACAACGCTATCGCGACCTCGTGGAACGCATCGACGGGATCGTGTGGGAGGCCGACGCCAGCACCTTTCAGTTTACATTTGTCAGCGGCCATGCCGAAACGTTGCTCGGTTATCCCGTTCAACAATGGTTGGATGATCCGCAATTCTGGCCTAACCATCTCCATCCCGACGACCGGGCCGCGGCCATCCAGTACTGTCACGATCACACGGCCAGAGGCGCCGCCCATAGCTTCGAATACCGCATGATCGCGGCGGATGGCCGCACGGTGTGGGTATATGACAGCGTAACGGTCTCCCTGATGGACGGCAAAGCGCAAACGCTGCAGGGTGTGATCCTCGATATTACCGAACGCAAACACATCGAGGCGGCATTGCGTGAGAGCGAAGAGCGCTTTCGCCAGGCCTATCATCATGCCTCACTGGGGATCTCGACCGCAGATCTTGCCGGACACATCAGTCAGGTGAACCCTGCTATCTGCGCCATCTTAGGCTATGAGGAAGGGGAACTGCGCGGCCGCACCTTCCAATCGTTGACACACCCCGACGACTTGCCCGCCAATCTTGAAAGAGTAAAGAGCCTGCTGGATGGTCGGGCGACTCGCCAGGAGTTCGAAAAGCGATACATCCGCAAGGACGGCACCCATGTGTGGGCCACGGTCAGCATCTCTCTGATTCGATCAGCCGAGGGAATCCCATCTCACCTGCTGGCGATGGTACGGGACATCACGGATCGAAAACTTGCCGAGGAGGCCGCACGTCACCGGCAGCAAGAACTCCGCCTCCTACTCGAGGAATTCCCGGCCATCCTTTGGACCATGAGCCCGGATTTGCACTTTACCTCCTCGACCGGTCGAGGCCTGACGACGTTGGGGTTGGCGCCCGATGAGATCGTGGGCCAGTCGCTGGAGCAATTTATGACCGGCCTTGGCGCTCTCCCTCCCATACTGGAACAACACCAGCGCGCCCTCAAGGGAGACCGCGTCACGCTGGAACTGGCGACGAATGTCGCGACGTTTCATACCCATGTCGAACCGCGCTTTGACGGCCATGGACGAATCGTCGGCACTATCGGCGTCGCCATGGATATCACCGACCGTAAACGCAACGAAGAAGCGCTCCGCATGAGCACGAAACGCCTACAGTTGGCCTTGAGGACCTCCGAAATGGGAGTGTGGGAGTGGGATGCGGCAAGTGACCGAATCTACTGGTCCGAAGAATGCTTCAGCATTTTCGGTCTCCGATCCTTTGAAGGCACCCTGCAGGCCTTTCGTCAACTTGTTCATCCCGACCACCGTGAAGCCTTCAGCGACGCCTTGGAGTATGCAATCGCGGCCCACACCCCTGTCACGCTGGAGTTCCAATTCATTCGCTCTGACGGCGCCGTACGATGGGCGTCCAACCTCGGCCAAGCCACCTACGATCAGGCCGGCCAGGTCATCCGCTTTACCGGCACGGTCCAGGACGTCACTGCGAGAAAAGCCGCGGAGACCGAACTCCAGCAGGCCTACGATCGTCTTCGAGACGCCACCCTCCGGCTGACCCAGGCCGAAGAATTCGAGCGCGGACGGATTTCACGTGAACTCCACGACGAGTTCGGTCAAGCTCTCACGGCGCTGCAGTTTGACCTGTTCAGCCTCCGTAAGCGCCTGGAGTCCGACTCCATTCCCAGACACGATCCCGCGGTCCTTAACCGTATCTCAACCATGATTACCCTGACCGAACGCACGATGGCGGCCATCCATTACATGACGACCATTCTACGCCCTGCCATGCTGGACGAGCTCGGACTGTTCCCGGCCTTGCAGGCGAGCGTCGATGAATTTTCTTTCCGCACCGGCATCAACTGCGAATTCACAGCCGGGCCGGACCGGGCCGCGACGCCCGTCGATTCAGACATTGCGACCGCCGCCTATCGCATCATGCAGGAATTGCTGACCAACGTAATCCGGCATGCCAACGCATCGCACGTCAATATTGTCTTGGATATTCAAGACGGCCAGCTTGAATTGGAATTTCAAGACAACGGCATCGGCATCACTCCCAACCAGATAGACGCGACCACGTCCTACGGCATCCAAGGCATGCAGGAACGGGCGGCATTGCTTGGAGGATCGTTCACCATCACCGGCAGGCCGGGCACCGGGACCAGAGCAGGCCTGACGCTTCCCCTGACCCGGCAGCAAGCGATGCAACCACGCCATGACTAGGACTCACCACCAACACGCTCATCCCCTTCGAATCCTGCTGGCCGACGATCATGCCATCGTCCGACAAGGGTTGAAGCAGCTACTGGAACAGGAATTGGTCTCGGTGCAGTTCAGCGAGGTGGAAACCGGCCAGGGGCTGATGCAAGCCGGACAGAACCATCCGTGGGATCTGGCCATCATCGATATCAATCTGCCGGACAAGAACGGCTTGGATGCCTTGAAGGAAATCAAGATTCTCCGGCCGGAGCTCCCCGTCCTGATCCTCACCCTCTACCCGGAGGCACAATATGCCACCCGCGCGTTGCGGGCCGGTGCGGCAGGGTATCTGACGAAGAGCACGGCGCCGGCGGAAATCACCCTCGCCGTGGACAAGGTGCTGGCGGGTGGCCGATATATCAGCGCTTCCTTAGCGGAGCGGTTAGCCGACGAACTCACCAGGCGCGCCACACCCGCACCAACAGCACTGCACGAGTTGTTGTCGGACCGCGAACTTGAAGTGCTGCGATGGATCGCCCGAGGCAAGACCGTCACGGAGATCGCCGACCAACTATCGTTGAGCTTCAAGACCGTCAGCACCTACCGTGCTCGGCTCTTGGAGAAACTACATTTGAATACCACTGCCGATCTGATCCGATACGCGCTCGACCACCACTTGGTCGAGTAATCAGAAGCCCCAACCGGCCGCGCACATATCAGCTTTCCTCCTACAGCGACCAGCGCAATCTTCTGCCAAGAGATGCCCTGTCCTTCTGATTTCGATAAAACCACTGTTGTGATTGAATATACAGAGTATTTCAGGAGATCGTTTGTTGAATCTGAATGAGACAGCCTAAGGCCCCAACCCCCGATCCTGTGCCGCATCTGCCCCCCCTCTGCCTCGACGTAAACCAGGCATTGGAATCCCCAATGACCGCAGTTTCTATGGACTGCTGCAAGTCCGTTGTTACCAGTAGGAAGCCGGTCACGGGCCCGGCCTTCCCGTTTTCCTACGCGGTCCTTACAGGACCAACTGCCCAAGTAGACGCAGGGCCGTCTAGCCCTGCCAAACCGGCTATGTGGTCTGCTACACAGTCGCATGAATGTACGCTAAGGTGATTTCCTAGTGCAGACTGGTCAAGGGATTGGAGGCCGATCACGATCCCGAACACAGGGCCTACTGAAACGCCCCCGGCGCATCAGAAAGACAAACATCCTCCCAACATCCCGATCATCCCTGCGCCGTACTGCCGACCGTGGCTCCCATTGGCCCACGGAGCCCAGCCCATGAATATTTTGATCGTGGACGACCATGCCATCGTCCGCCGCGGCCTGAAGGAAACACTCGCCGATATCCTGTCTTCCGACCACCCGGCACTCCTGCTTCAGGAAGCAGAACATGCGCAGGAAGCCATCGACCTCGTTCAGAAACAGCGTTGGGACCTGGTGCTCCTCGATTTGAGCCTTCCGGACCGAAGCGGATTGGAAGTGCTGCGCGAGATCAAAGCGACGCATCACAACATGCCGGTTTTGGCCCTTAGCCTGCAGGCGGAGGACCATTTTGCCCTGCGTGCGTTGAAGGCAGGCGCCTCTGGTTTTCTGAGCAAAGACAAGGGGATCAAAGAGGTATCCGCAGCCGTACAAAAGCTCCTGGCAGGAGGGCACTACATCAGCCCCGAACTCGCCGAGCACTTGGCCCTCGAAGTTTCCCACCGACATACTGCTGCGAAGGGCCAGACATCACAGATCCACCGCTCACTATCGGACCGGGAGTTGGAAATCCTCCAATGGATCGCCAGAGGCCGCCGCCTGACACAGATCGCGGGCCACCTGAACCTGAGCGTCAAGACCGTCAGTACCTATCGCTCCCGGATCCTTACCAAACTCGGCATGCAGACGACCGCCGAGCTGATCCGCTACGCCGTTGATCAGCAATTGACCTGAGCGTCACGGCCCGCGCCGAACGAGGATTTTTCTGACAGCACGGCCAGCTGTAATCCTGCACTACTTTCCGCATTCATCCGATTTCAAGAATCCCGTCTATCATGTGTAATTGATTATAGAATCGGTCGCGGCATCAGCCGACCACCACTTTCAAAACCGAGGGCTATGACTACCATCCTGCTGATCAATGCCGATGAGACCTTGCGTCGAATGGTCGGACTGGCTGCGCCGGCCAAAGACCTGGCGATCCGCCACGCCGGCAGTCTGGCGGTCGCGCAAATCCAGGCGGCATCCCAGCCTCCCGACTTGGTGATTGCACGCTCCGTCATTAGGGACGACCAAGGCCCTGAGGAACTGGCCGAATTGCGACGAACGTTTCCCGACGTCAAAATTGCGATAGTCGCGGTGCTACACGAGCCGGCCCTTGAGAGCGAAAAATTCAAGACGGTCGCTCAAGCGCTCCGCCTCGATTACTGCCTGATCGAGCCTGTAGCCCCCGCAAGCCTTCAACTCACCCTGCAGTCGGCACTTGCCTCGAGGCATCCACAATCCGTGGCAACCGGACACCGCAGCAACGCCTAACCCATACCCCGATCGATCCAAGAGAGGTATAATGCCGCGCAGGGGCGATTCTGCCCTGTTCGTCGGCATTGCTATGACTGCACTGGAATCTCTCAGCCTACTCATGAGAGGCGCCCGCTGGTGCCGCCCTCTCACCGCCGGCCTGTTCATCGCCATCTTCGTCCTCGATTGCTATATCCCGCAAGGTTACTCCGTTCCCACCCTCTACCTGCTGCCGGTGATCCTCACACATTGGCTCACGAGCCGTTACGCCCCCGCCCTCGGCGCCGCCGCGATGACCCTGCTGACGCTGGCCGGCTTGACCGTCTCGCCGGTCGGCAATCTCTCTGCCGCCTACTTCAACCGCACCTTGGCCATCGTCGCAGGCTGGGTCTTGGCGCTGTTGTTGGTCCACGTGCGTCAGCGGCAAGAACGATCGGAGTTCGAAAACCTCATCGCCCAACGGACGGAGGCCCTGCAGCAAACGAACGCGGCACTCGAGCTGCAGATCACGACCCTCGCCGAGACAGAGAAAGTGCTCCGCGAAACGGAGGATCGGTTCAGCCTTGTCGTGTCGGCCACGCAAATCGGCATTTGGGACTGGAACCTTCGAACGAACCGAACATACTACTCCCCCCTGTGGAAACAGAGCTTGGGGTATGCCGACCAGGAGATATCCGATTCTCCTTCCGAATGGGAAACGCGGTTGCATCCGGAAGACCGGGAACGGGCCTTCGGACTCGTCAATCAGTTCCTCTCCGGCCAGATCCCTACCTATCGCCTGGAACATCGACTCCGACACAAAGACGGTCGATATCGTTGGATACTGACCCATGCCACGCTCCTCCGGGACGACCAGGGCGTTCCTGTCCGCATGACCGGATCGCACCTAGACATCACCGAACAAAAGCAGGCGGAGCAGGCCTTGCGCGAAAGCGAGGAGCGCTATCGCGGTGTGATCACGGCGCTGGCCGAGGGCGTCGTCGTATTGGATCACACCGGGACCATCGTCTCCTGTAACCCAAGCGCCAGCCTCATCTTAGGCGTCCCGGCAGACGTGCTCGTAGGCCGAAACGCCTCGGATCCGTCCTGGCGGACCGTGCACGAAGACGGCCGGCCATTCCCTGCTGAATCCCATCCGGTCATGGTGAGCTTGCGTACCGGAAAACCGCAAGCCAATGTGATCATGGGGGTCCGCCGGGAGGATAACCGGCTTGTGTGGATTTCCATCAATACCGAAGCCTTGGCTCGTAGAGACGCGACGGAGCCCTACGGCATTGTCGCCTCATTCCGCGACATTACCGCCTGGAAAGAAACGGAACATCGTCTCCGCAGACAAGAGCAGGAATTCCGTGTCCTCGCCGACAATGTTCCCGGGTTCTTTTCCTACGTTGATCGGCAATACCGATACCAGTTCGTCAACAAGGCGTATGAAACGTTTTTTGGACTGGCAGCGGATCGCATCCTCGGGCAGACGATGATGCAATTGATGGGGCGTAAAAATTTTGAGTACGCCAAACCTTATGTGGATGCGGCACTGTCAGGGCAAACGATTTCGTTCGAGTACCATATGTCCCGCTCCGACAAGCCGAGTCGTTGGATGAAAGTCAACTACGTGCCGGATACCAGATCCCAGGGGAGCGCCCAGGGGGTGTATGCGCTGATCACGGATGTCACCGCATCCAAACAAGCCGAGTCGGCGCTTCGACAGAGCGAATCGATCCTCCGCAGCTTTTTTGAAAGCGGCGTCCTTCTCATGGGTGTCGTGGAACTCTGCGATGACGACATCCTGCACATCACGGACAATGCCACCACCGCGGCGTTCTTCGGCACCACCCCCGAAGAGATGCACAACCGAACCGCCACCGCACTCGGAGTTCCCCGTCACATCGTAGACGAATGGATTCGACACTATCGGGCCGCGGCTCGAACCGGAGCGCCGGTCAAGTTCGACTACGAGCATGTCAAGGAAGGCAAAACCCAGCACCTCAATGCAACCGTCTGCTCCATTGGACGAGGGCCCAGCGGGTATCCCCGCTTTTCCTACGTGGTCGCCGACGTCACCGAGCAGCGCATAGCCGCCGAACGGCTGCACCGCAACCTCACTCTGCTCTCAGCGATCACGAACGGAACGACCGACGCAGTGTACCTAAAGGACATGGAGGGTCGGTATCTCCTGGCCAACCCGGCTGTGGCGGCGGCAGCGGGCAGACCGATCGACGAAATCGTGGGACACACCGACTGGGAATTGTTCTCTCCGGAGACAGCCCGTCAGTTGACTGATGATGACCATCGTGTGATCGCCTTGGACAGCACCCAAACGTTCGAAGAAGAAGTCACTACGGCAGACTTTGCTCGAACCTATCTCTCCACCAAGGATGTCTATCGGGATGAAAGCGGCACGGTAATCGGCGTGATCGGCGTGAGCCGGGATATCACCGAACGGAAACACGTCGAACGGGAGCTACAAACAGCAAACGAACGCTATCGCGACCTCTCACGGCGACTCATCGAGATTCAGGAGGAGGAGCGGCGGGCTATCGCTCATGATCTGCACGACCAACTGGGGCAACTGCTGACAGCGATCAAGTTGGAACTCAGCAGTCTCAAGAAGAAGCTACGCAGCCAGCAACCCGCACCCGGCCTCGAATCGCTTCTGGCGCAAGTCGGCTCATCCCTTCAGTTGGTAGACCAGGCCATTGATGCCTCTCGCCATGCGGCCATGGGGCTTCGTCCGACTCACCTGGACGACCTCGGCCTCGTCGCGGCCATTCAATGGCTGGCCAAGGACCTAGAGACCCGCTCAGGCATTCTATGCGAATTGACGACGTCGCCTGATCATTCCACGTTTCAACTTGGTGAAGCCATCTCAACCGGCTTATTTCGCATCACCCAGGAACTTTTAACCAACATCGCCCGCCATGCGGAGGCGTCAGAAGTCCATATCTCATTGACCCAGACAGCAGAATCGCTCGTGCTGCAGATCGAGGACAATGGGGCAGGTATCGCGACGGAAGTCGCCGCCAAGCCCACCGGGCTTGGGCTGCGCGGGGTACGGGAACGTTCCTCACTCTTGAACGGAGAATTCTCCATAGACGGCGCTCCGGGTAAAGGTACGACGGCCGTTGTGCGGATCCCACTTCACCAGGAACGCGGAGCGAATGCGACCGTGGACTCGCAAGCTTCGGAGGTGCGGCCGTGAATATCCTCCTGGTCGACGATCACGCCATCGTACGAAAAGGACTCCGGCAAGTCTTGGCAGAAGAACTGCCGTCACCAACTTTCGGCGAGGCCGGATCTGCCGCCGGCATGCAACAGGCCCTCACCAAACACAAATGGGACCTTGTGATCCTCGATTTGAACCTTCCTGATCGGCACGGCCTCGATGTGCTCAGAGACCTAAAGCAAACACGTCCGCAACTCCCCGTCCTTGTCCTCAGCCTCTATCCAGAAGAGCAGTATGCCACACGCGCCATTCGGGCCGGCGCTTCAGGCTACGTCACCAAGGACAGCGCACCGGAGGAGTTGACCACGGCAGTGGAAAAAGTGCTATCGGGAGGACGGTACGTCAGTCTCTCGCTGGGAGAGCAGCTTGCCCATGAACTGTCGGATCGCCCCACGACCAGGCCGCGTGCACTGTCGGACAGAGAATTGCAGATCCTTCGGTTGATGGCGGCAGGACTCACCTTGACGGAGATCGGTGATCGCCTAGCCCTCAGTGCTAAGACCGTCAGTACATATCGCGGCCGGCTGCTGGACAAGCTGCGGCTGCGCACGACCGCCGACCTGATCCGCTATGCCGTAGACGCCCGACTCGTCGACTGACATCCTCCGTCTCATGTTCTACCCCCTGCAATCATACTACGAATTACATCGTAGGATTCCGCCTGACGCAACAACGAGCTAACTCCTGATTTGTGCCCATGACCGCTCGTGCCATACTATTACATGTAGGACTTAAACTCCCTGTCTGGCCGGCCGCCGAGGCAGGATGATGACAACGACACCCTAGTTAAGCCTGGGAGGTTGCGACTTCCTAATGACGAAAAAAACGCGTGTATTCAAGAAGCCCAAAGTCACATTGATTAGCGCGCCGCTCTCACCCTATCAGCGTCCCATCGAGCTGACCAAACGCGAGCAGATGATTTTGGAGCGGGTATGGCTTGGCGCCCAAAATCAGGATATCGCGCGAGAACTGGGCATCAGCATGCGCACCGTGGAGGCGCACCGCGCCATGATCATGAGGAAGTTCGGCGTGACAAACGTGGCTCAGTTACTGAGAACAGCGCTTCTGGGTGGATTTCTCGAGCTTCGTTGAGCCGCGCCCTCTCACGACGGAATCAATAGCCCATTGCAGCATTGAGTTTGGCGGTGAGGCCGCCAGGCAGACCGAATTGAGCCTGCACCTCAATCCGCGCCGGCACGAGCAGTGTGGTGTGGAAGACGATGTCCCGGATCGGGATTTTGAATTCGGGCTGCTGCGGCGTACTCAATTCGACGGACTCGACCGATTGGGTGATGGCAGTCACGTCCTGCGGTCCATAGGTTGTGAGGACCGCCTGCAAGATTTCATAGATCTTCTGGTTCGTTTCGCTGGCCTCAATCCCTTTCTGCAACAGCGGCAACACCTCTTCCCTCGCCTGGTCGGAAATGCTGAAATTTTCGATTCGCTCCTTCCGCCGGAGCGAGGTCAGATCGTTGTCCAGATCTTTGCTGAAGGCGCCATAAGCGAAGCGGAAAAATTCGAAATGGAACCCCTTGAATCCCTTTCCGAACATCTGCAGTTCAGCAAGAAAGCACAGTTGCTGCAGCTTCACGTCGCTCATCAACCCGTAGGGTTCGACCTGCGCCAGGACCGATAACAGCAGCACCCGATCGACCGTCATTTCCTGCGGTTTCCGCATTACCAAGTTCCTCCCATACGAAACATCGTCCGAATATAGCAGGATCGCAAAAACGTTGGCCAGCACCGCTGTCGCGCGTGTCCCGTCACATCACGCAAGCCGAACTCGTTCGACACAGTTCAATTCAGCCACTCGCTCATGGCCTCCACTGAAACACCGCCCCTTGACCAGCTGAGGCTCTTTCGTTTTTAATGGGGCGCTTACACAGCCGGTTCTGTCATGAGAAAAACTGACAAAGAAATGGATGCCCTCCGCCAGCACCTGGCGAAGCATCAGTTGAAGCTGACCCGCCAACGAGAACTCATCCTGACGGCTTTCCTTCGCCAGGAACACGTCACCGCCGAGACGATGTACCACCAGCTCGCGAAAAAGGACCCGCATCTCGGCCTGGCGACCATCTATCGCACACTGAATCTCTTTTGCGAGGCAGGCATCGCGCAGGCACGACATTTCGGTTCGCAAACCCAGTACGACAACGTCTCCCATAAGGGACACCATGATCACCTGATCTGTACGGGCTGCGGAAAGATTGTGGAGTTCGAAAATTGCGAAATCGAGCGGCTCCAGGAGGAAGTGGCGACCAAGAATGGGTTCGTCATCCAAACGCACCGGCTTGAGCTCTACGGCCTCTGCGTGCACTGCCGCCATTGACGGCCCGTCTTTTTTCAGGTAGCATATTGAGACGGGTTATCAATTTCAATTATCTTGCCATTTCTCGCTTCTAGCTCTCTATCTCAGGAGGTGCGTCTCATGGTGTCGGCCCGCATGATGTCGGCGTGGGTGTGCCTGGTTATGTCCCTGTGCTTGTCAGCCCTGTCCCCGGACGCCCAAGCAGCGGACAAGCTGGTAGTGTATTCGGGCCGTGCCGAACGCTTAATAAAACCGGTGCTCGACGAATTCCAAGCCAAGAGCGGCATCCAAGTGGAGTTGTTGTCTTCCGGCACGACCGAGTTGGTAAACCGGCTCCAAGCCGAAGGGGACCGTACCCCGGCCGACGTGTTCATCACAAACGATGCCGGCAGTCTCGAACATGCCCGCGAGTTGAAGCTTCTGAGACCGCTCAATATGAGGGAAGTCGACCGAGCAATACCCCCGCAATTCCGTGCCGCCGACAACAGTTGGATCGGACTCTCGGGCAGGTTCTGGATCGTCGTTTACAACAGTAAGCTCGTCACACCGGACCAGATTAAGTCGCTCCTCGACTTGGCGAACCCACAGTGGAAGGACAAGATCGCGATTCCCAATTCCGGCAGCGAATATCTTCAGGCGGGAGTCTCGGTCATCAAGGCGACATATGGCGATGATAAGACCAAACAGTTTCTTCAGGGCCTCAAGGTCAATGCAGGCAACCAGGTCTATCAAAAGAGCAGCCAGATCGTAGAGGCGGTCGCCAAGGGACAAGCGGCGGTCGGCATCGTGAATCACTACTACATTTACCGTCACCTTGCCGCGCAACCGGACGCCCCCATCGCGGCCCTTATGCCGGATCAACAAGAAGGGGGAATGGGAGCGATCATGAACGTCGCGGGTATCGGTGTGACCCGCACGTCCAAACACGTCGAGGCCGCCAAGGTGCTAGTCGAATTTCTGGTGGCGCAAGCGGGCCAGAAACTGTTTGCGGATCTGGACAAGGAGTACCCACTGCATCCGGAAGTGAAAGCCGATCCCGCGTTAGTCGACCGGCACTCGTTCCGCGCGGCCTTAGTTCCGCTGGCCCGCCTGGCCGAACTTCGTGAACCGACGCTCACACTCATCGAACAAGTGGGGCTGCGCTAGCAGCATTGAAGCCCCATGGTCACCTCGGTTCGCCAGTTCATCCTGTCACCGCTACAGTGGTTTAGCCTGGCCACCACCACATTGCTGGTGCTTCCGTTAGCCTACGTTACCTTTCTGGCTGCAACGGCCAGCCCCGCCGTGTGGAAGCGTCTCTGGGCTACTCGAATCCCCGAGTTGCTCTGGAACACGGTGTCCCTCGCCACTAGTGTTTCCCTGCTGACACTCGCGCTTGGCGTCTCGCTGGCCTGGGTCGTGGTGCGCTATGAGTTCCCTGGGCGACGGATCTGGGAATGGGTGCTGGTGCTGCCACTGGCCATGCCGACTTATGTGCTGGCCTACGTCTACGCGCACCTTCTCGGAATGGGCGGGCCCATCGACGAGTGGTGGCAGTCGATCGGTGCGCCGGCCGGTCTACTTTTGTCCCCCACCAGCTTCTCTGGGGTCAGCCTCGTAATGGCCCTGGATACGTTTCCCTTTGTGTACCTTCTTGCCCGTGGAGCCTTGCTCAGCTTGAACGTCTCGTTCGAGGAGGTCGCCCGGGTCTGCGGTGTCTCTCCATGGGCCACACTCTGGCGGGTGACGCTCCCGCTGATTCGACCCGCCATCGCCGCCGGATTGGCCTTGGTCATTCTGTACGTGGTCTCAGACTTTGGGGCCGTCTCGCTGCTCCGCTATCAAACATTGACCTATGCGGTGTACCAGCAAATGACCAGCCGGTATGATCATACCGCCGCAAGTGTGCTGAGCGTGCTGCTGGTTGCCCTGGCCTTATTGTTTCTCGTGACAGAGCGATGGTTTCGACAGCGCAGTCGATTCTATCAAACAGCCGGCCGTTACCGAACGCCCGTCCGACAAGATCGCGGCCCAATCGGTGTAACGCTCTTGACCATGTTCGTCGGCTTGGTATTCGCCGCATCATTCGGCGTCCCAGCTTTCATGCTGATCAAATGGAGCGTCGCTGCAGTGTCGCAGGGAGTATTGGATGCACGGTTTTATGGGTTCGTTTGGAATAGCGGCTTCCTCGCCTGCTTGGCTGCAACCAGCGCCGTCATACTAGGCCTCCCGTTGGCTTATCTCGCCAGCCGGCGTCCCAGTCGCATCAACCTGGCCTGCCTACAAGCTGCCTATGCCGGGTACGCGTTGCCGGGTCCCGTGGCCGCCTTGGCCGTCCTGGTCCTCTTCACAAGCCTTGCCCCGTTCTTGTATGGTTCAATGGTGGTCTTGGTCGTGGCCTACGTCCTACACTTCTTACCGGCCGGCCTGCAGTCGCTTGAACCAGCCCTGCAACAGGTCACACCGAATATCGAAGAAGTGGCGAGGACTCTTGGCTGCACGACGCGACAGATCTTGCGCCGTGTGACACTCCCCCTGATTCGGAATGGCTTCGTCGCGGCCTGGGTGCTCATGTTCCTTCAGACGATGAAAGAACTTCCGGCGACCCTGTTATTGCGTCCCGTCGGTTTCGATACGTTGGCCATTCGGGTTTGGCTCGAAGCTAGTGAGGAGTATTACCAGTTGGCCGCTCCCTCGGCTCTGCTGATCGTCATACTCAGCCTGCCAGCCCTCTTGATGTTGGTATCAAAGGACTGGCGTGCTGCCTGAGAGGACATTGCCGTGAATTGCGTAGTGGGTCCTGACGAGGACAACGGGCAACATTCAGCGGGCCAATCGGCGCCCTCAGCGGGCGATTCAATGCCCACGTCGCCACCGGTGCTGGATCTTAGAAGTGTGTCCTGCGCCTATGAGCCATCCAGGCCAGCCGTAGAAGGGATTAGCTTCAGTGCGCAAGAAGGGGAAATTCTCTGCCTGCTCGGACCATCCGGCTGTGGCAAGACCACCATTCTTAGAGCCATCGCCGGCTTTGAACGCGTAACCGCCGGCGCCATCACACTCTCAGGCCAACTCGTGTCCAGCCCAGACTTTCTGGTGCCAACGGAACAGCGCCGGGTCGGAATGGTCTTCCAAGAATATGCACTCTTCCCGCACCTGCGGGTCGAACAGAATATTGCCTTCGGCCTACGGCATTTATCCAAACATCAACGCCGCGGCGTGGTCGAGGATCTCCTCAAATTGACTGGACTCTCCGGCTTGGACCGGCGCTATCCGCATGAACTCTCTGGCGGCCAACAACAACGCGTCGCACTCGCAAGGGCGCTGGCCCAACAGCCGATCGTATTGCTGCTGGACGAACCGTTCAGCAACCTGGATCCCGATATGGCGAGTCGAATGCGCCATGATCTGCATGAACTGCTCCGTCGGACAAAGACCACCACAATCTTGGTCACCCACGGCCACGACGAGGCGTTCGCGATGGCCGACCGCATCGCGGTGCTCAACAACGGCCGGCTTGAGCAGTTCGATGCGCCTGAAGCCATTTATCACATGCCCGCAACGCCGTTCGTCGCCGACTTTGTGGGACAAGCCGATTTCATTTCCGGAGTCGTGACCCATGGAATGGTCGCCACCGAGTTAGGCTCATTTCCTAATACTCTCAGCCTGGAGAACGGCACCCATGTGGTGGTAATGATCCGCCCGGACGACATTCACGTCGTCCCCACAAAGGGGGCCGAAGCGCGCGTACTCTCCCGGCAATTCAAGGGCTCAGAAAACCTTTACACCATTCGCCTACCGTCTGGGCAAATAGTGCATAGCAGCGAACCCTCAACGAGCGTCTATCAGGTGGGCACGGCCGTAGAACTCCGCGTGGTCGCCACCCATACGGTCCTCTTTGCGCAAAGGTCGGCGCAGAACACCTGATTGAGCCGCGCGGAATTTGACGGAGTGTCTTTGGTTCTCACATAGAGTGCAGAGTGGTCACGACGGGATCCAACCCACCGCGCCGTGAGCCGTGATTGTTCATCCTAAAAGGAGTGTCTCATGGACGCGTTGAAGCACGCCGTGGATTATGGAATTATCGGTCTCCTGCTGTCCTTAAGTGTATGGTGCCTGGCAGTAGCTGTTGAGCGTTGGTTGTACTATCGTAAGGTAGATCCCGCCCAGTTCTCCGATGTTCAGGTTTTTGAGATTGCCCTCACTAAACGTCTCGTGATCATTGGTACCGTCGCCGCCAATGCCCCCTATATCGGCCTGCTTGGCACTGTATTGGGCATTATGTTGACCTTCCACACGATGGGCACCTCCGGCACAATGGCCGTCAACACGATTATGATCGGCCTGAGCCTTGCCCTCAAGGCAACGGCGGTCGGACTGTTGGTTGCGATTCCCTGCGTTGTGATGAACAACATCCTGCGTCGCCGCGTCGCTGAACTCTTATCTCTCTATAAGGTGCAGCATGGAACGAGAAGTTAATCAGATCAACGTCATCCCTCTCGTCGACGTCATGCTGGTGCTCCTGGTCATCGTACTGACGACTGCAACGTTCATCAGTACTGGGCAAATCCCTGTCAATCTGGCTAAGGCCAAGGAAGTCGGCGACCATAAAGACGTCCCCGTCGTCATCACCCTGACCTCGGAAGGAAATCTCTTCTTGAATGATCAGGCGATTCCCGCCGATGGGTTAAAGGCGGCTTTGACCTCGCAACCTCGTGAATCGCTCGTGGTCGTCCGCGCCGACAAGGTCACGTTGCTGGAACGATTTGTGGCGGTGGTTGATGAAGTGAGGGGCCTGGGCTTCCAGTCGGTCAGCTTGGAGGTCGTTCGCTTGTGACTGATCAGCCAGTCGTTGGGAACAGGGAGTTTGCCCACCTGCGACTGAGTGGCTGGATCATTTCTGCTTGCATACACGGCTTCGCTCTGTTTCTGGCCACATCATTTCTGGCAAAAGTAACACTGGCGCCTAGCACCACGCCCTTCCAGTGGAACGTGGCTGTGGTGCACCCTCCCGAGGCGCCCGCTTCGACTTCAGCCTCAAGCACCCCCGCCGTCCCCGCTGCGACGCGGCCCAAGCCATCAGCGAGGAAAGAGATCCCGATGCCAGCCCGACCGACCGGCCCTCCGGTTGCTTCTGCGCAGCGGCCTTCCTCTCGGGATGCGGTCAGTGCCGATCCGCCCAGGCCCATCGAATCCGCCGACCTGGCACCAGCACCACCCCCTCACGTCGAACCTTTCCGATCAGAATCGGCCGCTGTGGCCGCACCACAATCCACAGGCGTCCCCGAGCCCCCCAAGCAAGACGTAGAAAGCACTCTCCATCCCCAGCCGTCACTTAGTGAACCGCAGCCCCCAACTCCCGTGCGGGAAGAGACGGCCGCACCGCCGACGCCCAATACCCCTCCGGCACAATCAGCCACAGCACCGCCAGAATCTGAGCCGCCAGCTACCAGCGTAGCAGCCGTCGCACCTCCTACGGTGCAGGCACCGCCGACGCGGAAACCGGATTTGGGTTGGCTAGCAGGATCAATCCTGCAGCGCATCGAACCCTTTAAGCGTTACCCAGCCGCAGCAAGAATTGAGAAATTGGAAGGTCGTGTGGTTGTTCGAGCGGTAATTCTGGCTGATGGTCAACTTGCTTCATCTGACATTGCAAAAAGCTCAGGACATGACATTCTCGACCAGGCGGCCCTAGAGGCGGTGCGGCAAGCGGCCCCCTTTGTACTGACCCAGCAGCTTGGGCGAGAGCGCGTAACAATCCACATTCCCCTCAGTTATACATTGGGTCGTTAGATTCGCAAAGGAACCCACTACAGCTATTCCAGCGTTGCCTCCCCCATTTGAACTCTGCCCTGTAAACGCGAGGAGACCCAAACTTTTCCATCCCGATCGACGATGATTGCGCCGACACCGGGCAGACTCTCAATCAATGCCATGGCGCGTTCCCGCCCCATCACGAATAAGCCCGTATCAAGCCCATCGGCAGTGATCCCATCCGAAGCCACAACGGTCACGCTCTGACAGTCCCAAGCCGGTTGGAGAGTTAAGGGATCGAGGATGTGATGGTAGCGAATGCCGTCTCGTTCAAAGTACCGCTCGTAGTCACCGGCGGTTGAAATTGCTTCATTCTTGAGATTGATCCTGGCAAGCAGGACGCCCTCGCGTCGGGGATGCCGAATTCCAACAGAAAAACCCGCCTGCTCTGGAAGACTCCCGAACGTCTTAATATCTCCGGACAGCGCGACCACTCCTCCCTGAGCACCAGCCTGTTGCATCACCTCAGCGGCACGGTCCGCCGCGTACCCTTTTCCTATCCCCCCGATATCGATGCGCATTCCGAAATGCGGCAAAAAAATCGTACGCTCCCCCTCATCCAGCTGAATAGCTCGCCAATCTACTAGCGGATGCAATCGCTCTAACTCTTGAACAGTTGGGATTTGCTGCCGTTCGGTGACACTCCACGCCTCAACAGCCGGGCCCACGGCAATATTAAATCCTCCCCCGGTCATCCGCGCGAAATCCAATGATCGGGACACCAACTCGAACGTCTCCTGGCTCACACGAACCGGCCGTCTACCGGCAGAAGCATTGACCTGCGAAAGCTCGCTATCTGGACGCCAGGTACTGAGGAGCTGCTCCAAGCGCCTGATTTCTTGAAAACCCGCCTGAGTCGCCTCTTGGGCAGTTTCGCGACGAGCAGCCACCGCCGTGATAGACACGACGGTACCCATATGCAACTGGGCCCGCTTCAGAACTACTGGATCCCCCCCTCCGCCCACTCCTGCACACCCGTGCAGCGCGCCAAAGACCACAATGACGAGCAAGAGCCTGCGCCAGTCGAAAAGTCGGGAAGCAACGAGCACCGGGTCAGGTAGCCGCATGATTCCATTATAGAGACCGCCTGGGCCGAATGACACTGGCCAGGCAGCAAGCAGAGGGGGTTGACTTCTCCCTCGGTTGCGAGATATTAATAATCGTTCTCAATTTCATTTGAGAGGAGCCGTTCGCGAAATGGCATCCACAAGCTCTCCCATCGAATCTGGCTCCAACGCCGAAACCCGCTGTGAATGCGGGCAGCTCATCGCCAAGGTCCGCGGCGGGGGTCTGGAACTGAAATGCAAACGCTGTAAGCGCATTGTCCTCATCCCTTTCGCGTCCATTGAAGGGTGGAGCACGGTTGCATCATGACCTCTATCATGGAAGGAGGTATCTCGCTCAGTACATCCTCGACAGCTTGTCCATACTCTTGCAGCACATCCTATACAGGCCAGAGACCATCGAGTCCCGAGTCAGACCATCACCACTATACAGTTCACGGAGGTTTCCAATGAGGGTGCGGTCAATCCTCGGGGCTCTCGTCTTCGCTAGCTTACCGGTTTTGCCGGCTATGGCTGTTGATATGACCCCGGAAGACATCAAGAAAATGGTCGATGAAGCAGTGGAAAAGCGACTCCAGGAACACGAACGTCATGAAGGCGCCATGGAACGCCGCGACACCTCAGCAGGACAGATCAACGAGCCTGGCATCGGTTCTCTGCCTGAGGTCGGCCGAGAACGTCGTGCCGAATCCCAGCCTGCTCTTTCCTTCGGATCAACTGGCTCAGGCCGTCTTGTGTACGCAAAGCCTTTCGTATCGGCACCAAAGGCTATTGTCGGCGGCTATATGGATATCCAATTTCGCTCGCACCGAAACGGCGTTCTTGAGTCCGGATACGAAGCCAACGGTGTGAAGCGCGGTACCACCAACGGGTTTGACCAGCAACGCTTTGTGCCATTCATTTATGCTGACGTCACTGAGCATGTGAAGTTCGCAGCCGAATTGGAAATCGAGCACGGCATTCGAGAAGATGCGACACAGGGTGCGGAAATCGGGCTCGAATTCGCCCATATCGACTACCTTGTGAAAGAACCTTTCAATCTTCGGGCGGGCATCCTGCTCATCCCGATCGGAAAGTTCAACCTGTTGCATGATTCACCGTTGAACGATTTAACCGATCGCCCACTTGTCAGCCGTCTTGTGATTCCTTCCACAATGGCCGAAACCGGCGCAGGCTTCTACGGTACGGTCTACCCGGGCCGGACCAGCAAGTTGGACTACGAGTTCTATGTCACAACCGGGCCCTGCGGATACAACGCAGACGGCACGCCACGGATCCGCGAAGAAGACGGAACTCGAGGTTCACGACAGCGTAAATGCGCTTCCGCTGACGGGTTAGATATCAACAACGGCAAGGCCGTGTCCGGCCGTATGGCGTTCAGTCCCATGTTGGGCATTGAGGTCGCAGGCTCCGGATACTTCGGCAACGCCTCGCCCTACAGCTACAATCCTCTCAGCATCATGGCGGTCGACTGGACGCTCCAAAAGGGTCCGTTCGAAGTCATCGGAGAAGCGGCTTGGGCCTATGCTCGCGGGAATTCTCGGCAGATTCCCGTTCCTGGCGGCGCCACAAATCCTGTGGGCTCACTCCTCACCGGGGTGAATACGTTCAATACCCTGGCGGCTCCCCCACAACGTATGCAGGGCTTCTATATCCAAGGGAACTACCACTTTATGCCTGCATTCCTGACGGCACTCTCTCCCAAGCGATTTGGGGAAGGCGCGACGTTCACGGCGGTCGTCAGATACGACAGAGTTAACTTGAACATGGACAACCGCGGTGAAAACCAAGGGGAATTGGAGCAAATTTCGTTTGGCTTGAACTACCGTCCGGTGGAAGACGCCGTGTTCAAGGTCAGCTATCAGTATATGCCCAAGTCCTTTAATTCCAACACGGAGAGACGGATTCATGACAGCGCGTTTGTAATCTCTGCTGCGACGTATTTTTAAGCCGCATGCGGCGGATTGTCTGAACATTCGGACAATCCGCCGCCCGAAAGGAATCTCTTGCACGTGAAATCCTCTGCCTTGACCGCCATCCTATGCTTGCTGATCACTGGCTGTGCAAGCATGAACGGCAGCCACGCACACACATCTGTCTGCTCATACGACACCACATGGGAAGCCACGGTCGATGTCCTAAAAGGCTACTCGATTACGACCCAAAACAAGGAAAAGGGTGTAATCGAAACAGCCTGGATCGAGATGGAAGGCAAAGAGCGGTCGTTCGGCATCTTCGGGCGTGAAGGATTCGGCAACCGTGAGCGGGCACAGTTAACTGCTACGGTCACGCACGACAAGGATGTCGCCTCGGTCAACGTTACCGAGATCCGTCAACGCTGGCACGCCAGGGGTGGTGTGACGTCGCAAGCCACAAAATGGTGGCCGATCGAACCGTCGGAAGAGGTGCTGCAAGATATTTCCACTCGGCTCACAACGAAGCTGCGAGAGAAAGGCTGTGCAACAACATGAAGTTCGTCGTCCTACTGTCCAGTGTCATACTATCCGTTGCTCTCCTCCCCACCTTAGCCCGCAGCGAGCGGATATGGGACAGTGAACTGAAACGCTATCTGACGGATCAGGAAATGACCATGGCAGAGGTCTTCATGACCGAGGAGGAAGGGCTCAGGGTCATTCTTCCAAAATCCGAGCGAGTGAGGAAGGAACAAATTCGTCTCACTCCTGAAAAGAAAGCACAGATCGAAGAGCGAATCGGCTGGAAATTCCCGGAAGAGTCCTTTGAAATTTACATCGGCGAGACCGGCACACAAATCGACGGGTATGCGATGGTACATAACACCATCGGTAAACATAAACCGATGACTTACATGGTCGGGGTCGACCAACAGGGCAAGGTATCGGATATCGAGTTGCTGATCTTTCGGGAAGCGCGCGGCAGCGAGGTGCGGCAGAAGCGGTTCAATTCTCAATACGAAGGCAAGTCCGTCCTAGATCCGATTAGGATCAACAAGGACATTATCAACATCAGCGGCGCGACGATGTCCGTTCGCTCGATGAGCGCAGGCATTAAGCGCGTGCTGGTGCTTGTCGACGAGTTTTATCTCAAGCCGGCAGGACAGGGCAGCGATACCATGACGGCGCGCAAGACGGACAAAGGCTTCTTCAAATCCATTTTCGGCAACTAGGCCACGGCCCGTACTCCGGCTATGCGCAACTTCAACAGCCGCTTTCGACTCCGAGATTCGGACCGTCACATCCGATTGCTCTATACGATTTTTCTTGGGCTGATGCTCACGGGATTCCTCTTTTCATTTTTCTGGGCACACAGCATGACGGGCCTCTCGCCGCAAGGCATTGCCGATCACTACCGTGGGTCGGATGCCACCTTCGGCGAACCCATGTCGTTCCGAGAATTGGCGGAGGTCACCCACTTTCATCTGTTTACGATGCCGGTGGTGTTTATGATTCTTGTCCACGTCCTCTACCTCACGAATGCGAGCCATGCCACGAAAGTATGGACGACATGGTTGGCATTTGGCGGCGTGGGATTGGATCTCCTCTCCCCCTGGCTGATCAGTTACGTGTCTCCCGTTTTCGTCATCACGATGCTGACTGGCGATACGCTGATGATGGTGTCGTTCCTGATCATGATGTGGATCCCGTTGCACGAGATGTGGATTCTTAAGCAGCCACTCATGGCTGGGAAGCACGGGGAAAGCCACAAGCACTAAACCAGACGCCCGTCTGCCATACAGCCCGCGGCCAGAGGCCATAGGCCCAGAGCCCAAGATCGTGCCCACGGTCTTGGGCTCTGTTGTTTTTTTAAGGAGGTGACCGATGCAGTCATCCGTAGTTGCGCCAATCAACCCCACAGCTCAGTTGCTTCACGGAATCATGATGGAACTGCGGACGCTCGATTCGTTGTCCCTGCCCCTTTCGTCCCGTGAGTATATATGCCATCTCACCCTCTGTCGGCTGGCTCGTCGTATCGAAACCGCACTGCCTCACCACTATGGCCATGGGGAGCAAGCTGCTCACTATGCAATGCGCTTGGGACAGGAGGCAGGACTCTCGCCGGAGGATCAGACAGAGCTGCATTACGCCGCGTTGCTGCATGATATCGGGCTTCTGACGGTTCCAAAACATTTGACCGACCCGAGCGCGACTCTGACGCCTGAGGAATACATCCTCGTGCAAAGCCATTCGCGGGAAGGTGCGCAACTATTGAGCGAGTTTCGCTTTCTAGGTCGCGCTGCGTTGTGGATCGCACACCATCATGAGCATTGGGATGGCTCTGGATATCCCTACGGGCTGCGCGGCTTCTATGTGCCGCTGCCGGCACGTATTCTCGCCGTCGCGGACTCCTTTGACATGCTGGTCCGGCAGTCTGGCTCGGCCGCACGAGCCTGTCGGCTGCTCCAAGCCTCCTCAGGGACCCAGTTCGACCCATCACTGGTCGCGCTGGCCTCTGAACTCCTGCAATTCCCTGTGCAACCGGTTCATGCCTTTCAAACCAAGGATGCATCGCCTTTAGGTTCGAGGTTCGGAGTGGAATGTGCCCTTCCACAACGCGCAGGGGAGGGCGCCTCGATTCCTCCTGAGGCCCCCTCCTCTTCCCTTCCAGCTAACTTACCTACCGGACACATGGAGGAAGAAGAACTCCCGTGATCCAGATGGGGCAGACGACTCCAATATTCAGGGTACCATTACTATTGCAGGCCGGCTTCACATCATCGGCTCGCAAGACGTTCACGGTCGACGGACCGCGATCTGCTTCGCCAACTCCCGAGTCTCACCCGAGCTGCGTTTCTTGAACTCCATATGCATCGACTCCATCGCGAACGGCCCAATTTCCTTGCTGTGACTTCCCACTTGGATCTCGACGATGGCTGCAACCTCTCACAGCTCAGCACACTCGCGCTTCCCGTCGTTATCGACACTCTCAAGCGTGTCCATCGGGCTTTTCACGTCTCATGGTCCGCCTTTCACACAAACTGCTACACATTCCTTGTCGACCCGGAGGGATTCCTGCGTTTCCATTTGATCCACGCCCTCAGCCAGAGTGGGATGAACACTCTCCGTGCAATCGTGGAGGAGAAACGAAGACTGATGAAGCCGCTTCAGGAGAAGAAGACCGTTAGACCGGGAGTTGTAGTTCCGTGGAGCCTACGAGGACTGACAGGACCTGCTGCGAAAATCACCGCTCAGTGGGAGATCCGATGAAGATCATACGATGCCCACGTTGCGGTCGAAACGAATTAACCTTTACCGGACCATTTTGGAGCTGCGCGCCCTGCGGCCTAACCGTCACTTCGGCAGCGCTGGCGATTGACTGTCCGTACATGCGGGGCGCCATACCTCCAGGCCACCCTTGTTGATACCACCCCTCGCCTATCAGGAAAGAACTACTGGCGGCCCGATGGGGGTCGGGCCGCCCCAAAATCCCACGTTCGATTTGGCGGGCTAAACCTTACCACCCTTCATCTGTTCGGCCAGATAGACTGGTAGCCCGACCTGTTTGATCGTACGGAGCTGGGTTTCAAACCAATCGATGTGCTCCTCCGTATCGATGATCATATCCTCAAGCCGATGCCGGGTAGTGAAATCACCGACCTTCGCACAGTGCACAATCCCCTCTCTCAAAAGATCCGCGTCCTCTCGCTCGAACGACAAATCCGCCTCAAACAGATCCGGCACCTTCTTACCTGTTGCCACAACATCCAACTGATCGACCGCCGGAGTCCCTTCGAGATACAAAATGTGGTCGATCAATCCTGAGGAATGGGAAACCTCCTCCTGGGCCAGGTGGCTGAAATGCTCGTGCAACCGCTCATATCCCCAATTCTTACACAGAGCGGCGTGTAACAGGTATTGATGCACGGCTGTCAATTCCCCCACCAGTACTTTATTGAGACGCTCGATTACCCCGTCTTTGGCTTTCATGATAACTCCTGCTGATACCGCATAGGGCCAGTGGCCCCGATCAGCTATCCTTCTTGATTTGCTCGGCCAGGTAGTTTTCTACCCCGACCTGCTTGATGGTTTCCACTTGCGTTTCGATCCAATCAATGTGGGCATCCACATCTTCCGCCATGTCTTCCAGCATATGACGCGTGGTGAAGTCCCCGACCTTGGTGCAATGCACAATTCCATCGCTCAGCAGCGCCAGCATCTCCTGCTCAGCCTTGAGATCAAGCTTGAACTGTTCTGGGACATTTTCCCCGACCTGCACCGTGTTCATACGCTGAACGTTGGGAACGCCTTCCAGATATAGGATATGTCCGATCAATTGATCGGCATCCTTCATTTCGTCGATACTCCGCTCTCTGACTTTATGGTGCAGTCTCTCATAGCCCCAATTGGCGCACATCTTTGCATGCACGAAATATTGATTGATCGCTGTGAGATCTGCCGTCAGCACTTTATTCAGAATCTCGATGACTCCCTGTTTCGCTTTCATGGGTCCCTCCTCCCGGCCATAGGGCGCCTCCCGTGATGACCTGACGCGCATACGCGCATCAGATTGCATTTCTACTTTCTATCTTACACTCTAATTAGAGATTCTCACGGGGCTTGTCAACAAGAGAGATACGTATTATCGACAAATGTTCTCAAATTCAGTGAGAACAGATCTCATTGCTCCTGCGACTAGCGCGCCGTGCGCAAGTCAAACCAACACACGCGACACAACAAAGTCAGAGTGCTGAATGGCTGACGGAGAAGGAATGCTACAGGGATGAGAGGAAAGGGAGAGAGGAACGAAGCCGTCTACCCAGCTTCACGGTAGCCGCATTCTTCGTTTCGGCACTGAACAGTTCGCCCCGTCTGCTTGCTCACCTTTTCGATTAGGAATGGGGCCTGGCAAGTAGGACAAGCCTTATTGATAGGTCGATCCCACAGGGCATATTCACATTCTGGATACCGGCTGCAGGCATAGAAGTTCCGGCCCTTCTTCGTCCGCTTCTGTACCAAGTCGCCGCCGCAACCGGGCTGCGGGCACTTCACGCCCAACGCGATGGCCTTTGTCGTCTTACAAGCGGGATAAGCGGAGCAGGCCAGAAATTTTCCGAAGCGTCCGCTCTTGACCACCATCGGACTCCCGCACTTCGCACACTTTTCATCCGTAGTTTCCTCAACCTTCGGCACGATCTTGATCGTCCCGTCGGCTAGGCGTTCGAAGTTCTGTGTGTTTTTGCAGGGAGGATCTTCCTTGTACGCAGGGCAGGCGAGAAATTTTCCGTTCCGCCCCCATTTGATCTCCATCATCCGCCCGCACTTCTCGCAAGGAATGTCGGTTGGCGGCTCGACGACGTCCTTCGGACCGGGGATGTTCTGGGCCAGCTCCATGTCCTTGGTAAACGGCGCATAGAACTCCCTCACCGCCGCGACCCACGGCTTGGTGCCTTCTTCCACCTCGTCCAGTTGCTCCTCCATATGAGACGTGAACTCGGTATCGAGGAGATCCGGGAACCCCTTCAGGAGAAACTCATTGACGGTCTTTCCCGTTTCGGTAGGAAGAAATCGGCCCTCGACCTTCTCGACATATTTTCGATCTTGGATCGTAGAAATAATCGAGGCATAAGTGGATGGACGGCCGATGCCTTTTTCTTCCAACTCACGGATCAGCAGCGCTTCATTGTAACGCGGAGGAGGTTGGGTGAAATGCTGTTTGGAAGTCAGTCCTGGCACCGTCTGCGCGTCCTGTGCGATCAACCGAAGACGTTCGCCTTCGTTGAGCGCAGGGAGCTGTCGGTCCGAATCGTCCTCCGCTTCCTGATCGCTCTTGGGTTTCTGCGTCAGCAATTCCTTGTCGATTCCCTCAAGGTACACCGCCGTATGCCCGGGAAATTTCACGACCGTACCGGTCGCCCGGAAAATGTAACGGTCCTGGGTTCCGACTGGTGCGCTGTCGACTCGGGTCACATCCAGGATCGCAGGCACCATCTGGGAGGCAATGAAGCGGTTCCAGATCAACTTGTAGAGTTGATATTGGTCGTGCTCAAGGTATTGGCGGATCGATTCGGGGTCGCGGCTGGCTTTCGTCGGACGAATCGCTTCGTGTGCTTCCTGTGCGGCTTTCTGCGTCTTGTAGACGTTCGGCGTGGCAGGCAAGTAGTCGGCGCCGAACCGTTCTTGAATCAGCTGCCGAGCATCCTCCGTAGCTTCTTGAGAGATGCGTGGCGAATCCGTTCTCATATAGGTAATCAAGCCGGTGGCGCCTTCCGCCCCGATCTCCACCCCCTCATACAACTGCTGGGCAAGGGTCATCGTCTTCTTCGGGGTGAAGTGCAGCTTCCTGGCCGCTTCCTGCTGCAAGCGACTGGTAATAAACGGGGCTACCGGATTCCGCTTCTTCTCTCTCCGCTCAACCGATTGCACGACGAAATCTTTGCCCTGCACGTCAGCCAGGATTCGTTGCGCCACATCGCCGGTGCCGATCTCTGCGTCTTGCCCATTGATGGAATGGAGCTTGGATTCGAAGGCGGGCGGGTTTGGACCAGACAATAGCGCCGTAATCGACCAGTATTCTTCCGCGCGGAAGGCTTCCCGCTCTTTTTCCCTATCACAAATGAGACGCACCGCCACGGACTGGACGCGCCCCATGCTGAGGCCTCGTCGAACCTTCTTCCACAACAGCTGGCTGCCTTGATAACCGACGATTCGGTCCAAGACTCGGCGGGCCTGTTGCGCCTGCACGAGCTTCATGTCAATCTCGCCGGGCGACTGCAGCGCCCGCTTGATGGCGGACTCGGTAATTTCGTTGAACAACACACGGAAGACTTTCCCGTCTTTCTTCTTCCCTTTGCCATGCAGTTCCTGCGCGATGTGCCACGCAATGGCTTCCCCCTCACGGTCAGGGTCCGGAGCCAGGAAGACTTTGTCAACTTCGGAAGCCTTCTTCTTGATATCCGCAAGCACTTTCGATTTGCCCTTGATCGTGACGTACTGGGGTTCGAAGTCGTGCTCCAGATCCACGCCCAACTTGCTGGTAGGCAAATCTTTGACGTGGCCGACGGAGGCCATCACGGCATAGCCGCGCCCCAGGTACTTCGTAATCGTCTTCGCCTTGGTGGGCGACTCAACGATGATCAGGGTTTTTGCCATTTTGTCCTATCGCTTCAAGCGGCGCTTGAGTATCTCATGGTCTGTCGGCTCCCCACCCCTTCGAGAACGGCTCCGACAATGGCCGTATATAGACTTGACCGGGCAACGGTCGAATCGCCTGCTTCAATTCCAAACCAAGAAGTGCGGCAGATACTTCGTGGGCCGCAAGGCCGGTCGATTGAATAATTTCGTCGATCGTCCTTGGCTCGCATGAAACTGCATCATACACCAGGCTTTCTTCTTTTCCAAAGCGATGGTCTGATTTTTTCACAGGAGCCACGCGCTCAGCAAATCGCTGCTTGCATACAATATCCAATTGCGGCCACAATTCTTCGATGACGTCTGCCGCAGACTCAACCAATCGCGCACCTTCTCGAAGGAGCTTGTGGGGGCCACGGCTGCCTTCATACTTCACAGAACCCGGCACCGCAAACACTTCGCGTCCCTGCTCGCCGGCAAGACGTGCCGTGATCAAAGACCCGCTCTCGAGTGTCGACTCAGTCACGATCACACCCAACGCAAGCCCGCTGATGATTCGATTGCGGCGAGGAAAATGGTGGCTCAATGGCTGAGCCCCCAATGGAAGGTCGGACAGGACGGCGCCGTGCTGCTCAATCTCAGCACGCAGCAGGCGATGTTGTGGTGGATAGGTCCGATCGAGACCGCACCCCATCACGGCCAATGTGCGACCGTTGGCCGCCAGCGCCCCGCGATGGGCCGCCCCATCGATCCCCCGTGCCAATCCACTGACGATCGTCAGTCCGGCGGCCACCAGCTCGCGAGCCAGTTCTTCAGTGAACAACCGCCCCGCTTCACTCGCTCTCCGAGCACCCACGATCGCGACGGCCGTCTGATCCTCCGATGTTACGGTGCCTTTGACATACAACAGCGGCGGTGGATCTGGGATCACACGGAGCCGTGCAGGATAGTGCGGATCGAGCACCGTCAGCACATCGATGCCTTCACGAGCCGCCTGCTCGAGTTCCCGATCCGCCGCCTCACGCGCCGAGGCGTCAGGTCCACGCACGATCGCTTCCGCAAGCGAGGCACGGCACCCCGCCTCCATCAGTGCGGCAACCGAGCTGGCGAGGACCGCGTCCGGTTCGCCGAACGCCTCAATCAGTTTCAGCAGAACGGCATCCCCGACTCCGGGAACCGCGCGCAACAGTAACCATGCCCGCAGCGATGAATCAGCCATGGCCAACCAGGATAAGCCGGTAGTGGACGAGACGGGCAGTGACGGGGGCGACAAGAGGCCCGCCGTGAGGCAGGCATAAGGTCGAACGCCGAGCGGATTTAAATCACGACCAGATCGAACTGTTCCAGATGCAGGCGATCATCCGATTGCACGAGAATCTTGGCGCCGAATCGCCGTTCAAGATCCTCGATCCCTTGCTGCTCCTGCTCCTGCAGCAAATTGGCGACCGTCGGGTGAGCCCCGACGACGACACGCTGCTGCTCGATCCCGTTCCCGATCCGCCGCACTTCCCTGAAAATCTCATATGCGACCGTCATTGGGGACTTGGTATAGCCCCGACCGTCGCAATAGTGGCACGGCTCGGATAACGCACGAAGCAGGTCTTCGCGTACACGTTCTCGGGAAATTTCGATCAATCCCAGGTCGGAAATTCTGGAGATTCGGGTCCTTGCCTTGTCCGATGACATGGCGTCTACCAACGCATGGTAGACCTTGTCGCGGTTTTTCTCCCGCTCCATGTCGATGAAGTCCACGATGATGATGCCGCCGATGCCGCGCAACTTGACTTGATACGCGATCTCGCGAGCCGCTTCGAGGTTGTTGCGGAGGATCGTCTCTTCCTGGTCACGCTTGCCGACGAAACGGCCCGTGTTCACGTCGATGACCGTCATCGCCTCCGTATGGTCGATGACGATATAGCCACCTGATTTCAGCCAGACCTTGCGGCTCATGGCCCGGGCGATCTCCTGCTCCACACCCAGATGGTCAAACAGGCTTTCTTCCTTGTCGTAGAAGTGGATCCGCGAAGTTTGTTCCGGCGAAAATCGCTGGACGAAATTCCGAATGGCCTCATACTCGTCGCGCGAGTCGATCAGAAGGCGATCCACGCGGCGGCCGAACAGATCGCGGACCACACGAAAGCTCAAACTCAAATCGCTGTGCAAGAGACTCGGGGCCGGCTGGTGATCCCGCTTGGCCAGCACGTCCTGCCACAGAACGTGGAGAAACTCGACATCGGAACGGAGTTCATCCTCTTTGACGCCTTCGCTGACCGTTCGAACGATATAGCCATACCCAGGCCGACGGGCCCGCTTCATGATGTCCTTCAGGCGCGCCCGTTCATCGTCCCGGGGAATCCGGCGTGATACCCCGATATGCTCAACCGTCGGCATGAACACGAGGTATCTTCCGGGAAGAGAAACATAGGTCGTCACGCGGGGCCCCTTCGTGCCGATCGGCCCCTTGGAAATCTGGACCATGACCTCCTGGCCTTCCGACAGTAATTCTTCGATCGGCTTCGAGCTCTGGCGTTTGGGGCGTGGCACTTCCGACTCTTTTTCGTCTTCCTCACCCTCGATCAGCGTGTCTCCGGTATCCAACTCCATCGTGAGATCGGACACATGCATAAATGCAGCTTTTTCCAGTCCGATGTCGATGAAAGCGGCCTGCATCCCGGGCAGTACTTTGGCGACACGTCCCTTATAGATGTTTCCGACGAAATCCTGATCTTTCGCGCGGTCTCCATAGAGGTCCGTGACGACCCCGTTATCCAGCACCGCGACGCGGGTTTCCTCCCGCGAAATACTGATGGCAATCTCTACGCCCATACACACTCCTTTGCGGTCAGGTAGGAGGAGCCGGGAAACCGACGCGGGACCATCCGTCCCGGGTTCCTGGTTGTCTCGCCGAACCGATTCCCCCTGCCTTACTAAATATGGTTATTTCACAATGGCTTGCCCTCTGTCCAGGCATGCCTAGTAGAACAGGGTCAAACGCCGTCTTTTGACGTTCAACAACAATCCAAGGGACGCCATCGTCATAATGGTGGCGCTCCCTCCATAACTTACCAACGGAAGCGGAATGCCCACGATCGGGAACATGCCGGCCGTCATACCGATATTGACCACCACGCAGAAACACAGCATGGCGATAATTCCCGCCGCAAGCAGCGCCCCCAGCGTATCTTTGGCTCGCCCGGCAATTTCCAACGAGACCCATATCAGGGCGATAAACAGCGCGAGCAAGACGAGCACCCCAAGGAATCCCCACTCCTCGGCGTACACGGCAAATACGAAGTCCGTATGGCCTTCAGGAAGGAATTTCAGCTGGCTCTGAGTTCCCCCGTAAAGGCCCTTGCCCACCAATTCTCCCGAGCCGATCGCAATACGGGATTGCAGCGCGTGGTAGCCCTTCCCTCCTGGATCGTAGTCGGGGTCCACGAATGCCATGACCCGCTGTCGCTGGTAATCGTGCAAGGATGCCCAAACATATTCCCAAACAAACGGGAACAGCATCACGGAAAGGAGCAGGATAATGCCGAGGGCTTTCGAGCGAACCCCCACCATCAGCAGCATCGCCGCATAGACCGCCAGAAAGCTCAGACCGCTGCCGAGATCCGGTTGCTTCAAAATCAGGATGAGTCCCGGCAGCACGATGAGGCCGGGCAGGACTACCCGTTGCAACCAGCCGACCCGTGAAACGGTCGAATAGTAGTTCGCCAACACGAGAATCAATACGAGCTTGGCAAATTCCGACGGTTGAAACGCGAATGGGCCCATTGGAATCCATCGCTGCGCGCCGCGACTGGATTTGCCCATTACCAGCACGACCGCGAGGAGGATCAAAATGACGATATAGGCTGGATAAGCCAGCCGGGCGATCTTGTGATAGTCGGACAGATACATCACCAGAAACGCCACCGCCCCCAGCAGAATCCAGACAATTTGCTTCAGATAAAAGGGAAAGTTGGTGTCTTGGGAATGCGTCACGCTGTAGATCGAGACCACCCCGACGGACAAAATGATGACGATAAGCCCGAGGAAGCGCAGGTCGAAACTGTCCAGGCCGCGACTATCGATCACACGGTCAATCATCAGGTCCGCTCCGGAGCGATAGCCGCCGGGGGTTTAGGTTTTGCGGCCCCGCTCCCGGTTCCCGCCACCGGTTGCGGGTAGGCTTTCACATAGGCCTCAATCAATTCTTTCGCCAGGGGTGCCGCGGCCGACCCGCCGTGGCCCATGTGCTCGGCCAACACCGCGACGGCGATGGTCGGAGCCTCTACGGGAGCAAAGGCAACAAACCAGGCATGGTCGCGAAACTTCTTCGGAATGTCTTTTTCGGGCCCCGTGCGTAGGGCCGCCGTCTGAGCCGTTCCCGTCTTTCCGGCAATCGTCACCAGCGGCGACTTGGCTCTCGTCGCGGTTCCCTCTTTCACGACTCCGGCCAATGAATCGCGAATCAGCTTCAACGTGGCAGGTTTAACGTTGACGCGCCCACGGACAGTCGACGCCAGTTCCTCTTGCGACGCGGTCACTCGATTCATGATCGACCGCACCAACCGAGGCCGTACGGACACTCCGTCATTAGCTACCGTCCCGATCACACTCGCCATTTGAAGCGGGGTCACGGTCACATACCCTTGGCCGATGGAGGCGGAGATCGTTTCACCGGGGAACCAGGGTTGGCCTTTGGCCTTTTGCTTCCAGGCTGTGGAAGGCACGATGCCGACCCGTTCGGACGGTAACTCGACGCCGGTCTCCTGCCCCAATCCGAACTGCTTCGCATAGTCCGCGATCGTATCGATGCCCATTCGTTGGCCCACGGTATAAAAATAGACGTCGCACGAATGGATCAACGCATGGTCCATATCCACCGATCCATGCCCGCCGGCTTTCCAGTCATGGAACAGCCGGTTACCGAACTGATAGCCGCCGGTGCAGCGCACCTGCGTGGCCGGCGTCACCGTATTGGACTCCAACGCCGCGGCAGCCATCACAACCTTGAAGGTCGAACCGGGCGGGTATTGCCCTTGGGTGGCCCGATTGTTGAGCGGCCGTCCCTCATCCTGTACGATTTCCACCCACTGCTTCGCGGTCAACTCCTTGGAAAGCACGTTGGGGTCGAAACCCGGCCGGCTTGCCATGGCCAGGATATCTCCGGTCCGCGGGTCCAATGCGACGATGGCGCCCGATTCCGGTCCCAATAAATCTTCGGCCATCTTCTGCAGTCGCACGTCGATCGTGAGATAGAGGTCATCGCCGGCCAACGGCTTGTCCATGACGACCGCACGTTTTTCATGGCCCAACGCATCGACCTCGACGCTTTTTTGCCCCGCCCGACCACGAACCTGCCGGTCGAACGATTTCTCCACACCATATTGTCCGACGATGCTCCCTTGATGGAGATCGGCAAACTCCGGCTTCTCGAGTTGTTCCGCTGAAATTTCCCCCACGTAGCCGAGTACGTGCGCCGCCACCGCGCCGCCCGGATAGTTCCGCTGCGATTCCACCTGAATCATCACTCCCGGCAAATCCAGCCGGTGCGATTCGATCAGGGTCGCTTCCCGCAGAGTCAGCCGGTCCTTGATCTTTCTCGGCTGCAGCTTGCCCCCCCGGCCGGAAGACAACTTCTTATGCACCAGCTCCGAATCGAGATTCAGGAGTGAGGTCAGTTGTGCGACCAACGCTTCCCGGTCCTTCACGTCCTCCAACGTCACATACAGGGCGAAACTCGGCACATTGTTGGCCAGCAACACGCCATTACGATCGAAAATAAGGCCGCGAGCCGGTTCGAGAATGACCGATCTGGTCCGATTGTTTTCCGAGAGGTCCCGATAGTATGGCCCCTCTCGGATCTGGAGGTGCCAGAGGCGCAAGGCAAGCAGTCCAACCACGAGCAGCAATCCCACACGCAGAATAGTGAGTCGCCGCTGGAGATCGTGAAGTTCTGAATCGTTCAGCCCGACGGAGGCCATACCTATCCTGTAGAGAACCCCTATCTACAATACCGGATCGGTGATGAGACGGTCGTCGGGCCATCGCCGCCTGAACAGCAGATAGACCCCAGCGCCGATCAGGGCGTCGAAGGTAGCCTGAATCAGCACCGTGGATCGAAGGACCGTCCACGTTTCTTCCAGCGTAGTCGGTTTCATCGAATACATGAAGACCGCGCTGGACAGGCAGGAAATGACCCCCAGGCCGACCAACAGGACCATCGGCGTGATATGCGCCATGTGGCGTCCGGCCAATCCGGCCAAAAATCCGGCGCCGCCCTTGGTGACCACATTTACCCAGAGATCGCCTGCGGACAACAAATCCTGCGAACAACCAAGGATGAGTCCGAGCACCAGCCCGTCTAACTCGCCGCCAAGAAATCCCACTAAACAGGCCGCGATGAGCCCCAAGTCCGGGCGGACTCCCAAGATGCTGACGTAATGGAGCAGTGTGGTTTGAAACGGAACCACCACCAGCGCCAAAACGACGTACAAGACGAACTTCACGGTTTTTTCCGGTCTCCCTGCGTCCCTTGCAGAAGCTTTTGCGCCGCCTCGGCTTCCTCGTATGGTGCGGTGATGACGAGGACCTCATCCAGCCTAGTGACATCCACTTCGGGTTCGATCTCGGCGGTCTGAAACAAGGCCCCCTCTTCCTTTTCAATCTGCGTCAGCACACCGATCGCCATGCCGCGCGGAAACACGCCGGTCAAGCCGGAGGTTACGACACGATCACCGGCTTGCACGTGCGACAGGAGCGGGATGTATTTCAGACGAGCTCGTCCATGGCTGGTGCCTTCGACGATTCCCTCATCCCGCGTGCGTTGCACGAGACCCGCAATCGCGTTGTTCGCGTCCGTCACCAACAGGACGACCGAAGAGGCGGAGTTGGCCTTCACTATGCGGCCCACCACTCCGGCGGGTGTCACCACCCCCATTTCCGGACGAACGCCGTCCTGCTCGCCTTTGTTCAGAATCAAACCTCGATACCAATTGGTGGCGTCACGCCCGATGACTTGGGCGGCCACAGTCTGCGACTTGGATTGTTCCTTGAACTGCAGGAGAGTTTCGTACCGTTGCGTGGCGGCGACCGACTCGCGAAGCTGGTTGTTGTGGCCCTTCAGCAGATCAAGCTCACGGCGCAATTGCCGGTTTTCCTCGCGCACGCCTTGAAGCGCGACGTATCCGTCCCACGTCTCCGTGAGGCCGTGATCCACGGCGGAAAAAGCCGCCAACGGCAGGCTGAGAATCTGTCCGAGCGGTCCGCCGAGATATTGAAGCAATCCCTGGCTTTGGCTAGGCAGGAGAAACAGCGCGGCGAGCAGCAAGGCGAAGAGCACGACGGCTAATCGCCTGGAGCCGTATGTTGAGCGCAAGATAGCCATCCACACTCGGGATGGAGATTATCGCGCGGTGCTGCACTGCGACATGACGGACACTTTGCGCAGGAGATCGAGCTCGTCCAAAATCTTGCCGACACCCAGCACCACGGAGGTCAACGGATCGTCCACCGTGATGATCGGCAGATTCGTTTCCTCCCGGAATCGGGTATCCATCCCCTTCAACAAAGAGCCACCGCCAGTGAGTACGATCCCGCGATCGATGATGTCTCCGGCCAACTCGGGAGGCGTGTTCTCCAGCGCCACCTTGATGGCATTCACGATCGTTCCAATGGGTTCCTGCAGCGCTTCTCTGACTTCCGCATCATCGACGACCAACGTACGCGGGATCCCGGAAATCAGATCGCGCCCTTTGATCATCATGGTTTTCCGCTCTTCGAACGGATAGGCCGATCCGATCTCGAACTTGATCCGCTCGGCCATATGTTCCCCGATGAGCAGATTGTACTTCTTCTTGATGTAATTCATGATGGCGTCGTCCATCCGGTCACCCGCCACCTTCACCGACTCGCTGTAGACGATGCCGCCGAGCGAAATCACGGCGATGTCCGTGGTACCGCCCCCGATGTCCACCACCATGTTTCCTGAGGGCTCGGTGATGGGCAACCCTGCGCCGATCGCGGCCGCCACCGGTTCTTCGATCAAATAGACTTCGCGCGCGCCGGCCAACTCGGCCGAATCACGCACCGCCCGCTGCTCGACCTGGGTAATCCGCGACGGCACCCCAATAATGATGCGGGGCCGCACGAAGGCGGTGCGATTGTGCGCTTTCTGAATGAAGTGACTGAGCATCGCCTCGGCTTTTTCGAAATCGGCGATGACACCTTCTTTCATGGGGCGAACGGCCACAATATTGCCCGGCGTTCGACCCAACATTCGCTTCGCGTCGGCGCCCACGGCCATCACCCGTTCGGTCTTCTTTTCGACCGCCACGACGGAGGGTTCGTTTAAGACGATCCCCTTCCCATGGACGTAGACGAGCGTAGTCGCCGTCCCCAAATCGATCGCCAGGTCGTTCGAGAACCACCCGAACATGTCACTCATGAAACTCACGGTACCTCTCCCTTCACCTGGGACGTATAATCAGCGATCGCATCAACGGTTCAATCAGGTACTTCCAGTTGCCCGGTGTCCAGCACTTGGGTTCTGGCGATTTCATCACCCAGGCGGCGACCCTGTTCATTCCCGATCACAAGCAGCGCCTCGAGCGAGAGAATGGCCAACCACCCGATCCACCCGACGTAGGGAATTTCGAATGCCAACTGGGCAAGACCAAACGGGAGATTCCGGATAATCGATTCTTTGAAGCCTGCCGCGTCACGAGTGCGGGGAACGACGGTTTGAAGTCCGATCAGTCGTTTTCCCAAACTCCGACCGCCTGCGAACCCATCGGCTACCAATATATAGGCAAGTCCGGCAAGGAATCCGACCGGCGGGACCACCCGGTCCGCCGCGGCAACAATCAGCAGATCGATCACCTTGGCGATGAATCGGTTCAGGATCTGGGCTTTCGGATAGACGCCCAGTTCGAACGGGCTTTCCCCAGTAACCTCCTCTGCCAATTCAGATCTCCCCGATCGATTCACACTATAACAAATCTCCCCTGTCTGCACAAACAAAGTCGCAATCCCGGCACACAACGGTATCCACCGCGTCCCTCTTGCGTTTTCTGCGATCGCCTGAGTAAAATCCCGCGAGAAAACTCGTCATGGAAGGTCATCGATGATCAAACTGCTTCGCGAAGCCGCGCACGATTATCCCTGGTTTCTGAAATCCATCATGGGGCTCCTTGCCCTCGCCTTCATTATCACGATGGGATGGTGGGGATTCGGACAACAAACCGGAACCAGCGTCGCTTCAGTGGGTGACCAACAAATTCCTCAGGATGAATTCCGTCGCGCCTACGAGAATACGTATCGATTCTACAAAGACAAGGGGCAGACGGACATCAAGGACGAATTTCTCAAGCAGTTCGTGCTCGAGCAGCTGATCGAGAATCGCATGTGGCTGCTTACGGCAAACGAGATGGGGCTGACGGTATCCGACGAGGATCTGCGCAATGCGATCACGCAACGTACCGAGTTTCAGCGCAACGGCCAGTTCGATCCAGATCTGTACCGACGCCTGCTGTCCGCCAATCACTTGACGCCGGCACTGTTCGAAGCGATGGAAACAAAGGACATCCTCACGAACAAAGCCAGACTGGTCATCATGGATGCGGTGGCGTTGACGCCCTCTGAATTCTCCGAAGCCCAGGCACTCGTGACTCGCCAAGCCGAAACCGATCCCGCCAAGGCCGAAGCAGCCAAGGAGCGGATCTTCCAGAGCTTCCTCTTTCAGAAACAGCAGCGAGCCCTGATGGCGTACGCCGAGTCGATGAAGACCAAGGTACCCATCAAGATCCACAAAGAACTCATGTAGCCCTCGGCCACCCCTCGCCGATCAACATCGCATCGCCATAGCTGTAGAATCGATACCGTTGCGTCACGGCTTCCCGGTACGCCTCGCGCAATCGTTCGATACCGACCAGCGCGGAAACGAGCATGAGCAGTGTCGTGCGCGGAAGGTGAAAGTTGGTGAGCAGCGCATCCACCACTCGAAACGGGAAACCCGGCGAGATAAACAACTCAGTGGGACCGTCGAAAGGCTGCAGCCGCCCGGTCGCGTATGCCGCCGACTCCAGCGCCCGCACCACCGTCGTGCCCACCGCCATCACGCGACCACCGCATGCCTTGGTTCGTTCGATCGCTTCGATCGTCTGAGCCGAGACCTCGACCCGCTCCGCACCCATGCGATGTTCCGTAATCCGTTCGACGATGACGGGACGAAACGTGCCGGGCCCAACGTGTAGGGTGACGTTCATCACTCCCACGCCCGAGGCAGCCAATCGTTGCATGAGTTCGTCGGTAAAATGCAGGCCCGCGGTCGGCGCCGCAATCGCACCTTCCCGACGCGCGAAAATCGTTTGATACCAGGTCAGATCCTCCTGGGTCGGAAGCCGTTTGATGTAGGGTGGCAGCGGCATCGTCCCGGCGCTGTGCATCAGGTCGCTTACGCCGGCCGGTCCCGTCACCCGGAGCGTGGTCCGATCCTGACTCCGCTCCAAGATCTCGCCCTGCACGCCTGACGAAAACTCAAGGACCGCTCCCGGGCGCAGACGGCCTTTGATCAAAATCGACCACACCCCATCGCCGAGATCTTCGACAAACAGCAATTCGGTGGCCTTTCCCGTCGAAGCAACCCGAACCGGCACACGCGCCTGCATCACCTTAGTATCGTTGACGATAACCAAATCTCCCGCCCGCAACAGCTGCGGCAAATCGGCTACGCGGAGGTGTTGATGCAAACCGCTCGCACGATCCAGCGCGAGCAGCCGCGCCTGGTCGCGGGGAAGCACCGGCTGATCGGCCACCAAGGTCGGATCGAAGGGAAAATCGAAATCGCTAAGGAGCATGGGGTGCAGGAAGGGTTGGGGCAGACAGGGGAACAACGGCGGCATTTTGCAATTCGGTACCGGGATAGTAGTAGCGAAGAATGCTGGCATAGGAATAGCCGAGTTCGGCCAACTCCTTGGCGCCCCACTGGCATAGTCCCACCGCATGGCCGGCGCCGTACCCGGCAAAGGTCACTTCGGCACCAACTGATTCCACCTCGAACTGAGTGCTGGGGATGATGGTGTAGCCCACTGCCTTGCGAAGATCCTCACCACGCAATACGACCTCGCCATCGGAATGGAGAATCCGCAGCCGGGCAACACGTCCGGCCCGGCTATAGGCAATGGGAGTGAGGGTCGCAATCGTTCCCACGGCAAAACCCTGCTGCCGTAGGTTGCGCTCCAACTGTTCGATCTTCACGCTGGCCTTCCATTGATAATAGGGAGAATCCAAATCAAAGGGACACTCGACGCCTTTCAGATAGGGCAGATCTTTGTTTAGCCACACGTTGACCGCATCCTCGGTGGGCCCCGCGGCTGTCGAAGAGAACGCCGCGTAAATCGGTGCCTGCTGATGGGTGACGACGATGCCTCTGGTGGCCTCCACCGCGTCTTCCACCCGTCGATCGACCCCAGCCCGCCCCCGATAGACCTGGTCTTGTGTCGTCGCGACGACATCGTACTCGCGCGCGGCGCTTAGCATTTTGTTATAGAGCGCATACGTCCGAGCCGCCACCGCTTGCACCTTCAGCATTTCGGAATGCCACGCCGAGCTCACCTCCGCGGGCACGACGCCTTTCACATATTCTTCCAGGTCAACCTGATTGACAACGGACAGCGCTCGTCCCTTGCGCAATACCTTCACTGCACCACTCACCGGCAGCCCCTGGGGAGCCGCCGACTGGGCGCCGGCAGCAGCTCGAGTAGATCCCGACGCAGCGGCATCCTTTCCCATCAACAGCGTGAGGCCCGAGCGCAAGGGCCGAACGGTCAGTGAGTCCCCCCCCATACGCCGGCCGTTGACGTGAATACCGTCCGATCGCGACTGAATGTGCAGCGGAGCATGCACGGCGCGGCTGTCTCCGTGATCCGAGATCACGGCCAGCTCCCCCTCGGATCGGACTTCCAGCTGGTGGAGATCCTGCCCGACCAAGACACGAATGGACTCGGCGGAAGCAGGAATGGCTGCCGTCAGCACGATCAGCAGGGCCAGGACGACGCCTGCCGGAAAGGGCACGCCACACCGGATCAACGGCGAAACAGCCATGAAAGTAGGTAGAACACAACGCTCAGCAGGATGCTGAGCACCAGACTGGTTGCAATCGGCACATAAACGCTGAAATGCTCTCGGCGGATGGACATGTCACCAGGAAGTTTTCCGATCCAGTTAAAAAGCGAACCGATTCCCGGCCAACGGTCCGCCAGAATGAACAAGACTCCGACACCAGCCACAGCGAGTCCCACGAGGATCAGGAGTCTGCCCAGGCCGCTCCATTCCGCCATGTTTTATTGTATCAGACATTCCGCGATTTGAACCGCGTTGAGCGCCGCACCCTTTCGGAGATTGTCGCTCACCACCCACAAGTTGAGCCCGTTGGTGACTGACTCATCTTCTCGGACACGCCCAATGTAGACTTCGTCCTTTCCCGACACCTCAAAGGGCATGGGATACAGCTTCTTGGTCGGGTCATCGTACACGATCACGCCGGGCATGGCGGCCAAGGCAGCTCGGGCATCGTTCGGCTTGAGCGGGCGCTCCAACTCGACGTTGATGGCTTCCGAATGACACCGCAGGACCGGCACTCGCACTGTCGTCGCGGTCACACGCAGCTTCGGCGCATCCAGAATCTTCCTGGTTTCACGCACGATCTTCACTTCTTCGGAACAGTCGCCCCCTTCCCCGAATGACCCGATATGCGGGAGCAAATTGAAGGCAATTTGATACGGGTAGACCTGCACCTTCACGTCCTGAAAGGTCATGAGTGCCTTGGTCTGATCGACCAGTTCATCCATTGCAGCCGCACCGGTCCCGGAGACCGACTGAAAGGTCGTCACCACGACCCGCTTGACCCCCACCGCATCCTGCAAAGGCTTGAGCGCCATCACCAGCGGCGTCGTCGTGCAATTGGGAATCGCCACAATCCCCTTCTTCATCGCACCTAAGGCGGCGGCGTTAACTTCCGGTACCACCAACGGCACGTCGGGGTCCATACGAAAGACCGCACTATCGTCGATCACCGACACACCGGCGGCACCGAGCTTGGCCCCATAGTCCCGGCTGATGGCATCCGTTGCGGATACAAAAGCCAGATCCACTCCGGCGAAGGACGACTTCTCGGTCAGTTCCTCAACCTTGTAGCTCTTGCCCTGGCACGACAGGGACTCCCCAGCCGATCGTTTTGACGCAAACAGCCTGAGCGATTCGATCGGAAACTTCCGTTCCTCCAGAATCTCCAGGCTTTCCTTCCCCACAGCCCCCGTGGCTCCGATGATCGCCACCGTGTAGGCCTTTTTCTTTTTCAACATCGTGACTATCCTTCCGTCGCGATTCGCACAATTCGAATACGGTGATTGAATGTGTCGGCGACGACGATGCTGCCGGTGGCGTCGACGGCGACCCCGAACGGGTAGCTCAAACTCCCAGCCAACGCATCCCCACCATCGCCGGAAAATTGAGCCACCCCGTTTCCTGCCACGCGACTGATGGCCTTGGTCGCCGGATCGTACCGGCGGATCAAATGGCTGTCGGAATCGGTGATCAAGATCGCCCCGTCGACAGTTACGGCGATGCCGGCGGGCCGAGAGAGACTGGCAGAAGGAGGATCCTGGGGACCTTGATACCGATATGTTCCTCCGTCACCCACGACCGTGGAAATTTTTCCCGTTGAGAGGGCCACGGCGCGGATGCGCCCATTAAAGGTATCGGCAATGAACAGCGTGCCGCCAGGTCCCAAGGCGAGGCCACCCGGCCCGGCCACACTGGCCTGAGTCGCGGGTATCTCGTCGCCGTTGTACGCAGCGGTGCCATCCCCCGCAATGGTGCGGATGGTCCCTGAGGACAGATCGAGCGCACGGACTCGATTGTTGCCTTGATCGGCGATATACAGCGTCGTCTCGTCTACGGCCAACGCCACAGGATCGTTCAGTCCAGCCGACGCGGCTGGTCCTCCGTCGCCATGGAACCGCGGCTGCCCCGTCCCAGCAAGTGTGGAGATCTCGCCGGTGCGCGCGTCGACTTTTCGGACGCGGTGATTCATCGTATCGGCGATGTAGAGATTGCCGGCCCTGTCGACCGCAACAGCGCTCGGAAAATTCAAGCTGGCACGGGTGGCGGGGCCACCGTCGCCTTCGAAGCGGCTGAGCCCAATGCCTCCGCCGGTCACGTAACGCACCGTACCGCCAACGTCCGTGACCTGGCTATACGTCTTCGACTTGTCGGAGGAAGGTTCGGCAAACGGGTCTTCTTCTTCGCCGGGCGGTTCGGCGGCTGCCTGTCCTGCGGCGGCAAACGAAGCCCCTGGTCCGGCCGCGAGCCGTCCAGCCACTGTAGTAATCAGGCCCGTTGCCCGATCAACTCGCCGCACCACATGGTTTTCGGCATCGGCGATAAACAGGTTGCCGTCACGGTCCAGACATACGCCTTTCGGCTCGTTCAACGATGCCGAGGCGGCAGGACCGCCGTCTCCGCTGTAGTCCGGCTCTCCGATACCGACCAGCGTTTCGATTGTCGTCACGCGTGCGGTGAGTGTCATGGTCCCGTTCAGACCAGATTCCGAAGAATCGCGTCTCCCATCTCCGTTGTCCCGAGCAGTTTCATGCCCTCGGCATGGATGTCCTTCGTGCGGTAGCCGAGATCCAGCGTCTTCACGATGGCTTGCTCGATCGCGGCTGCTTCCTTGTCGAGTTGGAAGGCATAGGACAACATCATGGCGCCGGACGCAATCGTCGCAATAGGATTGGCGATGTTCTTCCCCGCAATGTCCGGAGCACTCCCGTGAATCGGCTCGAACAGGCCGACCTTTGCTCCGACGCTCGCCGACGGGAGCATGCCGATCGAACCGGTCAGCATCGCCGCCTCATCGCTCAAAATGTCTCCAAACATGTTGTTGCACAACAACACGTCGAACTGCCGTGGGTTCCGGACCAGTTGCATCGCGCAATTGTCGACGTAGATGTGACTCAACGCCACATCAGGATAATCCTTATGCACCTCGCAGACCACGCGCCGCCAGAGTTCCGAGGATTCCAGCACATTGGCCTTATCGACCGAGGTAAGCTTCTTTTTCCGCTTCCGAGCTGCGTCGAACGCCACCACCGCGATCCGCCTGATTTCCTCCGTCGTATAGACTTCGGTGTTGATGCCGCGCTCTCCGCCACCCGGCAGTTTCTCTATGCCTTTGGGCTTGCCGAAATAAATGCCGCCCGTGAGTTCACGCACGACGAGCATGTCGATCCCATCGATAACCTCCCGGCGTAAGGTGGAGGCATCGGCCAGTCCCGGATAGAGTTTCGCCGGGCGAAGATTGGCATAGAGGCCGAGCTGCTCGCGCAGACCGAGCAGAGCCCGTTCCGGGCGTAGACTATATTCCAGCCCCTCCCACTTAGGCCCGCCGACTGCTCCCAGCAACACGGCATCACTCTGTTTGGCAACCGCCAGCGTATCCTGGGGAAGGGGGACCCCGACCTTATCGATGGCCTGGCCTCCGACATCGGCCGCCGTGAACTCGAACGTATGGTGGTAGCGCTCCGCCACCGCCTTGAGAATCTTTACCGCCTCCGGCACGATTTCTCGCCCGACGCCATCACCCGCCAATACCGCGATCTTCGCTTTCACGTGATCTTCTCCTCTTCGTTATCAAAGCACCGTTTCTTGTTCCGGAGTCCAGGCGGGATCCACCAGGCAGAGAAACTCGACCGGGTCGGTTCCTTCGTTCACAAGCGACTGGTTCGCGCCGGGCGGCACGTAGACGACCGAGCCGGCCTCGACCTTCACTGATTCCTCGTTCACCTGCATCGTGCCGCACCCAGAGATGAAGTAGTACACCTCGGACGAGGTCAAGCGATGCCACAGCGACGCCTTGCCCGGATCGACGAACCCGTGCGCCAGACTGTACCCCAACTTGAGCGGCGCCTTCGACGGATGCAGCAATTCCCGCAGCCTCGTGTGATCGCCGGCCAAGAATTCCGGACACTGTCGTAGATGCGTGTGCAGCATGAGGAGACCCTTCCCTCACCGCCGGCCGATCGCCGTGATCGGAAGGGGCAGGGCCCGACCGCGGCGCTCGCCACGGTCGGGAATTGAGGAATCTACCCTGTGGATCGGGATCAAATCAAGCTGACCTTCTGCACGCCCTCAGCCTGTTTGGACGCATGGTAGGCCAGCTTATTCAATGCATTCAGATAGGCCTTGGCCGAAGCGGTAATGATGTCGGTATCGGCCCCGTGTCCGGTCACGGTTCGGCCATCTTCCTCGACCCGCACTGAGACCTCGCCCTGGGCATCGGTTCCGCCGGTGATGGCGTTGACCCCGAACATCAGCAGTTTGCTCTTGGTATGGGTCATCGCGGCGATCGTTCGGTAGACGGCATCGACCGGTCCATCCCCCGTGCCGGTGTGCGTCACGGTCTTGCCGTCGATCTCCAACTCTACCGTGGCCTTCGGCGTCTTGTTGGTTCCGCTTTCGACCTGAAACGATTTCAAGACGACACGCTCCGACATCTTGGCCACTTCTTCGGACACGATGACTTCGAGATCTTCTTCGTAGATCTCCTTTTTATGGTCCGCCAACTTCTTGAACCGCTCGAACGCGTGATTGATCTCCTCCTCCGACAACTTGTAACCGAGTTCCTCCAAACGTTGCCGGAAGGCATGGCGACCGGAGAGTTTGCCCATGACCAACTTGTTCTGTTCGAGACCGATCGATTCGGGCCGCATGATCTCGTAGGTGGTCTTGTCCTTCAGCAACCCATCCTGGTGGATGCCCGAGGTATGGGCGAACGCATTGGCTCCGACAATCGCCTTGTTCGGCTGAACGACCATCCCGGTAATCTTGCTCACGAGACGGCTCGTCTTGGAAATTTCCTCGGTATTGACCTTGGTATCGGCCTGGTAGAGGTCCTTGCGCGTTCGCAATCCCATCACCACTTCTTCTAATGATGTATTTCCCGCGCGCTCTCCGATCCCGTTGATCGTACATTCCACCTGCCCAGCCCCCTCGATCACGGCAGCCAGACTGTTCGCCACGGCCAACCCCAAATCATTGTGGCAATGGACGGAAATGATCGCCTGCCTGCTGTTCGGGACCCGCTCCCGGATACCGCGGATTAATTTACCGAACTCCTGCGGAATTGTGTAACCGACCGTGTCCGGAATGTTGACGGTCCCAGCCCCCGCCGCAATGACCGCCTCGATGACCTCATAGAGGTAGGTCGGATCCGACCGGCTGGCATCCATCGGCGAGAACTCGACGTCGTCGACGTACGTACGAGCCAGCTGCACCATCTCTACCGCCCGCTTCTTGGCCTCGTCCCGCGTCATGCGAAACTGATGCTTCAGATGGATGTCCGACGTCGACAGGAACGTATGGATCCTGACCCTCGGCGCGCCTTTCAACGCTTCGTAGGCCCTCGTGATGTCCTCCGGTCGCGCACGGGCCAAACTGCAGACAGTCGGCCCATCCACCTCATGCGCGATCCGCCGTACAGCCTCGAAATCGCCGGGCGAGCTGTATGCAAACCCAGCCTCGATGATATCGACCCCCAGGCGAGCCAGTTGCTTGGCGACCATGAGTTTCTCTTCGACGTTCATACTGGCCCCCGGCGATTGCTCGCCATCGCGCAACGTCGTATCGAAAATTCTGATCATCCTCGTCATGGTCCCACCCTCCTCTGTTCCGCAGATTGCTCAATCCGGGTTCCCAACGAAGCCGCAGGTGTAGAAAACAACGTTGGAAACCGGTTTCGACAATCTGCCAATAAAAAAGCCCTCGCCCCACGGACAGGGACGAAGGCTTCCAGCTCTTCGTGGTACCACCCTGATTCGGCAACGGGAATCATATTCCCGCCGCCCTTCATTCAATCCGTCACGTGGATGACTCGGGACCGACTACCACCCTTTTGGGGTTCGTGGGTCCGGCTCAGAGGCGAGTTCGGCGATTGACCGACCGGCTTGCACCATCCGCCGGCTCTCTCACTACGGTCAGCGTCGCCTACTACTCCTCATCACAGCCCGCACACTACTCTTTCGACTCCAACACCGGCGTCTCTGACCTGGTCAGCTGTTTGGCGGAAGGCTTTGCAACCATCCCCCACAAACGAGAGACAGGGCCTGATACCGCGTATCCGGCGAACATGACAAATACCATAACCTGAGGCCAGGCAACAATCAACATCAATGCCAGAATGCCCCACACCAGGTAGGTAAAGTGCTCGCCTCGACGGAACTTCATGTCTTTGAAGCTGCGATACTTGATGGTGCTGACCATCAGAAACGCCAGGCAGAGCGTCATCACCAGAATCAGGATCGGCTTTACCTCCGATCCCATCTGCGTAATGTGCAGATCGAAGATGACCAGCGACGCAATCACGCCCGCGGCAGCCGGAATCGCCAAGCCCGTGAAATATTTACTGTCTGAATTCGCCACTGTGGCATTGAACCGCGCCAGCCGCACGGCTCCCATTGCCACATAGGTGAACATCACCGCCACTCCGAACATCCCCTGCCCGCTGAGAGCAAACGAGTAAATCAGCAGACCAGGCGCGACGCCGAACGACACCACGTCGGAGAGGGAATCATATTCGATGCCGAACTGCCCGGTGCTATTGGTCAGGCGGGCCAGTTTCCCGTCCAGCATGTCGAAAATCATGCCGACCAAAATGGCGATCGCCGCAGCCAAATGTTGGCCGTTGAATACCGAGAGGATGGCAAAGACCCCGCAGAACAGGTTCCCCGTCGTGCAGAGATTCGGAATCAGGTACATCGCCTGCCGCTTCCGATTCCCCTTGGCGAAGGCACCCCGAATCGGCGCTGGTTTCATTGGAGTTCCCCCACAATGGTTTCTCCGCCCTTAACCCGGTCCCCAACCGCCACACGGACTTTCGTCCCGAGCGGCAAAAACGTATCCATTCGAGACCCGAAGCGAATCAGACCATACCGTTCCCCACGCTCGACACGATCCCCTTGGCCGACCCAGCTGATGATCCTGCGGGCAATCAATCCAGCCACCTGCACGCACAACACCTTCGTGCCGGACGGCGTCTTGAGCATGACCGCATTCTGCTCGTTTCGAAGCGTCGCTTCCGGCTTGCTCGCCACGAGGAATTGCCCCGGCTGATACACGACCCCTTCGACCGTTCCCTCGCAAGGAATTCGATTGATGTGCACGTCAAAGACGTTCAGGAAGATCGTGAGCCTGATGCTCTTTTCCTTCAGATATCGAGGCTCGAACTCCTCCTCGATCGCGATGACCTTGCCGTCGCCCGGCGCCACGACCGCATTGGGATCCTGGGGAATCGTTCTGGATGGGTTTCGGAAAAACCATGCTGTAAACAGCGTGAACCCGCCGAACAAGAGAGTGGGAACGGTCCAGTCGACCAACGCAGCAGCCGCCGTGGCCGCTCCAAGCCCACCGACGAATGGAAACCCCTCTTTTGCAATGGGCACCCCGACGGCACGATCAGCCATGGTCCTCCAGCCGTATCACTGTATGCTACCACGCCGGGCGCAAAGGCATTAGTTTTTATTCTTGTCGACCAACTGGTCCTTTTTGAGCCAGGGCATCATGCCGCGCAGCCGCCCCCCGACCTCTTCGATCGGATGGCCTTCGCCTTTTTTCAGCAACGCGTTGTACACCGGGCGGTTGGCCTGATTTTCAAGCACCCATTCCTTGGCAAATTGGCCGCTTTGGATCTCGCCCAAGATTCTCTTCATTTCCTGCTTCGTCTGCTCCGTCACGACGCGCGGTCCGCGCGTGATATCGCCATACTTGGCCGTAGTGCTGATGGAGTAGCGCATGTTCGCGATGCCGCCCTCGTAGATCAGGTCGACGATCAGCTTGACCTCGTGCAGGCACTCGAAATACGCCATCTCGGGCGCATAACCCGCCTCGACAAGGGTCTCGAAACCGGCCTGGATGAGTGCCGTCATGCCACCACAGAGCACGGTCTGCTCGCCGAA